>CAMAYM010000031.1 GCA_945862495.1 Bordetella parapertussis | reverse complement strand
ATCCGGTCTAATATCGCCCAAAAACGCACTCATGAACTGTGCATTGTCCAGCGAGGACTGTGTAAAGTTAAAGCCATTGTTGACGCTGAGTCCGACGCTGGGTCCAATACTTGATCCAGCCGTTGCAGAGAAAAATCCGGCAAATGAACTAGGTGCGGCACTGGAGATAAACCCCGCGACTCCTGCTTGTGCATTGACGCTTCCGGTGCCGACTACTGAAGGCATATCCAGAAAGCTAACAGGCATCTGTTTTGACGAGCGAACGATGTTGAGCAATACGTTGTCATTCGCATAGCTTTCAAGAACATCACGATACGCTGAGGACATATCTCTGAATGAGGTGGATCCCGTCGGAGCACAGCCTGATAACGTGAGCGCTGCAACGATAGGCAACAAGACGAGTTTATTAATCATGATTGTTTTCTCGGGTGATTTGTATTCTGAAAATTTATGATTGCTAAGCATTCTGCCGTATAACAAGCGTGAAAAATGAAAATCTTTTAAACCTCTCAATTGAATGAGAGTAATTGAGAGGTTCGTATATTTTCATCCTAAATATTTCATAGTTTAGTGCCGCATTGACGACAAAATGAATCTTGTTGTTCGAGATGATTTGCATCGCATGCAGGGCAGGTTTTTTGGTTTGAAAGCTGGCGACCATGTGAACGGGAGATTTCTGCTGTCACGATACCGGTGGGGACCGCTAAGGTTCCCCAGCCCATCAACATCATGACGGAGGCGATCAGCTTGCCCAGATCGGTATGGGGTGTGATGTCTCCAAAGCCCACCGTGGTCATGGTGGTGATGGCCCAGTACGTCGCAATAGGGATGCTTGTGAAGCCATTTTCAGGACCCTCAACGACATACATGAGCGTGCCCATGACAAGAACAACCAAGAGTACAAAGGAAAGAAAAACCAAAATTTTTTTTCGACTGGCGTTCAGCGCACGTCCCAAATGCGCATATTCCTCGACATAGGCCGTGAGTTTAAAAACACGAAAGATCCGAATCATTCGTAAAATGCGAATGTCTATTAAGGCATCTAACTCAGGTAAAAATAAGGCCAAATAGGTGGGGAGTACAGCAATTAAATCAATCACCCCAAAAAAGCTAGTAGCGTACTTTCTACGATCTTTTGCGCAGTACAGGCGGGCGATATATTCCAAGCTAAAGAGCAGGGTGAAAAACCACTCAAGTGCAAATAAAATTGAGTGAAAACGTTGGGCGATATGACTAATGCTGTCAAGAATCACCACCACGAGCGATAACGCAATCATTCCAATGAGAATTTTGTCGAATGACCGCCCGGCGGACGATTCGCTTTTGAAGATCACTTCGTACATCTGATCTTTAAGTGTGTGGTGTGAGAGCGTCATTGTGGCGTGTGCATCTAAACGAGTCAGTCGGGAGTGTAGTGCGTTCTAGAGAGTTGCCGCGCCGACCGCACGCGCGAGTGCCTGCCCGCTGAGCCAAGCGCCTTCGACCTTTTGACCAGTCGTCCAGTCACCGCACAGGCCCAATTGCAGTGTCAAGTCAAACTGCGGGCCCGCATCATTTTGTTTGGCGAGTCTTGCAAAGCGCCAGAGATGATTTTGGAACAGTTCGGGTCGGTAGCCTGTCAGTGCTGCGAAGCCGTCGACCAATAACGGTACCGCCTCATCTTTGGTCAAATGTTCATGCGCGCTGCTCCATTCGCTTGTGGCCTGCGCGACCCACGCCTCCGCTAGCGGACGTTTGGGTTTGCTCGAACTGCGGGCGAGCCA
Source organism: Bordetella parapertussis (assembly GCA_945862495.1). GTDB lineage: Bacteria > Pseudomonadota > Gammaproteobacteria > Burkholderiales > Burkholderiaceae_B > Zwartia > Zwartia parapertussis_G. The sequence goes on along the minus strand of CAMAYM010000031.1, from coordinate 23,569 downwards.
GTTATACATGCCCTGATTGATAAACGCCGCATCAAAGTCGAGCGGCAGGGGCGCCTTGGCATAGACCATCAATGTCCAGTTCGGCAGCATCACGGCATCTCGACAGTATTGATGCAGCAGCGGAGAGTGCGCCTGCACAAGCACCTCAGCTTGCTTGGAGGGAATCGCAAGCAGGACGGTGTCGAAGCGCGACGCGTTCAGACCATGTTCTTTGCTATGCAAATTCCATACGCCCTCTTCACGCAAGAATTGATCAATCGTCGTTGAAAAATGGATCGTCAGATCTTTTGCGAGTTGTTTGGCAGGAGCGGTCATAGAAGGTGTGCCAACAAAGCGACCCACTGACGGTTTGATTGTTTGCCAGCCCTCCGCTTCAAAGCTAGTCATCTGTGCTTCCCAAAGCGCTGCCGCGCCAACGGATTGCCAGCGCTCTACTTGAAGCTTGAAGGCTGGATCGGTCGCGGTGAAATATTGCGCGCCATGATCACACGCCCAATCTTCAAAACTACGTGTGCTCATCCGCCCCCCCACGCCCCGACTTTTTTCAAAAATCTGAACATGATGCCCTAGGGCAGTCAGTGCCTGTGCACAACTCAAACCTGCGAGGCCAGCACCGATAATTGCGATAGAACGTGATTGTGACATGACGTGAAGTTTGTCCGTTAGAGAGAGATTTAGAATGTATTTTATGGGTTATCGGTCGATAAATATGCATGCTCAGAAATATTCAGGGGGATAACCCTTGTAGACAGCTCGGCTATGCCGGTTTATGAATGTGAACTGAGTCATGCAAAACTAATAAAGAGGATAAAAATGAAGAGACTTCTTAAATCATTATTGCTGGGTACCTGTATTCTCGGCGCGAGCGTGAGCAGCTTTGCACAAAGCTATCCGAATAAACCCATTCGTATGATCGTGCCCTTTCCACCCGCAGGTGCGGCTGACCAGACGGCGCGAATTGTGATGAAAGCTTTGTCCGAAAGCCTAGGGCAGCCCATCATTATTGACAACCGCGCAGGCGCTGATGGTGCGATTGCCGGGAATGCGGTCATGAATGCGCCTGCAGATGGCTACACGCTCCTGTTTGCAACGACAACAGGCTTAAACGGTGCGCCCACGATGCGCAAAATACCTCCCTACGATCCCATTACCGCTTTCACGCCCATTTCTTTAGTTGGTAAATTTGGATTTTTCATGTTTGTGAACGCAGATGTCCCAGCCAAAAACATGAAAGAACTGATTGCCTATGCAAAGGCCAATCCTGGGAAACTCAACTATGGCAGCGGCAACGGTACCAGTATCTTAACGACGGCGCAGTTCGCACAGGAGTCCAAGCTCGACATGGTACACGTGCCTTACAAGGGTGATGCGCCTGCAACGGCCGATTTGATTGCGGGTCGCATTCAAGTATTGCTCGCGACGCCAGGCAACGCGTTGCAAATGGTGCAAGAGGGACGTCTGCGCGTGCTGATGGCATTGTTGCCGAGTCGTAGTCCGTTGGCACCCGAGACACCCACCGCAGATGAGCTCGGTATCAAGGGCATGACGATTGTGCCTTGGGCCGGTTTGTTTGGTCCTGCCGGTTTACCCAAGGACGTTGTTGATCGCGTCGCGAAAGCGATGAAAGAAGTGTCAGAGCGGAAAGATGTACGCGATCAGCTTGGTAAGATTGCCTTTGAGTTGCAAAGCTCAACACCAAAGGAGATGGGAGACTTCAACAAATCCCAGCTCGATATTTGGAAGAAAACAGCTGACGCGATCAATTTAGAGCGCAATTAAGATGCTGCCCTCGGGTGTCCGCGCTAGGCTTGTTCACGATGTCAACGGCATCTCCATGAACATGTTGGAGGCGGGCTTTGAGGGAGCGGGTCGTCATCTCGTGGTGTTGTTGCATGGCTTTCCGGAGCTTGCTTATAGTTGGCGCAAGGTCTTGGTGCCACTGGCCGAGCAGGGCTATCACGTCGTGGCACCAGATGTGCGTGGCTATGGACGTAGCGGTGGTGCGGGTGTTTCCTATCACGATGATTTGCGCCCCTTTAGTACGCTTAACAAGGCGCACGATATCTTGGCCTTGGTCGCGGCTTTAGGGTATCGCACTGTCGCCGCGGTGGTCGGACATGATCAAGGCTCCCCTCTGGCGGGCTGGTGCGCCTTGATGCGGCCAGATATTTTTCTCTCAGTGGTGATGATGAGCTCCCCCTTTCGGGGTGGGCCGGTGGCGTTACCCTTTAACACGGCTAACGTGCCGATCAAGCCTGCTGCACCGAACCCGATTGATGAGGCACTCTCACAGCTTAAGCCGCCCAGAAAATATTACATACGGTATTACGCCACAGAGCCTGCCAATGAAAACATTTGGCATCCCACGCAAGGACTCCGTGATTTTTTACGTGCTTACTATCATGTGAAAAGCGCCGATTGGGCACCCAATCAGCCCTTTCGCTTAAGTGGGTTGACAACGGATGAATGGGAAAAATTACCGCGCTATTACGTGATGGATTTGGATCAAGGGATGGCAGAGTCGGTCGCACCCGATATGCCTTCGGCGCAGCAAATTGCAGCGTGCACTTGGCTGACCGAGGCGGAACTTAAGTTCTATGTGGACGAATACGATCGCACGGGCTTTCAAGGGGGCTTACAAGGGTATCGCACGAATCCAGGCGATAAAGATCTGGCGGTTTTTGCAGGCAAAACAATTGATGTTCCGTCGATGTTTATCGGTGGTCAGCAAGATTGGGGTGTCTATCAAACGCCAGGTGGACTCGAGCGTGTGGAGGGTGCGTTGACCACACGCTATCAGGGTACTTTTCTGGTGGAGGGGGCAGGGCATTGGGTGCAGCAAGAGCAACCCGAGAAAGTGAGTCAATTATTAATTGATTTTTTACATCGAAATGTAAAAAATTTGAGGTAGGATTGGCAAACGGTTGAGTATGGATGCTTAGCTGCACGTCTTTACATTTCCTCACGGAGCCTCACGCATGCGTATTACCAGTATTGACTCAGGCAGTACACGCCAAGAACACGACTTACTAGGGAATCGAGAGGTGCCATCCCAAGCCTATTACGGCGTCCATACCTTGCGCGCGATTGAAAATTTCCCCATTACAGGATTGCCTATTTCGCACTATCCTGATTTGGTCAACGCTTTGGCAGAGCTCAAAATCGCGGCAGCGCAGACCAATCTAGAACTCGGCATGCTGGATGCGACAAAATGTGATGCCATCATTGCGGCCTCCAAGGAAATCTTGCAAGGCAATCTGCACGAACAGTTTGTGGTGGATTTGATTCAAGGGGGCGCAGGCACCTCGACCAATATGAACGCCAATGAGGTGATCGCCAATCGTGCCTTGGAGTTACTGGGACACAAGCGCGGCGATTACGATCACCTGCATCCCAACGAAGACGTCAATATGAGTCAATCGACCAACGATGTCTATCCCACTTCACTCAAGCTCGCCACTTATCGTGGATGCCAGCGGCTTTTGACAAAAATGCAGAGTTTGCAAAACGCCTTTGAAAGCAAAGCAGAGGAATTTAAAGACATCATTAAAGTCGGACGCACACAGCTACAAGATGCGGTGCCCATGACGCTTGGTCAAGAGTTTCGCACGTATGCTGTGATGTTGGGTGAGGACATCTTACGCCTGCGTGAGGCACTGCCTTTGATTTGCGAAATCAACTTGGGTGCAACCGCAATCGGAACGGGCATCAATACCCATCCAGACTATGCACAGAAAGTGCGGCAGCATTTAGTCGCGCTGACTGGACTCCCTCTTGAAACTGCCCCAAATTTGATTGAGGCGACCCAGGACTGCGGCGCCTTTGTCCAGATGTCCGGTGTGCTCAAACGCATCGCCGTAAAAATTTCAAAGATTTGCCATGATTTGAGGTTGCTTTCAAGTGGTCCACGGGCAGGCTTTGGAGAGATTAATCTGCCCGCCATGCAAGCGGGCTCGAGCATCATGCCGGGTAAGGTCAACCCGGTGATTCCCGAAGTCGTCAACCAAGTCGCGTATGAGGTGATTGGAAACGATGTCACGATTAGTTTTGCCGCAGAGGCAGGCCAGCTGCAGCTTAATGCGTTTGAGCCCATCATTGCATACTCGATGTTTCGAAGCGTGACACATTTGACGAATGCGTTTGAAACGCTCGAGCACAAGTGTGTGCGTGGGATTACTGCCAACGAATCACGGATCAAGGAGTTGTTTGATCGTTCGATTGTGCTGGTGACCGCCTTAAACCCTTATATCGGCTATCAGCATGCAACCGAGGTGGCACAAGAGGCGTTGGTCACAGGCAAGCGTGTCTACGACATCGTGCTAGAACGCGGCTTGTTGACAGCTGAAAAACTCGACGATATTTTGAGACCTGAGTCCATGACCATGCCAAGGCTCCCGCTGCGTTAAATCCGTTCGCGGAGCACACACCGATCGCCACTGGCTTTTCTTTCGACCAACACGGAGGAGAGCTGTGGTAGGGTGGGTTTCAATTGGTTTCTGATAAAGCCGCAGAGGTTTTCCAACGTCGCAGGGCCGAGATGTTCGATTTCATCTAAAAAATGATGGTCGAGCATCTCTCTGACGCGCGCGACTTGCTGGCGCAGGTAACCAAGATCCACCAACATACCTGTTTTGGGATCGGCATAACCAGAGACTGTGACTTCGGCTTCGTAGGTGTGTCCGTGAATTCTGAGGCTGCCTTCGGTCTCAATGGATCTTCTCAGCGTATGGGCAGCTTCAAAATAAAAGCGTTGTGAGAGCTCGTACCAGGGCGTATCGCCTGTTTGCTGCGTATTCTGCGGTGGGTTCGCGTTCATCAACGAATCTCTAAAACTTTATGTGTTTGTACCGACAAGCGCCAGACTGGGTTGTCTTGGCAATACGCGATGGCAGCGCGTGTATTGGCGAGCCGATCTGGACCATCCATAGCTTGGAGTAAGTAATGTTCAAAGTGACTTTGCCCCAACTGGTCGGGTAGTAGCGTTGGTTGCGGATAAACGAGTTTGAGTTCGTGACCTTTGCGTTGAACCCAGTCGGCTCCGGCTTTGGGGCTGACGCAAATCCAGTCAATGCCTTTGGGGACCTCAATGGTGCCGTTCGTTTCAACCGCAATTTCAAAGCCCTCAGTATGCAATGCCTCAACGAGGGCGCTATCGACTTGCAGAAGAGGCTCGCCTCCTGTCAGCACGACGTATTTGTGCCCATGGCCTGCGGGCCAGAGCGCCGAGATTTGTTCGGCCAACGCCTGAGCAGTTTGAAATTTGCCACCCAAAGTACCGTCTGTGCCGACAAAATCCGTATCGCAAAACTGGCAAACAGCACTTGAGCGGTCCTCTTCACGTCCTGTCCAGAGGTTACAGCCGGTAAAACGACAAAAGACCGCTGGCCGTCCGGCGCGCAGTCCCTCGCCTTGCAGCGTGTAGAAAATTTCTTTGACGCTATAGGTCATTGATATCAAAGCTTAATCAAAATGCAAAGCACATATTGTAAACGTAGCTTTGACGCGTTGCCGTAGTGCGCCTGTTTTAATAGAAAAGCCGTTTTGTTGTGATGCTCAAGCCTTGGTCGAGACTGAACTCAGGTGCGACGCTGGCTACAGTCGTGGGCGTGCTGGTCGAAGTACCGGTGATGCTATCGCTGGTCTGGCTGCTTAATCGGGGTCGTACTTGACGCGTTTAAGTCCGACGCGCTTGGAAGTACGCGCTTGGCGCCCACGCCATTGGCCAGCGCCAAGCCCGTAAAAATAAGCAATACACCTAAAAGGGTACGCAGCGTAAAGTGCTCGTCCATCAGGGTCCATCCCCAGAACAGTCCTACGACCGGGACAAGATAAGACACCGTCATGGCACGCGCCGGACCGATGTGCTGAATCAAGCGGTAATACAAGACATAGGCGACGGCCGAGCACAGAACCGCCAACACGAGTGCAGCGAGCCAAGCTGTTCCACTCACCGACTCGGTGGGCCACCAGAACCACGCGAGCGGAAGCAGCAACACGCCACTCGCAAGCGAGGAGCCCGTCGCGTTCACAAACGGACTAAACGATGACAGGTACTTTTTGGCGTAACACGCTGAAAGTGCATAACAAATTGGGCCGAGGACCGCCGCGGTGAGCGCGAGAGTCGAGTCGCTCAAGGCGAGCTCAAAGCGCTCCCAGACTAGAAACGTGATGCCCAGCAGACCAATCAGGAGTCCCACTGCACCCGTGACGGTTAAGCGGATACCCAGCCATAGCCAGGCCGCGAGCGCACCCCAGAGCGGTGTGACGGCATTGATGACTGAGATTGTGCCCGAAGGGATGTGGAGCGCTGCATAGGCTGACAGCATGTAGGGTAGGCTAGAGTCCAGGAGCCCGAGAGGAATAAAGTTTTTCCAATGCTTGAACAGGATCCACATTTCGCGTCTGAAGGCCAAGACCAGTAATAGGACCAGTCCCGCGATCATCGTTCTCAAAAAGATCAGGGGGGCGGGACCAAATTCGGCGACGCCGATTTGAATCAAAAGAAATGAGCTTCCCCAAAAAAAAGAAAGCAGTAACAGTTCGAAAACGCTATGTGGACGCATGCGCAATAGTATCCGCTTAAAATGTTTCAAATCCTCGAGTACCACGGACGATTGTGGTTTCGTTCAACTAGACGCTTTTCTACTCGTGTTTCCTAAGTGATGACATATCGAAATTTTCTCTGGTTCATTTTTGCTGCAGCCTTGGTACGCTTACTTTTGCTCGGCTTTTCGCCGCTTATGGACACCACCGAGGCGCGTTATGGCGAGATCTCGCGCATTATGTTCGAGCTCAATGACTGGGTGACGCCCTGGTTTACGTATGACGTACCGTTTTGGGGCAAGCCGCCCCTGGCGTTCTGGATCACAGCCATTAGTTTTAATATCTTTGGCGTCAATGAGTTTGCCGCGCGCTTTCCGCATTGGTTAGCCGGCATGGTGGTGCTCTGGATCCTCTGGGGTATGCGCCCGCGCAGCGGCTCGACAGGGGCAACCTACGCGATCGCCCTGTTACTCGGCTCAGTCATGTTTTTCGTGGCCTCAGGGATGGTCATGATGGATATGGCCTTGGTGATTGGAACGACCTTGGCGATGCGCGGATTCTGGAATGGTTTACATGGCGACGAGGCGCGACGGGGTTCTGAACGGTGGTTGCTCTTTATTGGTTTAGGCATTTCTTTGCTGGCCAAGGGGCCGGTGGGTGTGGTGTTAACAGGCTTGCCTTGCGGAATCTGGGCCTTGATATCTGGCAATTTACGGGTCATCTGGCGTGACTTGCCCTGGGTCCGCGGGTTGTTGCTGACCGCTGCCATTGCGCTGCCTTGGTATGTGATTGCAGAGCTGCGCTCACCCGGCTTCATCAACTATTTCATTGTGGGCGAGCACTTCCATCGCTTTGTCACGCCGGGTTGGAAAGGTGACTTATACGGCACGGCACATGTCTTTCCCTATGGCACGATCTGGCTGTTCATGATGGCGGATGTCTTGCCTTGGACGATTCTGTTTCCTATTCTGGCTTGGCAGACACGCGGCGCACGTGCAGAGGTTGCCACCGCGCACACGCAGTCTGTCGAGATGGCTACCCCCGCTTCTTGGCGCAACTATTTGCTCCTTTGGGCGTTTATGCCGGCGGTCTTTTTTACGATGGCGGGTAACATTATCTGGCCGTATGTCCTGCCAGGCTTGCCAGCGCTAGCGTTATTGGTAGGGGGGTGGTTGACCACCCGCGCCAATCAAAATCTGGTGCGGATCAATCTGTCGCTGGGGCTGTCAATCACGATGGTGCTCGCGGTGGGTTTTAACGTCAGCATGCCCTTTACAGGCCGCAGCAACGATTTGGCCGCCAAGACCTTGATCGAGGACTACCGGACGCGTCAACCAGAAGGTCTGCCCTTGATTTACCTGGGTCATCGGCCGTTTTCCGCGTCTTTTTATAGCCAGGGAAAGGCTCTGCTAGAAAAGACCCCGGAGTCTCTGGCTAAAAAGCTGGAATCCACCCCCGCCTTTGTGGCGATCCGCACGTCTGATCTCGCCTACATACCCCCGACCTTGCTCGCAGGCCTTGAGCCCTTGAGTAAGCATGGCTACTTTACGTTGTTTCGCCAGAAGGGCGTTTCGGGGGTAGTGCCAGGGTCACCAGCCAGCAAGTGATCAGCATTAAGGCGGAGCCGATGAGCGCGTAGAGTAGGCCGCCCCATTGATACAGCAGGCCTGAAAGTAGGGTGCCGATAAAGCGGCCCAAGGCGTTGGCCGCATAATAAAAGCCAACGTCCTCGGCTGCTTTTTCTGAACCGGCATACGCCAAAACCAAATACGAGTGCACAGAGGAATTTACGGCAAACGCAAAGCCAAACGCCGCTAAACCCACGACGACGACCCACTCGAGATGGCTGACGTCAAGCCAGACGAGTAAACACAGCACAACGGTGACCAAGGCAAGGATGGCCGACCAATGACGGGCGGCGGGCACCTCATTGCTCAAACCGTCCTCACTGCGCCGCACTAACGAGGGCGCCATCGCTTGAACAAAGCCATAGCCGATTGTCCATGCGGCGAGAAAGCCGCCCACCATCGTAAACGTCCAACCTGAGGCGTAAAGAAATACAGGCACGCCAACGACAAACCACACGTCACGGGCGCCAAACAGGACAACACGCGCAGCGGCGAGCAGATTAATACCGCGATTTTTGGCAAACAGTTCCTTGGCGGATTTTGAGGCTTTGCTTTTTCCCATCATGGGGGGCAGCGAAAAGACGACACCCACTAAAATCAACGCCAAGAGAGCGGCCATGATCCAGAGTGAAACTTGAAAACCGACCTGATCGAGCAAGAGGCCGCCCAGAAAGAAGCCCACACCCTTCATGGCATTTTTGCTGCCGGTGAACCAAGCGACCCACTTAAATAATTGACCCGAAGCTTGTCCAGCGGTGATCTTGATGGCGGATTTGCTCGCCGTCTTGGTCAGGTCCTTGGCCACACCGCATACACCTTGCGCCATCACAACCCAGGCGACGGACATTGCAGCCGTCCATTCGGGTGAAAGTGCAGAGAGCAGCAGAAAGCCGACAATCTGGGTAACTAAACCCACCATCAGCATGCGCGAAATACCAAAGCGAGTCGCGAGCCATCCACCTAGTAGGTTGGCCACTACCCCAGCAGCTTCATAAAGCAAAAATAGAAAGGCGAGGGCAAAGGGTGAATAACCCAAGCGATAGAAATGCAGCAATACCAACATGCGCAACGCGCCGTCTGTGAGCGTGAACCCCCAGTATGCGGAGGTCACAATGGCATAGTTGCGCGCGGCGTGTGTCGACATGGATGTTGTTAAATACCCTGTGCTTGCATATGGCAGGCAAGGTCGATCATGCGGCAGGAGTACCCCATTTCATTGTCATACCACGCATACACCTTGAGCAGTGTGCCATCGGTCACCATGGTAGAAGGGGCGTCTACGATGGCGCTGCGTGTGTCACCCGCATAATCGACGCTGACTAAGGGGCGGGTTTCGATGCCGAGGATGCCTGCTAGGCTGCCCTGAGCGGCTTGCGTAAACAACGCATTGACTTCCTCGACCTTGGTCTCGCGCTTGAGCTCAAACACGCAGTCGGTCAATGAGGCATTCAACACGGGGGCACGGACGGCGTGGCCGTTGAGCCTGCCTTTCAAGTCAGGATAAATCAAGGTAATCGCGGTCGCGCTGCCGGTGGTGGTGGGCGCGAGACTCTGCATGGCGCTGCGGGCACGGCGCAAATCTTTGTGGGGCGCATCCACGACGAGATTGGTATTGGTCGGATCGTGGATGGTGGTGATTTGGCCATGACGGATGCCAATGCTTTCGTGGATGACTTTGACGACAGGTGCCAGGCAATTGGTGGTGCAAGACGCCGCTGTCACGATTTTATTTTGTGCAGGGTCGTAGAGGTGTTCGTTGACACCCACTACAATATTGAGAACATTGCCGACCTTTACGGGCGCAGCGACGATCACGCGCTTGGCGCCGCGGTCAAAGTGGCCTTGCAGCGTTTCGGGCGTTAAAAATTTGCCTGTACATTCCAGCACAACGTCCACCCCCAGATCACCCCAAGGAATGTCGCCCGGGTTGGCATGTGAGGAAAAGGAAACGGAGCGCTTGCCGATCCTAATGGTGCTGTCACCTTCAGTCTCGATCTCTTCTCTCCAGCGTCCTTGTACGGAGTCAAACGTCAGCAGATGCGCAGTCGCAGCGATACCGCCCTTAAGTTCGTTGAGATGGACGACCTCGAGACGATTGTCGCGGCGAGGATCGTCGTCGGGACGATGTGCGGCGCCGAAAGCCGCCCGCAGGGCTAAGCGTCCAATCCTACCCATGCCATTGATACCAACTTTCATCGCCTGTTCATCCTCAATATGTTTACTTTTACACTTCACATTTATAAAACATTTAGATTGCAAAAGCATGACAGCGTGATGACAGGGCACCTCTGACTCAGGCTATCATCTCGGAGCGATTTTTGATCGTTTTATGACACTGGTGCGCGCACGACAGACTGTTTGATTATTTTTAAGTGCGTCAGAAAGTGAGGTCAGTGCCTTGCAGGTTGCTGACCCTTGCACGTCGTTATGTTTTTGAGCTGGGGGCGGCACAGGACTGCAGCCATTCTAGGGAAACGAAATCCAAGGCACGTTTGTGCGTGGAATCGAGAAAAACCTGCGGGGCAACTCCGGCTTCAAACGCCTCTTTCCATCGTAATGCACACAAGCACCAACGGTCGCCGGGTTTGAGTCCTGGAAAGCGGTAGTGCGGTATTGGCGTGGACAAGTCATTACCGCGTTGCTTGGAAAACGCTAAAAACTCTTGGGTCATTTTGGCGCAGATCACATGCGAGCCCAAATCATCGGCCTGTGTGTTGCAGCAGCCGTCCCTAAAATAGCCCGTCAGCGGGTCATAAGAGCAAGCAATCAATTCGGTGCCAAGTACGTTCATAGCTCGATTCCTTCGTGTCGCGCCACTTTTTCGAGCGCATGCTCAAACAGCGCTCTGGCCGAGCCAGAGACTGAGGTGAGATAGGCGTGCAAGTGTGCGTCTTCGGTACTTTTGTTTAAACACTCCTGACTATACTGCTCAAAGCTCGCGAGCTGGGCAATGATTTCAGCAACGTGCTTTGGACATTCGCACAGCACGTTGGTTGAAATCCCTGCAACACGTGCAAGCGTTTCATCGGAGTATTTGCGAGCGGGAATCATGGCGCTCGGTGTGACTTCGCGCAAGGTGTGGTTGGCTTCGACCGTTAGAACCGAGCGAATGAGCTCTGCGAGCTCATAATCAGAAATGGGCTCACGCCGCACAAGCATGCTTGCAGCGCGCATCGCGTGTGCAACTTGGTCGCGGCCAAAGTTGTAAATCACAATCACTTGAGTGGCATTATTTTTTTCTTTGACGGCTTGGATATCCTGCATCACGATTTCGTGCAAGGTATTGACTTTAATTAGCAAGATTTCGGCAGGTGTTTCAAACTGGCCTGACTGCGCTGCGTCGAGGTCCTCAAAGATATCTGTGATTTCGACACTGTCGCAGAGAATATTGAGCGCAAACTTTTTTGCCTCAATGCGTCTCGCGAGACCCAGTCCTATGACAGCCATGGCAACATGATGCGCGGAGGTAGGACGCTCTTCGCGCATTTTCCCGTTGCGACGTTTGTGATGCAATTGGCTGAGTGCTTGGACGTTCAGGTTGGCGATTGTGCTGATGCCATGCCCGTCATCGCAAAGTTGTTTGATCAGCGTGGCACGTAACAAGTCCTCCTCGCCATACAGCCGATGCTGTCCTTCTGTTTTGATGGGTGTAAACGCAGCATAGCGTGACTCCCATACTCGAAGGGTGGGGACCGGTATACCTGCCAGTTTGGAAATGGTGCCGATCCGATAACTGTGGTTTTTTAATTCTGCGGACATTGGTGTCTCAGTAAAAATCGTAAATTGAATAGATATTGAATAGATTACAGCATATTTTTAGCACAGAATCATCAATTGATATAGATATTTGATGGAATTGAATAGAAATTGCCGTATATTTAAGACTTGAATCTACTCGTCACATGACTAAGGATTAAAAATGAGCGCCAACGAATCGAAACATGCTCTGAGCCTTGTCGTATTGCTCGCTGGGTTGCCCAACGGCGAAGCATTGACTACGCAAGACCTAGCCAGACACTTGGACTTGTCTGTTTCCTATGTTGAAAATCTTTTAAAAGGTTTGCGGACACGCCAGCTTTTGAAATCGAACCGTGGACCCCGCGGTGGCCATCGGTTTGATGGTGATCTGACCGCTTTGAGTGTTTGGGACGTGGTCTCGATTTTCGGTGGAGCCGAATTGCCACCGGCAGAGCCTAGCGAAAACGGTCACGTCACCGCATGGCTCGAAGCTGAGTATGAACATATTAAAAACGAGTTTCTAAAAGCGGTGCCGCTGATCAAACTCCTTGGCCATTCCGGCGAGATCGATTTTTCGCTCGAGTGGGAAATGACGGCAGATGATTTCAAACCCGTGTTGGATTCACTTTCACTCAACACTCTGGAACACGATGAAGACTACGCACACAACGAACGAGATCTCAAGAATCATCGAGATGGCGTGGGAAGATCGTACGCCCTTTGAGGCGATTGAGCGTCAGTTTGGGCTCAGTGAGCCACAAGTGATTACACTGATGCGTAGAGCGCTTAAACACGCTTCTTTCCGACTGTGGCGCGTACGGGTGACCGGGCGCAATACTAAACATGCGATGCGGCGTCCGGCTGAAATGAATGATGGCGGTCGCCACGCGGCATGTTTGGGACAGCCCGCTCGCCCACGGTGAGCCTCATTATCAATAGGAACATCATGCAAGAAGACAAAAGATGCTGTGGGTCGGGAACCTGCATCATTAATGAGGAAGGGGTATGCTGGTGTGGTCAACGCTGGGACGGCGAAAAGATGTGCTTCGATGTTCAGGCTCCGACACCAAATGAACCCAACGACAACAAATAGTTGTTGCACCTTGAGAGCGTGATGTCGATCCAAACACTGCAGCCCCCACTGACGCCTGCCTCCGACCTGCGCGAGGCCATTCATCAGCAAGGTTTTGCAGTGTTAAGTGCGCAAAGCGTCGCGCAGTTAAGTGGGGCGTCTTTAGAAGCGCTCCAGGAGCTTGAATCGACGTGGGCGTCGCTGTCGCCAGATCAGTATCTCAAGGATGGCGGACGTTATCGCTATCGCCGACACAGCAGCTATGTCATCAACGCCGATCACGTGACTCTGGTTGAGCATCGTGCGCACTGGCAACCCCTTTCCTATAACGCACTGCATGGCGGCATGCACCGCTGGTTTGAACCCGTTGAGTCACGCGTGTCTCAAGACCCTGCCTGGCTGGCGCTGTTGCGCTTTCTTGGTCGTATCGCGTCTGAGATGCGTGGTGCACAGTCTTGGTTTACGGAAGCACACCAATTTCGGATCGACACGGCCGGAGGGATTGGCCGCCCCACACCGGAGGGGGCGCATCGAGATGGCGTGCATCTTGTCGCGGTGTTTATGGTGGGTCGTCACCACATCAAAGGGGGCGAGACGAGGGTGTTCGATATGAAGACGCCTTTTGGTCAGCGCTTTACGCTATCACAACCCTGGTCAGTTTTGTTGCTAGATGATGAGCGTGTCATCCACGAAACGACACCCATACAACCTACAGAAGAAAAAGGCTATCGCGACACACTGGTCGTCACCCTGAAAGCACAATCGTTTCTCGACGATCCTGCTACGCTCAAGGCGTAAGCGCGTCTTTACTTGCGTCGCGCCACCATCAATACATAGTTACCGTCTTTGTAGTAACCCACACGAAAATTCAAAGGCTGAACGTCTTGACGTTGCGCGTATGCGCGCGCGAGATCGCTATGATAGCTTTGAAAGGCGTGGTGGGCGATCACGAACTTGCCAAATAAGGTGCTGTTGAATTTTTGGCTAAGCGCGGTGTAGTTCACCCCGGTCTCGTCCTGTACCACAAGCGGCGCATGGTCGAGGACTGCATTTGCAATCATATTAAAGTTGGCATTTTGCGGAAGGTGCGAGGCGGCTTTGAAAAGCGTTGGATTAAAGGCCATCTGTTGTACAAATTTGAAATGGTCAGGCTCTGCCTGTAGCCCTTGATTCGACAAGTCGACTCTGATGTAGTCCAGCACAATCGGATTGCCATTTTTAGTCGCATTAAAACGCACCGAGCTCCAGAGCTTGGTCTCAAGTGGCAGCTCTTCTACCTCGCCATTCGCGCCAACCTTGATCGGGGTCACGCGTTCAATGTCAAAACCCTGAAGCTTGAGGAAGATAGCTAGAAAAGTACTTGCACCTATTTTTCCTTGGCTGGCGTAGTAGTACCGTTCTAAATATGACGTTACAAAAAAACCATGTGTGCCGTAGAGCTGCCAAGCAGAAGTCAGTTGCTCCAAGCTTTGGTCGGTAATCAATGGCGAGTAAGCACCAAGATTCATCGGGCGACCTGCATGTTGCATCGCGACCATGACGTAACGCTTGGCTTCGGGAAAGAGCTTGTGAACCGTGGTGAAGTCAGGTCCAGAGAAAGGGTAGAAAATCGTATCCGTCGTCTGACCGATATTTTGTTTTGCCCACTCAATCATGGGTAAACCAATTTTTGTGGAGTATTCGGCCCAGTTATTTTCGACTTCTTTTGTGTAGAGATTCCATTTCAAGTTACCGTTGACATTGCTAGGTAGACCTGAGGAAGGTTCTTTGCCAGTCAGCAGTGTGGCAATTTCTTGGAGTTGGGAGGCCGAGGGTGCCGGAGTAGACACTGTTTGTGCCTGAATGCTGACTGCTGTAGCAAGAGAAACTAAAAATAGGGCGCTTTGTTTAATGAACGTGATCTTTATCATTTTTTTGTTTTGATGGACGTAAAAGGGCGGTATTTAGACTTGTTTGAAAAAATTTAAGCACTAACGCGACGCATGAGGACCCTGGCCAATATTCAAGGACCGAAGACCTAAAAAAACCAACGCGGCACAGATTGTAGATATTTTGGTAGAAATGTACCTAAATCAACAAATTTCAAATTAAGGAGTTGGTCAGCCAGTTTTCTATGATAAGTTAAGTTGCAGATTAAAACTGGAGAAATGCTTTATGTTTGAAAGGTTTATTAAAGGACGGTCGCTCGAGTCGGCAAAAAAAATAGCCTTGAACTTGCTCTCAGAAAAGGGTGAAACCAATGCCCAGAGCATGGCGTCAAC
Organism: Bordetella parapertussis; assembly: GCA_945862495.1. Classification (GTDB taxonomy): domain Bacteria; phylum Pseudomonadota; class Gammaproteobacteria; order Burkholderiales; family Burkholderiaceae_B; genus Zwartia; species Zwartia parapertussis_G. Next base: position 8,327 of record CAMAYM010000031.1, on the reverse strand, counting down.
GTTATTGGAGACCTTTCATAGCCTTGATCGGGCGGAGCAGCTCAGTTTTTTTGATTTTATGGCGTCCCGTTTTAACCCTGATCCTGCAGCGGTACTCGTCGCGGCCCAGCGATATGCAGACCGTCCGGATCATGCCAGTTTGAGTAATCTCTTTCATACGGTTGAACCCGCACGCCAAGAGTTAGTGAGGCGCTTAAATCGCGCGATTGGTGGGACACACTCAATTGTTCAAATGCGCGAAAGACTGCTGGGTCATTTAAAAGCGCATCCAGGACTCAAGTCGGTCGATACCGATATTCAGCACGTCTTTAGCTCATGGTTCAATCCAGGATTCTTAGAGCTCCATGAAATTACGTGGTCCTCGCCGGCGATCTTGCTTGAAAAAATCATCAAACACGAATCCGTTCATGCGATTGATGGCTGGGATGATTTACGTAGACGCCTACAACCAGATCGTCGATGTTTTGCCTTTTTTCATCCACAGCTTCCGGGAGAGCCTCTCATTTTTGTCGAAGTTGCATTGGTGCCGACGATCGCCCGTGAGGTTGGTGCGTTGCTCGATAAAAAGGCAGAGCCCCTTGAGTCCAAGAAATTTAAAACGGCCATCTTTTATTCGATTAGTAATTGCCAACCGGGTCTCAAAGGCGTCTCGCTGGGTAACTTTCTGATTAAGCGGGTCGCCGAAAAAATTCAGCAAGAGATACCTTCGGTCAAAACCTTTTGTACGCTGTCCCCCATCCCTGGCTTTACAAAATGGCTGGACTCGGGCGTCAAGGCCGAGCAGTTTGATTTGACGCCCGCCAAGCGTGCGAAGGTCGAGGATGCCTTTAAGCTTTTACGCGGCAAAGGTCAGCCATGGGCTAAGACACTCGCGTCAGGTTGGACGAGCCTCAATGTCAGTCAAGAAGAACAAGCGGCTTTGCTATGTCTCTGTTTTGTGTACCTGACGCAAGTGACTTGCACAAAAGAGGGCGATGCGGTCGCGAAATTCCACCTGTCAAATGGAGCACAACTTTTAAACATTAACTGGGCGGCTGACTTGTCTAAAAAGGGTGTCGTTCAATCTTGTAGTCTGATGGTCAACTATTTATATGAGTTGGATGCGGTTGAAAATAATCACGAAGCTTTTGTGAATAAGACGGTGGTATATGCAAAGAGCCTGGAAAAACTGGTGTGAAACCTAGGGTTTATCGGGAGACGGTCCATAGCGTTGAGGGTATAAACTATTTGATCTAGAAAGCTAAACAGTTTTCAAATCAATTTAAGTAAGGAGTGATAAGTGTTAAACAAATTCATATTTCGCGTTGGAATGGCTCTTGGCGTGTTGGCGGTTGCCGCTTCTCCCATCGCTTCGGCACAACAATGGCCAACCAAGCCGGTCACTTTTATTTCACCCTTTCCTCCTGGTGGCTCTGTTGATCCTCTGGCCCGCTTATTTGCGGTGAAGTTGAGCGAGGCGCTTGGTCAACAATTCATCGTTGAAAATCGCACTGGCGCATCAGGTTCTATTGGAACAGCGTATGTGGCGAAAGCACCTGCAGATGGTTACACATTTGTGTTTGTTTTTGACACGCATGCCACAAACCCATATTTGCTGCCAAAGATGACCTATGACACCCTCAAGGATTTGACGCCTGTGATGTTGGTGGGTACTGCGCCGATGGCTTTTGCCACTTCGCCTAACAAGCCTTATAAAAACTTTACAGACTATGTCAAAGCTGCACAAGCTAAACCCGATACGTTGAGCTATGGCTCAGTCGGCAGCGGTAGCTTGGGTCATCTTGCGATGTCATTGCTTGAGAAAGACGGTAAGTTCAAAGTTGTTCATGCCCCCTACAAGGGTGGTGGCCCAATGTCCATCGACATTATGGGTGGCCAAATTGATGGCGGTATTGGTTCGATTGCGTTGCTAGGCAATCACATCCGCAGCGGAAAAATGCGCGCCTTGGCTGTAACCAGCGAAACGCGTGCGCCTTCCTTACCAAATGTTCCAACAATGGTTGAGCTGGGCTTTAAGGGCTTTTCAGCTGAAGCCTGGTGGGCCGTGTATGCGCCAGCTGGAACACCAAAAGCGATCATCGACAAGTTGAATGCTGAAATGGTCAAAATCACCAAACAGCCTGACGTCAATAAACAATTGACGGAAGTACAAGGCATGAACCTCAAGGCCAGTTCGCCTGAGGCACTCGCCAAGTTCACGCAATCCGAAATGGATCGCTGGTCCAAGGTCATCAAGGAAAACAACATCAAACCTGATTAATGTTTTGAGTTGAAATTGCAAATAAAACGCCCCTTACGGGGCGTTTTATTTGCCTTCGTGGTCGTTACAAGATATTTAGTGCACTGCGTGTAAGCGTTGAGTGGTCACAAAGTTTTTGCCACGCCGCGAGAGCAAAGCGGCTTTGATCTGCGCATCAATGGCGGGATCTTTATCTGTAAGTAAAACGGGTTGATAGCCAAGGTGAATGAGCCAATCTTGTAGCTCCCATTCGTCACTGATGAGGGGTTCCATTGCTGCGCGGAGATAGATACCGAGCTCCTCTGAGGACTCGCGTGCGAGCTTGTAGACACGCGGCAGCCATCTTGCGCACGCTGCGCCATGCGGCACACCTTTTAGAAGGGTATCCTCATAAGAGAGGGCATGTACGAGGGCCGTCTCAGTCAAGGCCATCGCTTGACCCGCCCAGAGTGATGCCTGACTCATTTCAGCTCTGAGTGCAATGTCATGGGGATGGTCAATGAGTCCTGGCAAAGCGCGAGTAATCTGTTGCGCAGCCGACATCGCGAAGGCAAAGGCCTTTGGTACGCGCTGGAGATTCCAGATGGCTTCTAAAGCGTGTGCGAGGGCATCCACGCCGCTATCTCGCGTGACATGCCATGGGGCAGTCAGACAGAGTTCAGGATCGACCACAGCCCAATCCGCGATAGCGGCCGTGCCATAGAATGAATGTTTAGAGCCGTTATCAATATCCCAAAGCGTCGCAGTAGAGGAAACCTCACTGCCAGTCCCAGCTGTCGTGGGCATTAATAAAAGAGGGCACGCAGCGAAATCATTAATATCACTCGGTTGATCGAGCACGCTCGTAATCGATACGTTTGGCGCGAGCGCGATTCTCATGGATTTAGCGAGGTCGAGTGTGCTGCCACCACCAATTGCAATCAAAGTAGGAACTTCACGTCCTGAATGATGGGCCCAAAAATGCTGTCGCATTTGATCGGCGCGTTCGACAGTCACTAAGCCGTCAGGACAATAGAGAATTTCCTTCAGACGGGCACCGAACATACTCCGCACTTCGTCTAATAGCTGTCTACTGGCGTGCGAATGTAATAGTATCACTACAGGGCGATCGCCAATTAAAGCTGGGATGCTGTGACGCGAACCAATGCTAAAAGAAATTTCTGGCTTAGGGTCGCTCATGTCATAAGACCTTCTTCTTCTTCTTGTGCTTGTTTCTTATCAACTTTTGAACGGTAGGGCCAGTGCAGGATCTTTAATTCACCTGACTGGGTTTCGACAATTGCAGAAAGACTTTCTACCCAATCGCCATCGTTGCAGTACAGGATTCCATTAATCTCTCTAATCTCAGCTTTATGAATGTGTCCGCATAGGACGCCATCAAAGCCACGGCGCTTGGCTTCGTCTGTTAACACTGTTTCAAATTCCGTGATAAAAGAAACAGCATTTTTGACACGGTGCTTGAGGTATTGAGAGAGCGACCAATATGACATGCCAAACTTGTGACGCAGATGATTAAAGGTATTGTTGAGTTTTAAAATAAAGGTATAAAGTGAATCGCCTAGGTATGCGAGCCACTTTGCATGCTTGATGATGCCATCAAACAAATCACCATGCGTGACCCAAATTTTTCTACCGTCCATCATCACATGCGTGGCTTCATTGACAATTTCGATTTCGCCAAAAGACATTCCAGCAAACGGGCGGATCGCTTCGTCGTGGTTACCTGCGATGTAGATGACTTTGGTGCCTTTTCTGGACTTACGTAAAATTTTTTGTACAACATCGTTGTGACTTTGTCGCCAATACCAGCCACGCTTGAGTTGCCAACCATCGATAATGTCACCGACTAAGTACAACGTATCCGATTCATTGAACTTAAGAAAATCAACCAGATAATCGGCTTTACAGCCCGGTGTGCCTAAATGGATGTCAGATATCCAAATTGATCGGTATCGTTCATGTCGCTGCTCTGGTGTTGATAAGTCATTTGAAATCATAGGTTCTATTATCTCCAGGCAACATGACGGTTTTATGTCGGAATGGTGAAGCTATCGTGACGGGTGTTATTTTTTTGAGAATGAATCAGTTCACGGAATATTTTTTCAGTTTTGAGGATGATGGCTTCCCATGAGTGAAGGCGCGCCGTTTCTGCAGCAGCATGACCTAGGCCATTTAGTAGGGGCTGATTCAGCGTCGTTTCAACGACCGCTTCAATAAACGCTTGTTCGTCCCCAGGTTCAACCGTGATCCCGTTCACCCCGGTATCGATTAAATCGCCCGCCGCTGCATGTCGGTAAGCAACTACGGCCAAACTACTGGCCATTGCTTCAATCGTGACATTGCCGAAGGTTTCGGTCAGACTGGGAAATACAAAAATGTCAGCGCTTGCGTAATGCTGGGCGAGATCTGTGCCACGTTTCATTCCGACAAAGATGGCATGAGGGCATTGTTTCTCTAAGGTGGCGCGTAACGGACCATCCCCCACAATGACAAGCTTGACCGTAGGAGCAATCGCTTGCGCGGCTTCATAACTTCGAAGTAAGAGATCCAGGTTTTTTTCAACTGCTAATCGACCAACAGAGAGTAAAACGACATCGGATCCGTGCGCACCCCATGATGCGCGAAGGGATTCTGATCTTAAGCACGATGAAAAGTGCGACGTATCAACGCCTCTGGGCATGACTTCTAAATTCAATAACCCCATTGTTTGGAGTTCTTGTTTCAGTTTTGCAGTCGGCACCATTGTTTTGTTGGTGGCATTATGTATCCAGCGCAGGTAGGCAATGATTAGCGGTTCAATAAATCCGATTTTGTACATTGCGCTGTAAGCATGAAAATTTGTTCTGAAGTCTGAAGACGTTGGGATACCTAGTTCATGGGCCGCTCGGACAGCGGACCACCCCAGCGGTCCTTCAGTGGCGATGTGCACCACATCGGGTCGCTTTATTTTCCAGCGGTTGATCAGTTTTTGTTTACAGGGTAAGCCGCCCCGAAGTTCGCGATAAAACGGAATGGGAAAAGATTTCACTAAAAAGTCGTTTTCCTCGGCAGCGTTGAACGCGTTTGCGTGATCTGAAGCTTGTTTGGGTCGAATGACGCAGACGTGATGCTTAACTTTCCTTAACCCATTTACCAACATTGATACAGTGTGCGCGACGCCATTTACTTCTGGGGGGAAGGTTTCAGTCACGACATCAATATGTAGTGGGGTGTTGTTTGTTGGACAATCTGTTGTTTTGTCTTGCGTTGTCTCTGCCATCTTGTGTGCCTTTTGCAACTAAGACTCACTATAGTGCGGCTGTATAACCATTTAATGACAGTGCGTGAATTTTTGATGTTGTCATCAGATCTTAATATTTCACGTTCAATCTAGCGTATAGAGTGGGATTTTCCTACTTTGTTTATAATAATTGGCCTTACTTCGTGGAGCCTTATATGCGAGTACTTTTGGGACAACTTTCAGAGCAGCGCTGGGACGACCATCGGCTTTATCACCACAGCCGCATTAATCAGAGCTTGCATTTAATTAGCGCTTTGTCCTTTATTTTTTCTTATGCAATGTTGTTTATTAACCCAGTGATCGCATCGTTGGTGGCATGGTCGGTGTCCATGACCACGCGTCAGGCTGGGCATTTTTTCTTTGAGCCCAGAGGCTATGACCACGTCAACAATATGACGGATGCGCATAAAGAAGAAATCAAAGTAGGCTATAACATTCAACGCAAGATCGTTTTGATGGCAGTATGGGCGGCTATTCCAGTTATTGCGTACTTTTCTCCCTCGTCACTGATTTGGGCAGTTCCTACAGAAAATCACCATGATTTAGTGGGTTTGACCGCAATGTGGTGGTTGTATTTGGGGTTGGGTGGGATGCTGTTCCGTATGTTGCAATTGTGGGTTCAGGACAATTATGTCAGCGCCTTAGCGTGGGGTCTTAAAATCATGACGGATCCTTTTCATGATGTGAAGTTGTATTACAAAGCGCCCTTTCATTTGATGAAAGGGCAGCTGATTGATCCTATGCAGCACGTACATTCAAAGTAATATCTTTTTAATTCAGTCGCGCGCCAAACAATGTTTTTACTAATTCGCGCGCGACTGAACGTTTAATATTTTTGTTTGTTTGCCCCACAGGTGTCCACCACCATCCATCTTCGCCCATAGCTTGGGCCGCCGCGATAAAGCGTCGAGAAAACTCCTCAAAATCCTCGTCTCTAAATCCTAAATTAAAAATCATTCGGCCTGTGCCCACCCAACTCAGAGCAATCCCTTGGCGTCTTAGGTAATATTGAAGCATCCAGTTGTAGCGGCTTGGTACGTCATACAAGACCGTCCACACGGTTGACATCGACTCTATTTGCAGTGGAATATTTAGTTGTTTCAACTGTTGGTTGAGCTGCTCACGTCTTGAAATCCACGTTTTGTCTAGGCTTTCGTATTGAGCCTGTACTTCTGGTCTATCTAGTGCATGCAAAAAGCTATTCATCGCACCCATGACATAGGGATGTGCATTAAATGTACCGCGTGAGAAACATAAATCTGCAGGGCGATCCTCGCGAGAGCGCTTCATCAGGTTAGCGCGGCCACACAGCACACCGATTGGAAAGCCACCCCCTAAGGTCTTGCCGTAGGTCACCATGTCTGCGCGGATACCAAAGTATTCTTGCGCACCGCCACGGGCGAGTCTAAAACCCATAAATACTTCATCAAAAATTAGGACGATTCCGCGTTCAGTGCAGACGTCTCTGACAGCGCGGAGCCATTGTGTGTAGGCTTCACGATCATATTGTGCGTTGCGTGATCCATCCACGAGCATGGAATCTGTTGGAGCCGCACGATTGGGGTGCATGGCTTGGATCGGATTGATGAGGACACACGCAATATCACGTCTGCGACGCAGCACACGCAGGGTGTTAGCATGCATATCGCGTAAGGTCAGGGTGTCTGGGGAGGGCGGCATCGGATTGCCGGGACCGGGTTGGACATCATCCCACCAGCCATGATACGCACTGGTAAACCTGACGATCTTGTTGCGACGGGTTTGATAGCGCGCCACTCTGACCGCTTGCATGACGGCTTCAGTGCCTGACATGTGAAAGGTGACTTCATCCATTCCGGATAGTTCAGTGATCCGACGGGCATTGTCCAACACGCAAGGATGATAGCCGCCTAAAAGAGGACCCAGGGCATGGACAGTCGCGGAGCCTTCTTCGATACATTTTTTATAAAAGTCCTGACCAAACAAGTTCACGCCGTAAGAGCCGCTAACGTCGATATAGGCCTGACCGTCTAGATCTTTCAGCCAAACGCCTTGCGTTTCGTTATAGAAACTGCCAACCGTAAGATTTTTTTCTACCACCGCGCGAAACTGAAAGGGGACACGGTAGCGGCTGGTCAATTGAAGGTCTGACAGCATTGTTTTTGCTTGGGCGCTTTGCGCGAGTGAAAGAGGACTTCTTTCCCTCAAGGTCTGACTCAAGGCCAGAAAGGCACTTTTCCGTTTTGCAACGACTTCAGCAGGTGCACCGTCTACCTCAAGCCATTTCTTTTCATCGTAGGAATAGTAAGGCACGACGCGGGCAAATCGTTTTGCCCACCTTAAATGCCCGCCCAGTCCTGGAGACTTCGCGAGTGAAAGCTGCAGTCTTTGTAAAGCTACTTTACCGAACCAAATAGCGATGATTGTCACAATTGTGTATTGCAAAAGTAGCAGAATAGTCATAATGAGGAGTCCAAGCTGTAAGAACTCCTTTTTATACAAATAGAATGACTAAATGATGAAATTTACACAATTAATTAGAAAGCTCTTTGGAAATGAGGATTTAAACTTCTTGCTGACCAACCGTATCCCTAGACATACTGCAACAGTTTGGATGGGATGGTTTAGCAAGATTGAAATACCTTGGGTTCGAGATCTTTCTATTAAGGTTTGGCGAATTTTTACAGATTTAGACCTTTCAGAGGCAAAAAAGCAATCCTTTAAAAGTTTGCATGATTGCTTTGTGAGGGAGTTGCGCGAAGGTGCGCGTACGATTGATCGCAACGATTCGGTTTTGACGAGTCCGTCTGATGGCATTGTGGGCGAGTG
>CAMAYM010000030.1 GCA_945862495.1 Bordetella parapertussis | reverse complement strand
TCACCATAAACCGTTCATTGAGGATGCGTACGCCTGACATGCCTTTGGTGTCGGCTTCGAGCTGCTGTTTGACGCCCGCCGCTACTTCGAGCTGCTGCGTCAAAAAGTCCTGAACGACCGTTTGCGAAGAAGACGCCCGAACGATCGGCGATTGTTTTAGGTGTCTGGTCAAAAACAAGTCGTACGCGCTGCCTTTACCCACCACAACACGATTGCCCGGTGCATCAACCTGCGTATTGTGTGTGATCGGCGAATCTGTGCGCACAAGGTAATAGCCTTCAATCAGGACATAAGCCGCCGTAAAAGCAATGTCTTTGCCGCGTTCAGGATCCACTGCAAAAAAACCAATATCGGCACGTCCGGCCTCCACGGTTGCAACGGACTTGCCTGCTGTTTCGTTGACGATCAGCTCGACGGTCACGCCTAATTTTTGGCCAAGTGCCTGAGCGAGGTCAATCGAAATCCCAAAGGGTTTGCCGTGGGCGTCCAGGTTGGCCAGAACAGGGTTGCCAATATTGAGCGAGGCGCGCAGTACGCCCGTGGGGGCAAACGCCTGGAGGATATTGGAGGGGATGGAATTCATGTGTGTTGCTCCTATGGTTGGGCGAGTCTGTGCCACTATTTTTCGTCAACATAACAGAATCAGACGCAATTAGCAGACGCAGGCATGCAACCATTGCTCTGCGCCTATAATCGGAATTTTGGTTTCTAAACCTTGTTTAGCTTAAAAAGACGGTGTACATGATGAATGTTTCAATGCTCAAGTTCTCCGCAGCGAGTGCTGTTTGTTCATTTTTAATGCTGGCCACGGGTCCAAGTTTGGCACAGCCCAAACCAGCAGCAACGAGCGCAGTAACTGGCGTCATGGCGACGGTCAATGGTGTGGTGATTCCTGCGAGTTTGCTCGAGCAAAACGTCAACGCAAATGTGGCGCAAGGTCAACGCGATACACTAGAGTTGCGACAGTTGCTTAAAGACGAACTGATTAATCGCGAAATCTTGGCTCAAGAGGCTGCCAAACTTGGGCTTGATAAAACGGCCGAGGCCAAAACACAGTTGGCACAGATGCGTCAGACTCTGATGGTCGAGTTGTTGCTGAACGATCTCATCAAAAAGAATCCCATTACAGATGTCCAAATCAAAGCCGAATACGATCGACGTGTGGAGGCACTTAAGAACGAACAAGAGTACAAAGTCGCGCTAATCGTGACGCCCACCGAAGACGAAGCAAAAGCACTGATTGTGCGTCTAAACAAGGGCGAGGCGTTTGAAAAAATTGCCAAGGAAAAATCTATTGATCCCAGTAGGGAAAAGGGTGGTCAGGTCGGTTGGGTATTGCCTGCCCAGATTTTGCCCGCGATCTCGAATGTGATGGTCAATCTCAACAAAGGCGCGCTAGCGGTTGCACCTATTCGTACTCAAGCTGGCTGGAACATTATCAAGGTTGAGGACAAGCGGGCCTATCAGGCACCTGGTCTGAATGAAGCTAAAAACGACATACGTCAGGGATTACAGCAGCAGCAGCGTGCTGATTTCGTCAAGCGTTTGCGCGATGGCGCAAAAGTACAGTAAATGATGGTGCCGCCTACTGGAGTCGAACCAGTGACCCACGCCTTAGAAGGGCGTTGCTCTATCCAGCTGAGCTAAGGCGACAACGCGGCATTATTCTAACCCCTTCTATTACGGTCTGCGTTCTAATGTCACAACTCTTTGTCGTTCACCCTGAAAATCCCCAACCCCGACTGCTCAAGCAGGCCGCTCAGCTATTGCAAAATGGCGGGTTGGTGGCAGTGCCGACTGACTCCAGTTACGCTGTGGTGGCTCGCCTCGATGATCGTGCAGCGGCGGATGCATTGCGCAAGCTGCGTGGCTTGGATGACCGGCATCATTTGACAGTCTTGTGTCGGGATATGGCTGCGATTAGTCAGTTCGCACAGGTCGATAATGCGCAGTTTCGTTTGCTCAAACAAGCTACCCCCGGACCGTGGACGTTCATTTTGGAGGCCTCCCGTGAGGTTCCCCGCCGTGTGTCGCATCCCTCACGTAAAACGATCGGAATCAGGGTGCCGTCGCACCCTGTGACCTTGGCCTTTCTGGAAATGGTGGATGCGCCACTGCTTTCGACCACATTGATTCCTGAGGGCGAAACGCTCCCACTGAACGATCCAGAGGATATCAGAGAGCGCTATCAGCATGCTTTGGCTGCGGTGATTGATGCGGGTGCCTGTCCGTTTGAGCCCACTACAGTGATTGATTTGTCGGGTCCTGCGCCCGAACTGATACGGCGTGGCCGGGGTGATCCTGCAACGCTTGGCATCTCCTGGATTTAGATGCGCGATAAACCTCTACAATCGAGCGTATGAACGAAATTATTCAAACCTTGAGTCTGTATGCCTTGCCCGTGATCTTTGCCATCACGCTGCATGAGGCTGCACACGGCTACGTTGCGCGCTTGTTTGGAGACCCGACCGCTACGCAATTAGGTCGTGTCACACTCAATCCAATCAAACACATCGATCCGGTCGGTACGATCGCCGTACCCATTGGTATTTTGCTCATGTCAAAACTAGTGGGTGGTCCTTTTATGCTTTTTGGCTGGGCCAAGCCCGTGCCGGTAGACTTTGGGCGCTTGCGTCGACCCAAGCGCGACATGCTTTGGGTCGCGTTGGCCGGCCCGGCTGCTAATTTGTTCATGGCGATTCTCTGGGGGATTTCGCTCAGAGTGCTGTTCGAGTCTGGTGATCGCGGTTCTTTCTGGTTTCAGATGGCCCAAGTCGGGATTCAGATCAACCTCACCCTGATGGCGCTTAATCTCTTGCCGATACTTCCACTTGATGGTGGACGTGTTCTTTTTAGCTTGCTGCCACACCAATTGGCTTGGCAATACGGCCGAATTGAGCCTTTTGGCCTATTTATCGTGATTGCCTTGCTCGCGACAGGGGTTTTGAGCACGTTGATTGCACCAATGATGTCCCTTGGTGAGTGGATCGTTCGACTGGTGCTCTGAAAGGCTCACTATTCCGGTACACTTTTGACTTAATTTATTCATGGCGCGTATTCGCCTCGCTCAGCACTTTGGATCCTTTTTATGGCCACCCATTCTCCCGCTCACGGACCCTTGTTTCAAGGCAGTATTCCTGCCTTGGTTACCCCGATGCACCCAGACGGTAGTCTGGATTACCAAAGCTTTCGTGCTTTGGTGGACTGGCATGCCCAAGAGGGCACCAATGCGTTGGTCATTGTCGGTACCTCGGGTGAGTCGCCAACAGTTAATGTTGATGAGCATGCCGAACTGATCCGTGTCGCAGTCGAGCACTCAGCAGGGCGGTTACCCATTATTGCTGGCGTGGGAGCCAACTCTACCCGCGAAGCCATTCACCTCGCAGAACATGCGCGCAAAGTTGGCGCGGCCGCAGGCCTGTCCGTGGTCCCCTATTACAACAAGCCCTCCCAAGAAGGCATGTATCAGCACTTCAAAGCCATTCAAGAGGCGGTCGATTTGCCCACAGTGCTTTATAACGTGCCTGGAAGGACCGTCGCGGATATGTCTCACGAGACTGTGCTGCGTCTGGCTCAGATTCCAGGCATCATTGGTCTCAAGGACGCGACTGGAGATATTGGTCGTGGTGCTTTGCTGATTCGTGATGTGCCCGCGCACTTTCAGATTATGAGTGGCGACGATGCAACGGCTGCCGCACTGATCTTGTTGGGGGGGCGCGCCAATATTTCTGTGACGGCTAACATCGCACCGCGTCAGATGAGTGCGCTTTGCAAGGCTGCCCTTGAGGGTGATGTTCAAAAAGTTAGGCAGTTTAATAATTTACTGGGCCCTTTGAATAAACTCTTGTTTGTCGAAGGTAACCCGATTCCTGTGAAGTGGGCGTTAGCACAGATGGGGCGTATCCCCTCTGGTATTCGCCTGCCGCTCGTGGAGTTAGGTGCTCAGTTTCACGCTCCTTTGAGAGCTGCAATGGTTCAGGCGGGGTTGCTCTGAAATGAAAAGTTTGTTGAGTCAAAAGAAAGTATTGCTCGTATCGGCGCTCACCGCCGTCTTGGTCCTGAGCGGTTGTGCCTCTGTGCGCGATATGCTGAGCGGTGACGACTCGGTCGATTACAAGAGCGTTGTGCGTACAGATCCGCTGAGTATTCCTCCCGACATGACACAGGCTGCCAGCGATCCACGTTTCCGCGCCCCGGACTCGGGCACAACAACTTTTAATCAGTACCAAAAAGCGGGTCAAATGACGCCTGCTGCTCAAGCATCGACTGCAAGGTCAGCCGTATTGCCGACCCGCAGTGATATGCGTGTGATGCGTGATGGTGACTTGCGTTGGTTGTCCGTAGATATGCCAGCAGATCGGGTGTTTTCGACCGCGGCAGATTTTTGGACAGAGATTGGCTTTACGCTGGATGTCACAGATCCCAAGGCGGGCTTGCTTGTCACAAACTGGGCAGAGAACCGCGCCAACATTCCTGACAGCTGGATTCGTCAGATTATTGGCAAAGCAATCCCCGGTGCATGGGATAGCGGCACACGTGATAAATATCGCACCCGCATCGAACGTAACGGCAATCGCACAGAAATTTACATTACGCACCAACATATGGTCGAAGAAGCGCTTGGCTTGGGTGCTGGCGGCGCTTCAGCGGATATCCGTTGGACGATCGGCAAGGAAGATCCAGGTCTCAATGCTGCAATGCTGGCGCGCATGATGGTGTTCTTTGGCGAGGACGTTGACGGTGCACGCAAGAAAATGGCCCAAGCCAAGGCAGACTCACAAGCGCCTCAGGTCGTAGCCCCTGACGGTGACAAGACTAGGTTGATGGTGGGTGAAACGTTTGACCGCGCCTGGCGTCGTGTTGGCGTGGCACTTGATTCGGGTGGCTTTGCAGTGGATGATCGCGATCGTTCAACAGGTGAATTCTACGTACGATACGTCGATACGGATACCGGTATGAAACGAGAAGACCCGCACTTCTTTGCGCGTTTGTTTGGGGCCAAGAATGCGCCCAAAGCGCCAACCTATCGCATTCGTCTGGTCGCGGTGGGTACACAGACCGAGGTGACGGTATTAGATGCCAATGGTGCACGTGATACGAGCCCAACCGCTCAGCGATTGTTGAGCGTGTTAGCGGACAAGATCTAAACGTCCGACATTCCCTCTACACAGGCTCCCTAGTTCGCTAGCGGGGCCTGTTTTAGATTTATTCTTAGCGCGTTCTCCGCTCGTGCGGTGTGATGATCGTTTGGGATCCTAATACCGATTAGATCTTCACATGCGTTTACTTGCGTACGAGATGCACCCAGCCGTCGTCAATCCAGTCTGCAAGCGCGTCGAGCGCTTCTTCAGAGAGGCGCTTGGCTGAGGGGTCGGTGCCAGCGAGCTCACGCTCATCCGCCAAGCGCTTTAAACCTGCTTCAGCTTTGACGTTGGCGGGTTCGCCATTGATAAAAAGTTGTTGGTTACGGTAAAGCATACGCGTGCGTCGATCCAGCGCCCAGTGTGTATAGGCAGGGGTGTCTTGAGTAGACGCTTCATCCCCGTCCATGTCTGTCGCTAGCGGGCTGTCAAATACAGCGGCTTGATTAGGTTCGGTGAGCCAGCAACCGAGAAAACGAGTAGCCAAAGCGCGGTCAAAGCGAATCTTGTTTGCGGCAGCCATGGCGGCCTCGGTCAGGCGATCGGGGAGCTCCGCAGGGTGCGCAACCGCAGGCTGATTCGGATCGCGGTAAAACGCATTGAGCGCAGGGCCAGGCAATGGAGGTTCACCGTATGGGCCGCTCGCGACACCCGCGCGTGACAAGATTTGATCCGCGGCAGCCTCAAGCATGCCGCGTGCAAGGGCGGCCTCATCGGGGGCACGAAAGCCAATGGAGATCGTCATGCAATCATCAAGGGCGATGCCATCGTGCGCCGCTTGCGGGGGGAGATACAGCATATCTCCTGGCTCAAGCACAAACTCTTGTTCAGGTTCAAAATTTTGCAAAATCTTGAGTGGCAAACCCGGCACTAAGGACAAGTCTTTTTGTTGACCAAATTTCCAGTGACGACGGCCCTCGGCTTGCAAAAGAAATACGTCATAGCTGTCGTAATGCGGACCTACGCCACCCCCTGCTGTAGCCATACTGATCATGAGATCATCGAGACGCGCATCTGGTACAAAGCGAAACTGATTCATGAGCGAACAGGCTGCATCATCGTGAATGTCAACGCTTTGTACCAACAGCGTCCAGTGTGTTTCCGACATTTTAGGTAGGCGACTGAAAGGCCCAGCCTCCATATTCCAATCATCTTTGTCACGCCAGATCAATTTGGACTCGACCTCATCGCGTTTGCTCATTTTTTTAAGCGTCGCCATCGAGACGGGCGGCTTAAAGTTTTTGAAAGCCTGACGGACAAGCAAGGGCTTGCGTTGCCAGTAGGTCTTCATGAATTGTGAAGGGGTGAGTCCACCCAGTAGGGCGAGAGGTTGATCCGTACGCATAAAAAAGACCTAAGGCAATAAATTTTTAAGTTGATAAAGCGCATCGAGCGCTTCACGTGGACTGAGCGTATCGGGGTCGAGCTCGTTGACGGCTTGCTGGAGTGCCGCTTGGGCATCTGCGAGCTCTGTGGTGATTTGCGTCATACTTTCTGCGGCGATGACTTTACCAAACAAGCCGAGTTGAGGCGTGGGCGCACCCTGAGACTCCAGTCGCTCAAGCTCGCGCGCAGCATGTCGGATCACAGCAGCGGGCACGCCGGCGCGCTGCGCAACTTGAATGCCGTAGCTGCGACTCGCTGGGCCGTCTTTGACCTCATGTAAAAATACGATGCCGGAGGGGGACTCCGCTGCAGCCAAGTGCACATTGGCCGTATTGGGCTGTTCATTGGGCATGCGAGTAATTTCAAAATAGTGTGTTGCAAACAGCGTCAGGGCGCGGTTATGTGTCACGAGGCGCTGTGCGATCGACCATGCAAGCGCCAGGCCATCATAGGTCGAGGTGCCACGACCGATTTCGTCCATCAACACCAAACTGTTTGCTGAGCTCGACGCCAAGATCGCAGCCGCCTCGGTCATTTCCATCATAAAGGTCGAACGTCCACCTGCAAGATCGTCTGCGGCGCCGATGCGCGTAAAAATACGATCCAGCGGACCGATGGATGCGGCCCGTGCCGGTACAAAGCTCCCGATTCGGGCAAGCAAGGCAATCAAGGCAACTTGGCGCATATAGGTGGATTTACCACCCATATTGGGACCGGTGATGACGAGCAAGGCGCGGTGTGGATTCAGGCTACAACTATTGGGCGTAAAGCGTTCGATCGAGCGCTCTACAACAGGATGACGACCCGCTGTAATCTCGATCGCAGTGTGATCGAGCAAACGTGGAGCGACCCATTCGTGATGCTGTGCGTGATGCGCGAGCGCGACCAGTACATCAAGCTCGGCACACACACTTGCGCAGTAAGACAAGGCCTGCGCCATCGGCATCAGCGCTTGTAATACTTGTTCATATAGCCATTTTTCTCTTGCGAGTGAGCGGTCTTGCGCGGAGAGGACTTTGTCCTCCCAGGATTTCAGCTCAGGCGTGATGTAGCGCTCGGCGTTCTTGAGCGTCTGGCGACGACGATAATCCTCGGGCACCTTGTCGGACTGCGCGCGGCTGACTTCGATAAAAAAGCCATGCACACGGTTGAACTCGACACGCAAGGTCGAGATGCCTGTGCGTGCCCGTTCGCGTGCTTCGAGCTCTAATAAGTAGGCGCCGTTGTCGGTAGAAATCCCACGCAGTTCGTCGAGCTCGGCGTCATAGCCATTCGCAATCACGCCGCCATCTCGGACTTGTACAGCCGGCTCGATATCGATGGCAGCACACAAGATGCGCTCCATATCAGGGGGGGGGAGTAAGTGTTGTGCAATCTCTTGTAGACGCACACCATGACTTGCGTCTCCAGATTGAGCGGAGGCTATAAGAATTTGTAGCTGAGGTAAGGCACCCAAGGCATCACGCAAACTTGCGAGTTCACGGGGTCTGACGGAAAGCAGCGCGATACGGGTGGCGATACGCTCGAGATCGGGTAGTGCGTTAAGTGCTTCGCGTAGCGAGTCCAAGACCGACGTTGCATGCAGGAGTTCGGTGCGCGAATCGTTGGCTTGCATGAGCGCAGCAATCGCATCTTGGCGCGCCAGGACGGGCGCGTTGTCTCGCAAGGGGTGATGGAGCCAGCGCCTCAAGAGACGCGCACCCATCGGTGTGCGACAACTATCCAGAATCGAAAAAAGTGTCGGCGCTTCTTCGCCTGACAAGGTCCGCGTCAATTCGAGATTGCGACGTGTTGCCGGATCCATCAAGACGTATTGGCTGGCCCGATCTGCGTGCAGTGATTGAATATGCGCAAGTCCTTGGGCTTGTGTGCGGCCTGCATAACGCAAAAGCGCACCTGCCGCGCAAATGGCAGTCGGGAGATCGTCCACATCAAAGCCGGAGAGCGATTGCGTTTTGAAATGCGCCAGCAGTTGCGCTTGGGCTTGCTCGGCCTCAAAGTGCCAGGGTGGGACGCGCGTCGTGGCGCAGTGTAGGCTCATGTTGAGCTCAACATCGTCTGCGTAAATAATCTCAGCCGGTTCGATGCGGTGAAGCTCAGAGTCCAGGGCTTCGGGTGCGCACTCTGTGACTTTAAACTCACCGCTGGCGAGGTTGAGCCAGGCTAATCCTGCGCGTGGCGTTTTGCTTTTGCGAGAGATAAACACCGCCGCCACGCAACGGTCTGATTTGGCAGGTAAGAGCGCTTCGTCGGTGAGCGTGCCCGGTGTAACAATGCGGACGATCTTGCGTTCAACAGGTCCCTTGCTTGTGGCGGGGTCGCCGATCTGTTCACAAATTGCGACCGAGACACCGGCGGCCACGAGTTTGGCCAGATATTGTTCGGCTGCATGATAGGGCACGCCTGCCATTGGGATAGGGGCACCATTGGAGGCGCCGCGACGTGTCAGTGTCAGGTTTAATAATCGCGCGCCGCGCTCTGCATCCTCGTAAAACATCTCATAAAAGTCGCCCATGCGGTAGAGCAGCAACAAAGGACCCGCCTCAGCCTTGAGACGCAGATATTGCTGCATCATGGGGGTGTGTTGCTCGGTTGGAGCGGGCGTCAGGGCATCGTCTTGCATGGGGTTTGTTATCGGGTGGTGCAGCGTATCTGGCGAAGCCTTTAGTGTAAGCCACGGAGATGAAAGACTTCTCTATAATGAACTAAATAATTTTGACCGCTAACAAGGTAAAAAAATGATCTCTAAAATTGTGCCTGATTTGCAGGCAGCCATGGCAGGCATTCAGGACGGATCTACCGTTCTGATCGGCGGCTTTGGCGGTGCAGGGCAGCCCCATGAACTGATTGATGGCTTGATCGAGCAAGGTGCACGTGAGCTGACGATTGTCTGCAACAACGCAGGTTCGGGCGATACCGGGATCGCAGCCTTGCTGGCCTCCGGCCAAGTGCGCAAGATCATTTGTTCGTTTCCCCGCCAGTCAGACTCCCACGTGTTTGACGGTCTTTATCGCGCCGGCAAGCTCGAGTTAGAACTTGTGCCACAAGGCACACTCGCTGAGCGTATTCGCGCTGGTGGTGCCGGAATTGGCGGCTTCTTTACGCGTACCGCGGTAGGGACGCAACTGGCCGAGGGCAAAGAAGTTCGCCACATTGACGGTCAAGACTATATATTGGAAGGTCCAATCAAGGCCGATGTTGCTGTGATCCGCGCGCATCGTGCCGATCGTTGGGGCAATTTGGTCTATCGTAAAACAGCCCGTAACTTTTGCCCGGTGATGGCGACGGCTGCCAAGCTGACCATTGCGCAGGTCAGTGAGATCGTCGAGCTCGGCGAGCTCGATCCCGAAGCGATCGTAACGCCCGGCGTCTATGTCAAACGCGTTGTGTGTATTCCAGCCAAAGCAGCCAAAGGTTAATGTATGAAACGTATCTCCAGAGATGAGATCGCCGCACGTGTGGCGCGCGATATTCCAGAAGGCGCAATCGTCAACCTCGGTATCGGCTTGCCGACCAAGGTCGCCAACTATTTACCCCAAGACAAAGACATTTTTCTGCAAAGTGAAAATGGTGTGTTGGGCATGGGTCCAGCGCCCGCCGCTGGCGAAGAAGACTGGGACTTGATCAATGCAGGCAAACAGCCTGTGACTTTGTTGGCGGGTGGGAGCTATTTTCATCATGCGGATTCGTTCGCCATGATGCGTGGAGGCCATCTGGACATTTGCGTGCTGGGTGCGTTTCAGGTGGCGGTCAATGGCGATCTGGCTAACTGGTCCACGGGTGAGCCCGACGCGATTCCCGCAGTAGGGGGTGCCATGGATCTGGCGGCAGGCGCTAAAGATGTGTTTGTCATGATGGAGTTGCTCACCAAAGATGGCCAGAGCAAACTCGTCAAGCATTGCACCTATCCCTTGACTGGTTTGGGGTGCGTGTCACGCGTCTATACCGATATCGCAGTCTTTCAGATTGAGCCCGGCGGAGTGGTGCGCGTGGTTGACGACGTTTCAGGCGCGGGTCAGGACGAACTGCGTCGCTTGACTGGACTAGATCTATTGTTTTAATCGACTGTATGGTTCAGCCTGGATATGAAATTGCAGCCCTTACCGGGGTTGCACTGTGAAGCTAGACGAAGGTCTTCGGCTTCGTTTGGAGTTCCTTTGCCGTGTCGTTCTAAAGGGAGCGCATTATTTGCAGGAGACTGATGCGCGTCTCTTTGCCGATGCCCTATCAGCAAAATCCCTGGAGGCGATTACTCAAGATCCGCTTCTGGCTGAGAGACTTGATGCATTTGTTAGTCGATTCAGTCGGCTGCAAGACACTCTGGCAGACAAGTTTTTACCTACGCTTTTAGATGCACTGGCTGAGCCAAAGGCTGCTGCAATCGATAACCTTGATCGTGCTGAAAAGCTGGGTTGGCTCGAATCTACGGATGATTGGTTAGAAATGCGCAAACTGCGCAATCAGATGGTGCACGAGTACATAGAGGATCTTGTTATCTTGTCTAATGCACTCAAGGTAGGCCATGAGTTTGTGCCAACGTTGGTTGACACTGCGGATCGGTTTGTCAAGCAAGCACAGAGACGCATCGAGATTTCGTTAACCTAGGCCGTTTCGAAAAGACTAGTCACTTTTAAAAATCAATTACTCATCCACAATCTTGGTGAGTTTCTGAGAGTCCAGGGGAGGTGAGGCATCCTGAGTTTTGGAGCCCATCGCCTCAAGCGACTGGCAGAGGCTCGAGATACGGGCATCTTGGCGCGCTACATGCGTGATGAGCTCGTTGAGTACCTTGTTTAAGGGGTCTGCCGCACTTGGATCGACAGCATAGGCGGCATTCAATACCGCGGGAGCTGATGGCGCTGCTTGTTCCTCACTTTCTTTTTCTATCACACGCGCAGGATTACCCACTGCGGTCGCATGCGCCGGGACGGGTTTAGTCACGACAGCGTTTGACCCGATGCGCGCGCCATCACCTACTAAAAATCCACCCAACACCTGGGCACCTGCACCCACGACAACGCCTTTGCCTAGCGTAGGGTGCCGCTTGGCGCCCTTATAGAGCCGTGTGCCGCCTAGTGTGACACCCTGATAGATGGTGCAGTCATCGCCGATCTCTGCTGTCTCGCCGATCACCACACCGAAGCCGTGATCGATAAATACACGCTGACCGATTTTTGCGCCAGGATGGATTTCAATTCCCGTCAAAATACGGCTCAGATGCGCGATGAAGCGTCCCAACCAATAAAAATGCGCAGTCCACAAGCGATGGGCCAGACGGTGCACCACGATGGCGTGCAAACCTGGATAGCAGGTGAGTACCTCAAGCTTGCTGCGCGCGGCAGGGTCTCGCTCCAAAATACAGGCTACATCTTCGCGTAGATTTTTAAACATAATTGTGATGCTACCGCAGGGAGGTAAGACCGCTCGGTAGTAACCAGTTTAAGAAGATGGTTTGTTTTGTTTGTTCTGATGGGCTGTCGCGATCATCGCGGTACAAACGCCGCGCATCATGTCGACTTCATCTTTGCTTAAATCGGAACGATTAAACAAGTGACGCATGCGGGGCATGAGTTTTTTGGGGTGCTCAGGGTCTAAAAAACGCACAGCTTCGAGCGCCTCTTGCCAATGCGCGAGCAAGGCTTGGACCGCTTCGCCACTGGCGGGCTGACTGCCAGGGTGCTTGGAGGGCGGTTTTGGCTCGATCAAGGAGGGCAATCGCTCTAAAACGTTCGCACCGTTGGGGCTGATCTGCTTGGACATACCTTGAAGCAAGGCGTAGCGCAGCTCCCAGGCCCCCAATTGCATGGCTTGAGAGACATTAAGCGAACTGTAGGCCGGATTGGCAGGAATATGGCAGACGCGATGGCAGAGCTCGATGTGCTCATTGGTGAGCCCTGACCGTTCAGTGCCCACTACGAGTGCGATGCGGCCCTCTGGGTGCGCGCTGAGATGTATCTGTGCCATTTGTGCTGCCTCGCGGATATCGCACGCAGGCGGTCCGAGGTCGCGTTCTCTGGCGGTGAGGGCAAACGCCAGGGTCACCGGAGCCAAGGCATCTTTAAGGGTCTCAAAAGTTTTTGCCTGTGCCAGCACGTCTCCCGCGCCGCTTGCCAAGGCGATCGCTTCGGGTTGAAGCGTGATTTCAGGGGTTTTGGGGGCAACGAGGACCAGGTCTTCGAAGCCCATTGTCTTGATGGCGCGAGCGGCCGAACCGACGTTTCCGGGGTGGCTGGGCTCGGTCATAATGAAGCGAACACGGGAAAAGTCGGAAGTCATTTAAAATTCTGCTTTGTTTAATAGAAAAACTACGCTCATGCACCCGATGCTTAATACCGCCATTAAGGCGGCCCGGCGCGCCGGAACCATTATCAACCGCGCGAGTCTCGAACTTGATCGATTGCAAATCGCCCGTAAAGGGCCCAGAGATTATGTCACGGAAGTCGATCGTGGCGCCGAAGAGGCCATCATTGATGTGCTTCGCACGGCCTATCCCGATCACGCCTTTTTAGGCGAGGAGTCCGGTTATCAGCCTGGCGACACGCCCGAGGGTGCGTTTCCTGCCAATGAGTGGATCATTGACCCGCTCGATGGTACGACCAACTTTATTCACGGTTTCCCAACCTACGCTGTTTCCATCGCGCTGCGTCAGTTTGGTCAGATCACCCAAGCCGTAATTTATGACCCAGCACGTAACGAGTTGTTTTCTGCGAGCCGAGGCGGTGGTGCCTTTTTGAATGATCGCCGGATGCGCGTGTCCTCACAATTGAAATATCACGATGCGTTGTTGGGTGCGCGTTGGCCCGGTTCGATCGGACCCGATGAGGCGTCCCAGCCTCGTTTTATGGAAATGGCACGTGGTTGTGCAGGCGTGCGTCGTACGGGATCATCGGTACTTGATCTTGCTTATGTCGCAGCGGGTCGTTTGGACGGCTTTTGTGGTCTCGGCCTCAAACAGTGGGATATGGCGGCAGCCAGTCTCATGGTGCTTGAGGCCGGTGGTTTGATCGGTGACCTCGAGGGCGAACAGACTTGGATGGACTCTGGCAATGTGATCGCCGCCAATCCAAAAATCTTTACCCAAATGCTGACGCATTTTCGTGGTTAAGCCTGAATGCTTGCTTTAAAAAGCAGGCGTTCAATAAGAAAAACTTAACCCGGGGCAGGGCAAATCCAAAGTCGATCAGTTACTATGTCAGAATGATTAACTCTTGGAGCCCTCAATGGAGTGGCTGCTCGACCCAACGATATGGGTCGGACTTTTAACGCTCGTGGTGCTTGAGATCGTTCTCGGCATCGACAACTTGATTTTTATCGCTATCCTTGCGGATAAGCTCCCTCCAGCGGAGCGCGAGCGCGCCCGCGTGATCGGACTCTCCCTTGCGTTGTTCATGCGACTCGGCCTGTTGGCCGGTATGTCCTGGCTGGTACAGCTCACCGCCCCATTGATCAGTTTTTGGGGTTTCCAGCTCTCTGGTCGTGATCTGATTTTGATTGTGGGCGGATTTTTCCTGCTGTTCAAAGGCACGCTTGAGCTACACGAGCGCCTCGAAGGCAAGCGCGCTGAGGTCACCAATGCGCGTGTCTATGCCAGCTTCTGGGTCATCGTGACGCAGATCGTAGTGTTGGATGCGGTGTTCTCGATTGATGCTGTCATCACCGCTGTGGGTATGGTGGATGAATTGTCAGTCATGATGACAGCGGTCGTGATTGCGATGGTGATCATGTTGTTGGCTTCCAAACCTTTGACACGCTTCGTCAACGCTCATCCGACGGTGGTGGTGCTGTGTCTGGGCTTTTTGTTGATGATCGGCTTTTCGTTAGTGGGCGAGGGCTTTGGTTTCCAGATTCCCAAAGGGTATCTCTACGCGGCGATCGGCTTTTCGGTGCTGATCGAAATGCTCAATCAATTGGCGCGTCACAAGGGCTTAAAACTTGAGTCGAAACGCCCTATGCGTGAACGAACTGCTGAAACTGTCTTGAGAATGCTGGGCAAGCGCCTACCCGACGAGATTGTCGAGGATCAGCCGACCCCTCAGGGTCAGCCTGAGCGCAAGACCTTCGGTATTGAAGAGCGCAACATGGTGAGTGGTGTACTGACTTTGGCTGAACGCTCGATTCACTCCGTCATGACGCCACGTACAGAAATCTCCTGGATCAATCTGGATGATGGTCCCCAGGAAATTCAAAAGCAGATTGCGGCGGTGCCCCACAGCTTTTTTCCAGTGTGCCGCGGTTCAGTGGATGATGTAGTAGGGATTGGGCGTGCCAAAGAAATGATTGCCGACTTATTGACGCATGGCAATATTCGGCGCAACGGTCTGCGTGAGCCGATCATCGTCCACGACACGATTAGTATTATCAGCCTGATGGATACACTCAAACGTTCTCGCGGACAGCTGGTGCTGGTGGCAGATGAGTTTGGTGTGATTCAGGGGCTCGTGACGCCGATTGATGTATTTGAAGCGATTGCGGGTGAGTTTCCGGACGAAGATGAAACACCAGATATCGTTGCCGATGGCGAAGGGCAGTGGCTCGTAGATGGCGCAGCGGACCTTCATCATCTTGAACAAGTGCTTGAGACGGAAGGTTTGGTCAACGAAGACCAGGAATACACCACGCTTGCAGGATATTTATTAGACAGGTTTGGTCAGCTGCCAGTGCGAGGTGACCATTGTGCCTTTGAGGGTCAGCATGCAAGCTTCAATTTTGAAGTGATGCAGATTGATGGACGCCGTATTGCTCAGGTCAAGGTGCGGCGCCTCGCCGAAGAGCCCGAGGACGCCACAGGTTAAAGTGGGCTACTCGGCCTGCTCTAGATCAAACAGCGCTGGGCCGTCCTCATCAATGACCATCCAGCCGCCACGCATTTTGCCTTCGGGGGCAGACGGCTCGCAGTCCCAGTCAGGGAGTACCCAACGCTCGCAGACCTTGCCATCCACGCTCAGGACATAACGGCCTGGGCGATGTGTATGGCCATGCACCACAAGAGATACGCCTGCGCTGCGAATCGCGGCTGCAACAGCGTCCGCATTGACGTCCATGATTTCCATCGACTTCGTCTGGTTTGCGACCATACTTTCGCCACGCGCTTGTGCCGCAAGGCTTAGACGCTCGGGAATGCTCTTGGATAAAAAGCCAGATTGCCAAGCGGTATTGCGAACCATCGCCCTAAACTGCTGATAGCCCACATCATCGGTGCAGTATTCGTCACCATGACTTAAAAGCATGGTGTGTCCTGCGACAGTCACCAAGACTTGTTCGGGCAGTAATTGCGCACCGACACCTGCGGCAAGTGCGCCACCCATCAGAAAGTCGCGGTTGCCGCGTCCCAGCCAGACTGGAATTTGTGCTGCACAGGCTTTGAGCGCCATGAGATCCTGGGCGAGCCAAGGCGGGGCCACAACTGCGACATCGTCACCGATCCATGCATCAAAAATATCACCCGGTAACAGCAAGGCCGAAGCCTCGCTGGCCGCAAGCTTGAGAAAGTCTCGGAACGCTTCTGCGGTACCGGTGGTGTGTTGCCCGAGATGAATATCTGAGGCAAGCCATACCGGTCCGTCGAGTTCGATCTTATTCAAGGACAACAGCCTTTGTAATCACGACATCTGTAGTCGGGACGTTTTGGTGAAAACCGCTGTTAGCAGTGGGTACGCCTTTCATTTTGTCGATCACGTCCTGGCCTTCGACGACCTCGCCGAATACCGCGTAACCCCAGCCCTGCGCTGTTGGCGCAGTGTGATTCAGGAAGTCATTGTTGGCGACGTTGATAAAGAACTGTGCAGTGGCGGAGTGTGGATCGCTGGTGCGCGCCATCGCGAGTGTGTACTTGTTGTTTTTCAAGCCATTGTTGGCTTCGTTTTCAACTGTTGCTTTGGTGGGTTTTTGCTTCAAACCTGGCTCGAAACCGCCGCCTTGGATCATGAAACCGTCGATCACGCGGTGGAAAATCGTACCGTCAAAAAAACCATCCTTGACGTAGGCGAGAAAATTCGCAACAGTCTTAGGTGCTTTTTCAGCGTTGAGGGAAATGATGAAGTCGCCCTGGTTGGTGGACATTTTGACGCGTGGTGATGTGCTCATGGAAGTAACGCCTTGTTTTTGAGTCGAGTTGGAAGGAGAGGCCGCTTGGGCCGATAAAGACACCAGCGGAATCATACCGACCAGTGCGAGGCTGCGCATGAAGCGCAGCCCAAAAGTAGAAAATTTCATTTTGCAGAAGCCTCAAGTAGTTCTTTGACACGTTTGATTTTTGGAACGAGTCCAGGTGCACCCGCTTGCGCAGCGCTTTGATATGCCCGCAGCGCGAGATTCAGTTGCACATCACCAAGGTTAGCCTGAGCAACCGAATATTTTGGATTGATCATAATGGCCATTTCGAGCGCTCGTCTGGCCTGATTAAGATCGTTGCGTTTGACGTAAAGCGCCGCAAGGTTGTTCCAGGGTTCTGGAAGCTCTGGGAAACGCGTGGTCATCTGAAGGTAAATTGCCTCGGCTTCAGCGGGGCGATTCATCTCAGCCAAAATGCGGGCGTGTAAAAACATCAGCTGCACATCAGTACCAGGCGTGTGGCGCATGGCCTCGACCGCTTGGCGAGCCTCTACAGTTTGGAGCGCTTCTTTTAAACGCCCAGAGCCTATCAATCTATCGATTCTGATAGAAATTTCAGTGGGCGTCAGTGGGACGCTCGTATCCACCTTGGGGGCGAGTGCTTCGAGAAGCTTTGCTAAGCCATCCCAGCCGCCGTCGGGCACCTTGTCCCCCATGATCGGATTGGCGGCGTTTGGCATGGCTGAAGGCAAGCTGTTGCGCGGGGTTCGGTTACTCGCCGTATCAGCTGGGTCGCTGGATAGCGGGTTGAGGGTGGTGGGCGTGCTCCCACCCAAATTGAGTTGGGCGAGGGCAGGCGGGTGCAAGAGCACCGACAGGCACAGCGTGACGGCCAAGGCCGTCCATCCCGCTTGGGTCGTGATCGAATGCGTTTTTTTCGCCAGCTTCAAGTCGTAGATTCCTCAATTGCTATACTTGCAGATCTGCATTTTAGCCCTGCTTTTGACTGATCACACGCATGCTACAGATCTACGACTCACTGTCTCGCTCCAAGCGCCCCTTTGACCCGGTACAGCCTGGTCAAGTAGGGTTATATGTGTGTGGCATGACGGTGTACGACTATTGCCACCTCGGACACGCCCGGATGCTGGTCAGCTTTGATGTGGTGCAGCGCTGGCTGCGCGCCTCGGGCTATCAGGTGCAATACGTGCGTAACATCACCGATATTGATGACAAAATTATCCGCCGTGCGGTAGAAACAAACCGTCGCTTGGGTGAAGTGACGTCTTATTACATAGACGCGATGCACGCCGACGAGCGCGCATTGTCCGTCCAGTCGCCCGATCAGCAGCCCTGCGCGACCGAGTATGTGGGCGATATGCTGGACATTATTGGCAAGCTTGAGCAAAAAGGTTTGGCCTATCACGCCGTTGATGGTGACGTGAACTTTGCGGTCCGTGAGTTTCCTGGCTACGGCAAGCTATCGGGCAAAACACTTGATGATTTGCGTGCGGGCGAGCGCGTAGCCGTGGCATCCTCCAAGCGCGACCCCCTTGATTTTGTTTTATGGAAATCCGCCAAGGAGCATGAGCCTGCGGATACGCGCTGGGATTCTCCTTATGGTTGGGGGCGTCCGGGTTGGCATATTGAGTGCTCTGCCATGAGCAAAGCCCTCTTGAGCTTGCCCTTGGATATCCATGGTGGTGGCCCAGACCTTAAGTTCCCACACCACGAAAACGAGATTGCGCAGACCGAAGGCGCCTTTGGCGGCACGCTGGCCAACAACTGGATGCATTGCGGTCCCTTGATGGTCGATGCGGAAAAAATGTCCAAGTCGTTGGGTAATTTCCGCACGATCCGTCAGACTATTGGTGTGCAGAATGCTGCGTCCAAGGACGGACAGCCAGCAGCAGGCGAGAGCGCCGATTACGAGGTCAACCCGCGCGAAGCCGAAATGCTGCGTTTCTTTATCGTGCGCAATCACTACCGTAGCGCACAAAATTACGCCCCAGACAATCTGATCGATGCGCAGTTGTCGCTTGATCGACTCTATCAAACGCTGCAAAATTGCCCGCCGACTTCGGATGCCGTCGAGATTGACTGGCAGGCCCCTCAGGCGATCGCGTTTCGCGAGGCGATGAATGACGACTTTAATAGCGCAGGTGCAGTCGCCGCCTTATTCGAGCTGGCAAGTGAGGTCAATCGCAGTAAAGACCCCGTCCTGGTCTCACAGCTCAAGGCACTCGCCGCGCTTTTGGGGCTATTACAAAAAGATCCAGTCGTTTATTTTCAAAGCCCCACACGCTACACCCGTCGCGCAATCGAGCAGGGTTCAGTGGGATCGATAGAAGCCCCAGCGGCAGCGCTGTCTGAGGCAGAGATCGAAACCTTGATTGCTGCACGTGCGGCGGCTAAAGCGGCAAAAAATTTCGCTGAGGCGGACCAGATTCGTGCGACACTGAAAACCGCAGGCGTTGAGCTTGATGACAAGCCCGGTGGCCTGACGCAGTGGCGCCGCGCCTAAGGTTTATCTGATGCCCCGTTCTGATCTCGCACTAGGAAAACCCGATTATTGGGAATCGGCGACCGCTCACTTGATGCGGCGTGACCGCATCATGAAAAAAATTATCCCCAAGCACCCGGATATTTTTCTCACTACGCGTGGCAATCCTTTCGTCACCCTCTCTCGTTCCATCATTGGTCAGCAAATTTCAGTCAAAGCGGCCGAGTCGATTTGGCAAAAGTTTTTGCTCGAATGCGGAAAACGCCCTACGCCGGCGAGTGTTCAGGCTGCAGGCATGGAACGGCTGCGCGCAGCCGGACTGTCTGGCCGTAAATCTGAATATGTCCTTGATCTTTCTACGCATTTTCTTGATAAGCTGGTGCGCCCACAAAAGTGGGCCAGTATGGAAGACGAGGAAGTCATTGCCGAATTGACTGGAATTCGTGGCATTGGCCGCTGGACGGCAGAGATGTTTTTGATTTTTAATCTACAGCGGCCTAATATTTTGCCGCTAGATGATGTCGGACTATTAAAGGCAATCTCGTTACACTATTTCAGCGGTGAGCCTGTTTCCCGCTTTGAAGCCCGAGAAGTGGCCCAAGGATGGCATCCGTGGTGCACGGTCGCAACTTGGTATTTATGGCGCTGTTTAGATCCCACACCGGTGGAATACTAAGCGCACCTCAGATTGAATGAGCACATACAGACATGCGCAATACTTTTCTCGAATTTGAACAACCCCTTGGCGAGCTCGAGGGCAAGATCGAACAGCTGCGTTACGTGCAGGCGGATTCGGCCGTGGATATCTCGGACGAAATCAGTCGGCTGCAACAAAAAAGTCAGACGCTCGCCAAAGAAATTTACTCAAAGCTCACGCCTTGGCAGACCTCGATGGTCGCGCGGCATCCACAGCGTCCCTACACGCTGGATTATGTGCGCGAAATCTTTACTGACTTTCACGAGCTGCATGGTGATCGTATGTTCGCGGACGACTTGTCGATCGTGGGCGGAATGGCGCGATTTAACGGTACGCCTTGCATGGTGATTGGCCATCAAAAAGGTCGCGATACCAAAGAGCGTGCTGCGCGCAACTTTGGCATGCCACGTCCCGAAGGCTATCGCAAGGCCATGCGCCTGATGCGCCTCGCAGAAAAATTCAACCTGCCCGTGTTTACGTTTGTCGATACCCCCGGTGCCTATCCTGGTGTGGGTGCCGAGGAGCGTGGTCAGTCCGAAGCCATCGGACACAACCTTTACGCGATGGCTGAGCTCAAGGTGCCGATTATCTCCACCATCATCGGTGAGGGTGGTTCGGGTGGGGCGTTGGCGATCGCGGTGGGTAACGTTGTGTTGATGTTGCAGTACTCAACCTACTCGGTGATTTCACCTGAGGGCTGCGCATCGATTTTGTGGCGCAGTGCCGACAAGGCCTCTGAGGCCGCAGCGGCACTTGCGATCACGGCAGATCGCTTGAAAGATTTTGGTTTGATCGACAAGGTTGTCAACGAGCCTGTTGGCGGCGCGCATCGCGATCCTCGCGTGATGGCGCGCTTGCTGCGTCGCTCGCTGGCGGATGCCTTGCGTTCGTTGTCGGGCATGACGCCCCAGCAATTGATTGATCATCGATTAGAGCGTTTGTTGTCCTATGGTAGTTTTCAAGAGGTGCGCGCTTAAGGGCGGTGGCCCTTAGGTGCACCCTCTTAATCGCTCCCTCACGCGCTCCGATGCATAGCGCTTGGCCCGAAGCCCCTTTGCGGGCACTCCAACAGGCGCTGACAAATTTCTCCTCTGACCAAGCTGTTGCCGTTGCACTCAGCGGAGGGACCGACTCAGTCGCGCTCGCCCTAGTGGCAGCTGAGGTATGCGCGCAACGTGCTCAACCCCTTTATTTTTTCCATATTCACCACGGCTTAATGCCCGAGGCAGACGCCTGGGCTGAGCTCCTGACTGAGCTGTCGCATGCGCTCGCTGTGCCTTTGATCGTCAGGCATGTTCACGTCGATCTCGGGCAAGGGCTTGGCACAGAAGCCTCGGCGCGAGAAGCGCGTTATCAAGCCTTGGCTTCGCTTGCTGCCGAGCATCAGGTTGTCGCGATTATGCTGGCACACCATCAGCAAGATCAGGCCGAAACGGTGTTGCTGCGCTTGCTGCGTGGGGCAGGGGTGTTAGGTCTGAGCGCGATGCAAGAGGATGTCTCACGTATGGGGATACGCTTGTTGCGCCCCTGGCTAGAGATTGAGCGAGCGGAGCTGGTCACAATCGCACGCGATTATGCGCATCGAACGGGTTGGCATGCGGTCGAGGATCCCAGTAATGTCGATCCGCAATACAAGCGGGGGGCGTTTAGAACGGAGCTCGTGCCCGTTTTAGAACAACACTGGCCTGCATGGCGGCAGACACTCGTGCGTCATGCCAGACAAGCGGCTGATGTGAGCGAAATCCTCGAAGAGGTCGCGGTCCTAGATTGGCAAACGCTGGAGCCTGACGCTTCTGGTCAGAGTTTTAGTCTCAAGGCTTGGCGGGAGTTAAGCCCGGCACGACAGGCCCTGGTGCTGCGTTACTGGCTCGATCAGCAGCAGGTCGCCATGCCCGGCGAGCGCCGACTGGCGGATTTAATGCGTCAATTAAGGCAATTACACGCTCTCGGACACGATCGTGAGTTACTGTGGCAACACGGATCCCATATTGTGCGCTGTCTGCGCGGGCGAGTATCGCTGTCTTCGGGCTAAAATAGTGGACTTTGCATCTGCTTATCTGTTTTTTATCCTAAATCATGTCACTTATCGTTCATAAGTACGGCGGGACCTCAATGGGATCCGTCGAGCGTATTAAAAACGTCGCACGCCGCGTCGCCAAATGGCATGCCGCGGGCCACCAGGTTGTGGTGGTCCCTTCCGCCATGTCTGGCGAAACCAATCGCTTGTTGGGCCTGGCTAGTGAGTTATCCGACTCGGCGGATGGTCGCGAGCTCGACATGATTGCTGCCACTGGCGAGCAAGCTTCGAGCGGCTTGTTGGCGATCGCGCTCCAAGCCGCAGGCCTGCAGGCCCGCAGCTATGCCGGCTGGCAGGTCCCGATTTGCACTGACTCCGCTTACACCAAGGCGCGCATCACTGGCATAGATGATAAGCGCATTCGTGCTGATCTCGATGCCGGTCGCGTGGTGGTGGTCACCGGCTTTCAGGGCGTAGATGATGCGGGCAATATCACTACCCTCGGCCGCGGTGGCTCAGACACCTCTGCTGTGGCGGTCGCCGCAGCGCTTAAGGCAGACGAGTGCTTGATCTATACCGACGTCGATGGTGTTTACACGACCGACCCACGCGTTGAGCCTGATGCCCGGCGCTTGAACGTCATCTCTTTCGAAGAAATGCTTGAGATGGCCTCGCTCGGTTCCAAGGTTTTGCAGATCCGCTCGGTTGAGTTCGCAGGCAAATATCGCGTGCCTACACGCGTGCTGTCTTCTCTGACCGACCCCGACATGTCGCTGGACGAAGAAATGCGTTCCGGCACCCTGATTACTTTTGAGGAAGACGAAAAAATGGAAGC
The DNA here is from genome assembly GCA_945862495.1 of Bordetella parapertussis. Classification (GTDB taxonomy): domain Bacteria; phylum Pseudomonadota; class Gammaproteobacteria; order Burkholderiales; family Burkholderiaceae_B; genus Zwartia; species Zwartia parapertussis_G. The sequence goes on along the minus strand of CAMAYM010000030.1, from coordinate 2,989 downwards.
AGCTGTTGTCTCGGGCATCGCCTTTAGCCGCGACGAAGCCAAGGTTACTTTGTTGGGCGTACCTGACAAGCCAGGCGTCGCCTACGCAATCCTGGGCAAAGTCGCCGACGCGAATATCGACGTCGATATGATTGTGCAAAACCAGTCCGTGGCCGGTACGACTGACTTTTCATTTACGGTTCATCGTAACGAGTTTGCGCGAACCCTGGCGTTGCTCACCGGTCAGGTTGGTCCTGACGTTGGCGCTCGCGAGATCGTCTCGGACGACAAGGTGGCCAAGGTCTCGATCGTCGGCATCGGCATGCGCTCGCACGCTGGCGTGGCCAGCCTGATGTTTAAAACACTGGCTGCAGAGAACATCAACATCCAGATGATCAGCACCAGCGAAATCAAAACCTCGGTCTTGATTGAGGATAAGTATATGGAGCTGGCTGTGCGCGCGCTACATAAAGCTTTTGGTTTGGAAACGGCTGCACCGACCAAAGTTTAAGGATGTAGTCTGAGTCAAAAAAGGCGCTATTCGTCATGCTAGAATAGCGCCTTGGTTTGGAGGCGTGCCCGAGCGGCTGAAGGGGCTCCCCTGCTAAGGGAGTATGTGAGCTAAAACTTGCATCCAGGGTTCGAATCCCTGCGCCTCCGCCAGACGTATAGTAAAGATGCGCCTCTCGGGGCGCTTTTTATTTATACATACCCAAAAGCATACCCAAAAATATGCGCTTGATTTCAAGTCAAGTGGTGTTCACCACGATTGCTGGTTGCTTGCAGTACACAGATCGGTCGTGCTTTGCCGCCCCTTGTTTGTTCCCAGTGACACCCCACCCCTTGTCGATTTCAGCCAACGGACACCCCACCGTACCCCCACCCCCAAAAAATCCGTTTGGGTCCCATCGGGCTACCTTTACACCCTGTTCTGCTCGAGCGATGACCAAGTTTTTTAAACACACCCCCGTCACCGTCAAGAGTGACGGTCATTTTTTATTTTTATTGCACGCTGCTTGAGCTGTTTAGCTTGTAGGCGGTCTTAACAAGTCCCCCGAAGGTGGATGGTGTCAACTTGGGTGATCAAGTTGGTCACAACAATAGCTTAGGTTTCACCCTGCTACTGTCAAATCATTGCCTGTATACGCGTGGTTAACGGCCAGTTTTCTATTAAAACCGTTTAGCCGTGATGGGCTTTTGAATGCGCTGGCACCACCAACCATCAGGCAATGCAGGTCTGAATACAAACCTCGCAAAATACCTGCTTTTTTCTTCCGCACTCATACGATCGTAGGATGTCAAGCTGACTCTCTACGTGCAGAATGCAAACACTTTAAATAGCGACGACCTCACGGTCGCCGCAGTCTTGGTATGCGAAGAGCGCATCGGAGAGTGTTTCATGCAAGCTGAATCTGTAGGCAGAGCGATTTTCTCTAGGGCCAAAGCCCGTCTTTCAATTGGGCTCGTCGCGCTTGGGCTTTGCCTTGCACAAAGCCAGACCTGGGCCGCTTGTAGTGGAGACACTACGATCAGCACAGCTCTCGTTGCTCAGCAAATTATCGGCTCTGGCCCCGGCGCATGGCAGTGCGGCTTGACAGTTACCGAGAGCGGCTCTATTACGGTTACCAACACCAATGGCGTCAACAACATGTCTGGGATCACCCTCACGACTCTAAACAATAATGGGCAAATTTCGGCCAGCGGATCGGGCTCGAGTATCGAAAACGCTGGCACCCTCACGACACTAAACAATAATGGGCAAATTTCGGCCAGCGGATCGGGCACGGGTATCTACAACACTGGCACCATAACAACACTAAACAATAGCAACCAAATTTCGGCGGCTGCTAACGCTATCATTAACAGGAACCTCGGCACTATCGCTACATTAAATAATACTGGCTCGATTACAGGGACAGGTAGTCAATCCTATGGCATCGTAAACATAGGATTACCCATCACAACACTAAATAACAGTGGCAGTGGTTCGATTTCGGGCGTGGCCAGCGGGATATTTTCGACCGGTACGATTACCACCTTAAACAATAGTGCTTCGATTTCGTCTAGTGGCGGCTCCGGGATTTCCTCATACGGCACAATCACAACACTGAACAACAAGCAAGGTGCTAGCAGTAGCGCTCTAACGTATACAGGTAACTTACCCGTCAATTACAACATCATCATCTCGGGCATCACTGACTTCGGCAAGCTTGCAGGCAGTTCGGTTTCGGGTACAACGACCTTCGGTATTTCATCACTTTCGACTACGAGTACTTCGATACTCAATACGTCACTGAACGCAGTGTTGAGCGGTATTGCTGCAGCAAACCTTCTCAACACAAGTGGAACCTCAAACGGCTATACCTTTGCCCTAACTCAAACAACGCCTACGTCCGGCATCTGGAACTTACTCATCACGGCGTGTAGCGTATGTGGCTCTGGTAGTGGCTCGGACTCATCGTCCGGCGGAACAAGCGTCTCAACCGTCTCTAGTGGCACAAGCGTTGGGCTCGCTTCACTTGGTGCGAGTCCTGTCTTGTCTGGCGGCACGCTTGTGCTGTTAAGTGGTGATAGCTCAAGCACTGCCTTCAGTGTGGCTGGTGCAAGCACGATTCAGAATCCAACCTCAGGTAGTGCTAGGTTGTCGGGTGTGTTCTCTGGTGCAGGGTCCTTGACCTTTACTGGCTCGGGCACAACAGTGTTAAGTGGTGCGAATACCTATTCAGGCGGCACAACAGTAACAGGCGGTACGCTTTCTCTGGCTGGTGGTTCACCCACAGGCACGGGTGATGTCTTCGTGGCCTCTGCTGGCACGCTGATGGGTACTGGAACGATTGCGGGTAACAGCATTGTGAGTGGTGTGATTAAGCCGGGTAACTCGCCAGGCTATTTATCTTTCACTCAAAACTTAACATTGAACTCTGGTTCAACCTACCAGCAAGATATCGCTGGCAACGTGCAGGCAAGCAGCGCAACGCCTGTGGGGGCTTCAGGCTATTACTCATTTGTG
>CAMAYM010000029.1 GCA_945862495.1 Bordetella parapertussis | reverse complement strand
CGATAGCCTCGATCACATTCACAACGGTTGCGCCGTGATCGGCAGCGCTATGCCAGAAGTTTGAGGCGGAGAAGCGTGGAATCAGGATCATGCAGGCACCGCTGGCGAGCACGCCACTTAAAGAATAAAACACCGCATTGACGTGAAAGAACGGCAAAATAATCATGACCCGGTCTTCAGGCTGTAAGTGGAGACGTTCAACATTGGCTTCGCCGGCAGTTACCAGATTGAATTGGCTATGCATGACACCTTTTGGAAAGCCTGTGGTGCCCGAGGTATAGATAATGATGCAGGTATCGCTGGGTTTGCCCTGAGGGGATTGTTGCGTTGCACAAGGCTGGTTGATGGCGCCTGACAAAGAATCTGCGTCCTCGGTAGGCGCGTCAAGTTTGAGGATCCAGGGGGAGCTCTCGATATTTTTCAACGCGCTTTCAACGACTGGCATGGCTGCAATATCTGCGATCACACCACAGACCTCGGCATGTTTAAAGACATAACCCGCTTCTCGTTCACCAAAATCTGGATTGACCGGCACCATGATGGCGCCTAGGTAGGCGAGCGCAAACAGAGTCAGCGCATGCGCCGCATCGTTGCGTCCCATAATCGCGACGCGCATGCCGTGTCGCACGCCCCGTTGATGGAGTACCTGTGCAAGTTTTTGATATTTTTGATCAAACTCAGACCATGAAAGCGTATTGCCCTCTTTGATGATGAAAGGCGCACCGCTTTTGACCTCTAGGCGGCTCGCAAAGGCATCGTGCAAGCTGCCATCGTGAGGGCGAAAGGTGTTGAGTACGGCGAGCGGTGTTTTCATATGGGCGTAAAGACTTCGTTGTGTTCTGGTCTGCAGTTGCGTAAGCTTATTACAGATCGTGCAGACGTTAATCGTCAAAACCAATATCAGAATACGTATCAGGAGATAAGAATGTATCGAAAGGTCTCGGCTTTACTATGCGGCATGTTGCTTGTTTGTAGCGCAGTGTTCGCAGGCCCTGCGGACAATTATCCCGAGCGCCCCATCCGCATTGTGGTGCCTTTTGTGGCGGGCGGCGGGGGAGATTTCATTGCCAGGGCATGGTCCGATAAGTTTTCCGATACGCTCAAACAACCTGTGATTGTTGAAAATCGTGGTGGTGGTAATACTGTTGTGGGCACCGAGCTTGTGACTAAGGCCGCGCCTGATGGCTACACGCTTTTGTTAGTTAGCCCGACCATTTCTACAAATCCAACCTTGCTGCCGAATCTTCCCTACAAAACACCCGAGGCTTTTGCACCGGTGGGTCAAGTGATCACCTATGCGATGGGTTTAGCAGTAAGCAGTGGTTTGCCAATAAATAATATCGCCGAGTTGGTCGCATTTGCTAAGAAAAATCCCGGTAAATTGACCACTGCGACCTCAGGTGAGGGTTCAGCCACCGATCTAGCCGCTGAATTATTTATGGCGACAACAGACACAAAAATCACAAAGATTCCCTACAAGGGCGCAGGACAAGGTGTATTGGATGTCGCAAGTGGACATGTGGATATGTTGTTCACAGGTATGTCTCAGCTCAAGCCGCATCTCGATAGCAAGCGGATCAAGCTCATTGCTACATCTGGTGCTCAGCGCCTAAAGTCAGCCCCTGATACGCCGACAATTGCGGAGCAAGGCTATCCTGGCTTTAACGCCGTAGTATGGTGGGGGGTATTGGCCCCCGCTGGTACACCCAAGGAGATTGTGACCAAGATCAACGAAGCGCTTCGCGTGAGCTTGTCGCAACCAGAGGTCGCGAAACGTTTGGCGGTGATTGATGGTGTGGTGGCCGTGTCGTCTCCCGCAGAGTTTGAGGCCTTTCTTCAAAAAGAGATTGCCACTTGGAGCAAGCTGTTGAAGCCATCGGATTCCAATAAAGCTAAAAAATAAACTGAACACGCATCATCAGGAGACGGAAATGAAGTTAGGTCTAATTGGCTTAGGAAACATGGGCGTGCATTTTGGGTCGCGTCTGTTAGCAGCGCAATATGATTTAACGGTTTTTGATATCAATCCTGCGATGGTCAAGCGGTTGGCAGACAAGGGGGCGAAAGTCGCTCACAGTCCTCTTGAGATGGCCAATACTTGCGAAGTGGTTTTGTTGTGTTTGCCAATGCCTGAGGCGGTCGCAGCTGTCGCGACAGGGGGCTCAAGTGCGCAGGGTGTGATGCATGGTTCCGCTGTAAAGGTGATTGTCGACTTGTCCACAACAGGACCGTCTGTGACGAACGAAGTGGCTCCACTTGTGCAAGCCAAAGGGATCGAATTTATAGGTGCTCCAGTCAGCGGTGGAACGGTCGCTGCCGAAAAGGGAACCTTGACGATTATGGTTTCCGGCAAGGAGAGTTTGGTTCAAGCGCTTGATCCGGTTTTTAAAACATTAGGTAAAAATTTGTTTTATCTCGGAGAAGATCCGAGCCTGGGTCAAACAATGAAGATCATCAACAACACATTGTGTGCGGTGGGCATGGTCGCGAGTTGCGAGGCACTGGTGTATGGCGCGAAAGCCGGTCTGGATTCAAAATTGATGCTCGATGTGCTGAATGTCTCAAGCGGGCGTTCGTTTGCGACACTTGAAAAAATACCTCAATGCATATTGAATCGCGAGTTTCCGACGCGATTTACTACTGAGTTGATTCACAAAGATATTAAGCTTTGTATCGAGGAGGCTGAAAAGTTGGGGGCACCCATGATGGTGAGTCAGGCCGCCCGTGCTTTTCTAGCGTTTGCCATCACGCAAGGTGATGGCAAAAAAGATTACGCGCACACCATCAAGCATTTCGAAGGTTGGGCCGGCGTGGAATTTGGTCAAGCGAGTGAATCAGCTTAGTAAGTGGGTCAAGGGCTTCCGCCAGCAATGCTTGATGGCGTAAGAGGTTTCTGAACATGATGAGTGAAAAGTCTGAGCTCCCAAGGATCAATGCCAAGATTCTGCAGAAAATTTTCACGAGATGAAGGATTAAAGAAAATGCCCCTGACGCTTTGGCGCTGGATTGATCGCAATATCCTTGAGCTTGGAAGGGAAGTGCGCCTGTCTTATTTGCCTCCACTGATGGTCTATATGGCCGCGGGCATCTCAAGTCTCACAGGTATTGTCGGAACGTTTTTCGTTAAAGATTACCTGAACCTCTCTGTTGCCTTTTTGGCAGCCCTGAGTTTTTGGGTCGTGATTCCTTGGTCGCTCAAAATGGTGCTGGGTCACTTGATTGATTTGTTATGGCGCTTCAAGCGGGCATTATTGTTTCTCGGCGCGAGTTTGATTGCAGCCAGTTTGCTAATTATGGTCGGACTGATCGGCAGTCGTGAGGCGATGGCCGCCCTCATGCCGGTTGAAAGTTGGTATGTGCTGAGTGCTTTGCTCGCGCCGATCGGCTATGTGTTGCAGGATGCCGTCGCCGATGCGATGACTGTTGAGGCGGTGCCCCGCGTGGATGATCAAGGTCAGCCCATTGATCCTGAGCGACGCAAGTTGATGCACACCACGATGCAGACACTGGGTCGTGTTGCAATTATTGGCGGCTCGGTATTTGTGGCGGTGATCAACTTATATGTGTTTGCGGGTGTTCAGCAACTCGACGAGGCGCAAAAAGTAGAAAAATATTTGCAGGTCTATTTGGTCTCTATGGCGATTCCGTTGATCTCTGTGCTGGGCGTGATCTTGGCGTCGGTATTGCAAGCGCGTACACATAAAAAACTATTAGCGCATGGCATAACAGCTGAACAAGCGCATTCGCTTCTTTCAGGAGACATTGAAATCACCAAGCCAAACTGGGTGATCTTGGGTGGGAGCTTGGTCTTTGTCGTCTTTACGATGACGATGGGTTTGACGCAAGTGCCGTATGGACAGGAAATCATCTTTTTGGGTTCTATGTCGATCGTCACGTTTTTAATTGTCCGGTTGACGCGCGACCTTGAGCCTCAGGCAAGGTCGACCTTGGTCGGCACCGCGATCGTGATCTTTGTATTTCGCGCGATACCTAGTCCCGGGCCGGGCGTGACATGGTGGATGATCGATGACTTAAAGTTTGACCAACATTTTTTTTCGATGCTATCTTTGATCGCTAGCACCCTGTCGTTACTCGGGATGTTTATTTTTCGCCGCTTTATGGCCGAGCGCTCGATCGCCTATGTCGTCGGAACACTGACCTTGTTTGGCACAGTTCTTTCCTTGCCAACGCTGGGTATGTTTTATGGCTTGCATCATTGGACAAGTGCGATGACGGGAGGCGTTGTGGATGCGCGTTTCATTGCCTTGGTGGATGCCGCACTCGAATCTCCACTCGGACAGGTGGCCATGATTCCAATGCTGGCTTGGATAGCGCGTTCAGCACCTGAAAATCTCAAGGCAACCTATTTTGCGGTCATGGCATCTTTTACCAATCTCGCGCTGTCACTCAGCCAGCTCGGTACTAAATATCTCAATCAAATTTTTACTGTGACGCGCGAGGTCCGTAATCCCGTGACGGGTATTGTTGAGGTCGCGGCTAACTACTCAAGCCTCGGCTCGATGTTAACGCTTTCAGTTTTGATCGGACTGAGTTTGCCGTTTTTAGCGATTGCTTTTGTTAAGCTGACCCGTTTCAGGACTGCCTGATTTAAGGTGTGTTCTTGTTTTAAGCATTAATTTTTAGCGATTCTTTTCGGTGTCAGCGCTGCAAAATCTTGTGCATAGCCACGCAATTTCTTTTGTAGATATTGCTTTTGCTCGCGACTGGCGACATTGAGGACCTCTGCAGTTGCTTGTGCCCACTCAAGTCTTAACGTGTATCGTTGATCTTTTAGCATGGGTTCACGGTAGCGGCTGAGGCTTTGCAGATAGTCCTCAAAAGCTTGCTGTGCTTGTGCAGGCGGCGCATTTTGCTGAGTCTGGATCAGTTGAAGCAACGCTTGCTGTCGTAATGTTCTCTCTGTGTACCAAGCTTGAATGATGGGGGCCCGCTTGTCTGACACGGTAATTAAAATATTTCTCTGCTGTGGGCTCAAAGTACCAAGCCAATCTTCAAAACGCTTGGTCAGTCGTGCATGACGCTTTTTGATATTAGAAGGACTCTCTGGATTTTTTAGAAAATCAGAAAAATATTCTTCGTTGCCGTCTTTAAACTTGGACTGTAACTGTTTGAGCTGTTGCGGCCCTAGGGTCACAAGAAGAGGTGCAAGCTGATGTGCTGCCCGTGTTCCGAGCGTTTGAAGTTGTTGTTCGATTGTTTCTTGCATCGCTAAAACTTCTTGGCCTGTAAAGGGCTCAGGCTTTGAAAGACGGTTTGCCCACTGATTGAGGGTCGAAGTGTAGCGCGGCAAATTTTCGTCGTGCCATGCCGCAAAAGTCGCCAACTCCTGATCTAGCAGTGCCTGCTGTTTTTCGTCAAGATTCAGGTATGTGTTCGCACGGTACGCGATCAGTCCAGGCGCATAGTTATAGGCCAGCTGTAAAGAGCTGCAGGCGGTCAGAACTAAGGTTGCGACAGCAATCACACCAGATTTCAGGAGTCGCATCAGGGAATTTGAGGCACGCATTGATGTTGCCAGCTAGTATTGAAGCTTTATTTTGCCATCGAATGGCGTTTTTAGACGGATCTCACGTTGCGGAGTAGGTGATATGGACGCGTTTTATGCGGATCACTTTGTGTTGCCCCTGCCAGAGGGGCACCGATTTCCGATGTCTAAGTATCGCTTGCTGCGCGATGGTATTGCTGGCACGCCTGGTTTAGATCTCTGTGAAGCGCCTGCAGCGACTGATACGCAGTTACTTTTGGCCCATGATCCGGTTTATGTCCAAAAGGTGGTGACCGGTACCCTCGATTCTAAAGAACAGCGTGAAATTGGGTTTCCTTGGACGCCAGATATGGTCGAAAGATCGCGGCGCTCAGTTGGGGCAACCATCGCAGCTTGCTACTCTGCTTTGCAGAACGGTATTGCCGTCAATCTTGCGGGCGGCACACACCATGCTTATCGTGATAAAGGCAGTGGCTTCTGTGTGTTTAATGATGCGGCGGTCGCTGCGCGTGTCATGCAACGCCAGTCTGCTGCAAGTTTGCCGATCGCCATTATTGATTTGGATGTCCACCAGGGAAATGGCACCGCTGCGATTTTCAAAAACGATCCAAGCGTTTTCACACTCTCTTTACATGGCGATAAAAACTTTCCTTTTAGAAAAGAGCCAAGTGATTTGGATGTGCCACTTGCTGACGGTGTGACGGATGATGTCTACCTGCAAGCATTGAAACAGGCGCTTGAACACTTGGATAAAATATTTCGTCCACAATTGATCATCTATTTGGCTGGTGCTGATCCGCATGAAGGAGACCGGTTGGGTCGACTCAAGCTCACGAATGCGGGCATGCTAGCTCGTGACAGGGTCGTATTTGACTATGCCAAGCATCTCGATATCCCCGTCGCGATCTCAATGGCGGGTGGCTATGGCACCAAGATTGAGACGACTGTTGCAGTGCATCGGCAAACAGTTCTCGAAGCGCTCCAATATCAGTGGTTAAAGACGCCTTTGCCTTTCATGGCTAAATCTTGATCTTAATCAACAGAATAATGACTTGAACGAGGGTAGAATTAATAAACAGTCGCTGCTTAGCAGCGTGTCATACACGATTTGGAGGACGACTCACCATGGCCCACACACTTCAGCAATTTGCCAGTCAATGTCACGATGTATTAAAAGCACATCCCGGTCCAGCGGGTCGTCAGAAAGTTGCGGACCTCTTAAAAGAGGTTTTGGTTGACCAGCAGTTTATCGAGGCGAATCTGGGCTCAAATATTGGTGAGCGTGAGGTCGTGTACGAAGATCCGGAACTTGGTTTTTGTATCGTGGCGCACAACTATCAGGGTGCAAAGAGTTCGACACCCCATGATCATGCGCACTCTTGGGCAATCTATGGTCAAGCGCGTGGCGAAACTGAAATGCGCGATTATGCTTTGATCGAAGCCGCTGCCGGCGATAAGCCCGGCAAAGTCCGTCAAACCAAAACCTACTCGCTCACGCCGGGTGTCGCGCACGTTTATAACGAAGGTGACTTACATGCGCCCGAGCGCAAGGCGGCAACGAGTTTGCTGCGTATCGAAGGGACCAACATGGCAAAGGTTAAACGTGCAGCGTACGAGGTCGTTTAACTAAATTTTTTAATTTGATGCGATATTAGAGTTTTTGCGCTTCAATTTTGAAGCGATTAGGCCTATACTTCGCTTCATGTATATCTGGCAAGCCTCGACATGGCCAAACTTCCACTATGACTTGACTGCATTGCAGCCTGTGCTGGCGCGCGCGCGCCTCGCGCAGGGTCGGGTGCTGGGGCTGGCTGGTTCGCTGCAGTTACTGGATCGGGGTCAGTTAGAGCTTGAGGGCTGGGCAGCCGAGGCCGTCGCCACCGCCGAAATCGAAGGTGAACTATTGCAGGTTCATTCAGTGCGTGCCTCGGTTGCCCGAAGGTTGGGTCTGCCCGGTGCGCTGAATGTGTTTCGCGATGCGCGGACTGAGGCCACACTTGACGTGTTGCAGGCTGCGATCAAACAGTGGGAATACCCATTGCGTGACGAAGACCTGTTCATGTGGCAGGCGGCGTTGTTTCCTGAAGGACGCAGTCTGGGTGTAAAGATACAAACAGGTATGTATCGACAGCATGTTCAGGCCATGCAGATTGTGTCAGTTAAATACGGTGCCCCTGATATTGTTCATTACCAAGCGCCTGATTCAATTGACGTGCCCGCGCAAATGCGGCGATTGATTGATTGGTTTAATGACAGCGCAAAGAGTTGCGACGGTTTAATACGCGCAGCGATTGCGCACCTGTGGTTTGAAGCGATTCACCCTTTCGAGGATGGTAATGGTCGATTGGGCCGTGCACTCAGTGAGTTAGCCCTCGCGCAAGACATGCAAAGTTCACAGCGTATCTGGAGTCTATCCCAACAAATAATGAATGATCGATTGGGATACTACACGCAACTGCAAGCCGCAACATCAAGTGACACACTTGATGTCACTCCTTGGGTTGAGTGGTTTGTTGGGTGCATCGAACGCGCTGCCCATGCAGCGCTCGCGCAAATGCAAGCCGCAACTGAAAAGACCCGCTACTTTTCGATGCTAAGAGACTTTCAACCTTCGCTAACAGCTTCTCAACTAAAGATTTTGGGCAAACTATTTGAGGCGCAACCCGAGGGATTTTTAGGCGACATGAGCACATCAAAATATGTAAACATCACGGGCCAGTCACGTGCGACTGCCTATCGCGAGCTCACAGTAATGGTGCACTTGGGTTTGCTTGAACAATATGGCCAAGGACGAGGCGTACGTTACAGGTTGACTTTACAAAACAATATTAATGACACGACAATGAAAAAGATCTCCAGAGCCCAATGACTCTGGAGGTCTGATATTACATAATTAGAGAGCACCAACTTCTTTAAAGTACTTGGCTGCACCAGGGTGCATGGGGATACCAGCATCCGCCGCCATCATCTTTGGCGTTAATTCGCCAATCGCTTTATTCACAGCCGCCATGGAGGGAATATTTTCAGCCATGGTCTTCACCATCTTGTAGACCACGTCTTCTGGCATGTCGCAACGCACGATCAGGTGTGTTTGATAGCCGATGACTGGCACGTCCTTGTCCTGCTTTGGATAGGTGCCGGCTTTGATGATGAGTTTGCTGTAGCCAGCGTTCATCTTGCGCATGCCTTCCATCGTTTTGTCGTCGACAGGGACCAGCTTGATATCGCGACCGCTCGCCAAATCCATCACTGCTGAGGCTGGGGCTGTTGTGCCAAGCGTAAAGACATCCACATGTCCGTCTTTCATCATTGACACAGCGTCGGTATAGCTCGCCTGGAAGTTCATGCGTGACAGACCGCTATAGTCAAAACCATTGAGCTTGAGAATGGAGGCTGTAATAGCCTCGGCGGTATTGCCTTTTGACTGAGCAACTAAACGCTTGCCTTTGATGTCAGCATAAGAATTAATGTTCGAAGAGTTCGTGGCAACGACCTGGAAATACTGAGGATAGATGTTAGTCATCTGGCAAACATTGGTCGATTTTTGCTTGAAGGGTGGAACACCCATCGCACCATCAACTGCGCTGCTCGAGTTTGAAAAGCCGATCTGCGCCTTGCCTTGTTCGACACCAATGACGTTAGCCACGCCCGCACCTGGTTGAGCTGTAATTTGAAGGCCTGGAATCGCTTTTTCCCACATGCCTTTGAGTGCGCCACCAAGCGGTACCCAAACGCCACCCTGTGGGCCGGTCATCAGGGTCATTTGCTGAGCAGATGCGGGTGCGGTTGCTAGCAGAGCGGCACCGATTGCGACGGCTGATAATGCAATTTTTGCGGATTGTTTCATGACATCTCCAAATAATTTTTATGCTGAGAACGGACAGCCTGCTAAACATCAGACCGACGTCTGATTCTATACAACCAAGGCTGAAATGTTAATGCACCAAAACCCACCCCTTTCACGGGTTTACATAGGGTTTACCAGTGAGTATTGTGAAATCAGGCATTTTTATTTTCGTTAAAAAACAGCTGCGTAATCAAATTACTGTCAATGACTTCGCCAGTTAGCGCTCTGGTCAAGATTTCGCTTCCTAATTTTTGAGGTGAAAAAATGATGTCAGGATGGACACGTTGAATTTTTGACAGGTGTATGGATTCATTTACCACTGAAACAGTTTTGACGGTACCGTCACCGATCACCTCTTTTGCAGCCAAAATAATAAAGGCATTTTCTGCATCATCCTCTTTAAGAGCCAAGATGTATTGGGCATTTTGAAGCCCCGCTTCTTTGAGGACTTCAAGCGTGGTGGCATCACCGATGAGTACATCTGTATGTGCAGGAAATTGATGTGTGTCATTTTGTAAAATAATCGCAGTCACATGCTGGCCTCGTTCCAAAAGGCCCGCCACTACGTTCATGGCGAGAGGGGTGGTTCCACAGACGATGACGTGATTTTTTCTCATAGAATTCAACGCTCTCTTTTTAATGAACTTACTTAGATTGCCGCCAATGACGGGGCCCGCAAGGGCACTAATCGCTGTCGCAAAAACGGTTATACCAAAAATGACAATCGAGATAACAAATAATCGTGAAGAAGGCTCGATGGGCAGAATGTCACCATAGCCGACAGTTGCCATCGTAATGACAGAAAAGTAAAAGGCAGAAATGGGGTCATGGATGGGTGGCTTGAACTGATCACCTAAATAAAGCGCCCCAAACACCGCATAAAATAATAACCAGCTCACACTGACGATGGTGTACATACTACTGGCGGCAAAACTAGAGTGGTTAAATTTTTGCCAATGTCGTAGAAGTAGAATAAATAATACGAGACCAGAAATAATGGTGATGAAATGATTCCTCGAGGTGTACAGATCAAGAATTAGTGCAAAAATAAGTAAAAAGAGCGAGAGAATCCACGCAATGCGGGCTCGCAACAGCAGCCCAAATGACATGATCATCATGCCAAGGCCTATTGCGAGTCGAGGCAACTCGATCAAACCAATCGTATCAATCAGATCTTGCCAGTTTTCATTGAGAAGCCAGACGTGGTGCTCGGAGGCTAAGATGCGTACGGTCAACGGCCAGATAAAGAGCCAGGCATCGAGAAAAACAAGTAGTCCCAGCCAGAGGTTGGCTGGAAAAAACTGACTCAGCTTGTGCGCTGGATGTTTCTTTAGCAAGGCGTCACCGAAGAAGTGTTGAAAATGAAAGTTAATTAGCAGAAATTCACGCAAACAAAACTTCCATGAATCTAAATATTTCGCATGTCTTAATGTTAGCCTATTCTTTTTGAACAACATTCTTACTCGATTACAGCGAGAAATTGCCATGTCCCCTTGGAAAGCCGCGCATCCCGGTGATACCTTCGATGATATCGATACCCCTGCATTGGTTTTGGATCTAGATGCGTTTGAGCGCAACCTTGCCCGTATGACACAGGCGCTTGCCGGAACCAAGATGCGTTTGCGACCGCACGCCAAAAGCCATAAATGTCCAGAGATTGCACTGCGGCAGATTCAGCAGGGTGCGATTGGGATTTGTTGCCAAAAAGTGAGCGAGGCCGCCCGGTTTGTTGAGGCGGGCGTCCAAGATGTGCTGATTACCAATCAAATCGTCGGTGCAAAAAAAGTGGCGCATGCGGTTGATCTGGCTGCGCGGGCAACGATTGGTGTGCTGGTGGATCATCCAAATCAGGTCGCGGCCTTTGCACAGGAAAGTGAGGCACGCAAAACAATGATTGACGTCTACATTGAGGTCGATGTCGGCATGGGACGGTGTGGTGTCGGCGCAGTCCAAGAGGTCGTGAACCTCGCGCAACAAATCACCGCCGCACCGTATTTGCGCTTTATGGGCTTGCAGTGCTATCACGGCAGCGCACAACATTATCGTCAGCCTGAGCAAAGACAGGCAGCGATTAAACAAACGAGCGATATCGCGGTCACGATGCGCGCAGCATTAGAAAAACTTGGCATCAAAGTCGAACGTATCACTGGTGCGGGGACTGGCTCGGTTGCTCTCGAGCGGGATTCAGGTGTCTTTAATGAAGTGCAATCCGGCTCCTATATCTTTATGGATGCGGATTACGCAAAAAATCAGCAAGGTCCCCAAGATATCCAGTTTGAACATGCATTGTTTGTGAAAACAGCAGTCCTCAGCCGTCCGACTGCCGACCGCGCGGTCGTGGATGCGGGTCTGAAGGCCTCGAGTGTTGATTCTGGTTTGCCCGTTGTTTGGAACAAGCCTGGCGTGCAATACACCAAGGCGAGCGATGAACATGGTGTGTTGCAGACAGAACTTGCAAATGATCCTGCATTGGGAGATGCGTTGTTGCTTGTCCCAGGTCATTGCGACCCAACGGTCAATCTGTACGACGAATTAATTTGTTATCGCGGTGGAAAGGTCGAAGCTGTTTGGCCAATCGATGCAAGAGGTGCCTCGTTGTAAGTGCCACGTTGTAAATTTTAGAAAATTAAACCAATATCAGGAGACAACAATGACTATAAAAAAGACAGGTGTTCGTGTTGTACTGGCTGCTGCGGCGATCGCCTTCGCAGCACCTCACCTTGCAATCGCTCAATCGGCAGCAGCCTATCCGCAAGATCCAATTAAATTCGTAGTGCCGTATCCGGCCGGTGGAGTGAGTGATGTGTCGAGTCGCGCGATCGCCATGGCGCTTGGCCAAAAGCTTAGCGCCAATATGGTGATTGAGAATAAAGCGGGTGCGGCATCGACTGTAGCGAGCACTTATGTTGCAGGCCAAAAGCCCAACGGTTATACGCTGTACGCAGCACCAGTCTCAATCGTGATTAATCCTGCTCTACAGGGAGCGGTGAGCTACAAGCCGTATGAGAGTTTTACGCCGATCTCAATGATGATGAAAGCACCTTTTGTGCTGCAGACGAATAAAGATCTCCCAGTTAAAAATGCCAAGGAATTGGTGGAACTCATTAAGAAAAATCCCGACAAATACGCAATAGGTACTTCGGGTGTGGGCTCTATTAACCATCTGGCAGCCGAGTACTTTATCAAGCAGTTTGGTTTAAAGATGGTGGTGGCGCATTACAAAGGTGGGATGCCTGCCGCCCAAGACATGATTGGTGGTCAGGTGCAAATGATGTTTTCCGCAGCAAGCGAAGCGATGCCCTTTATCAGCAGTGGCAAGACGCGTGGCTTGGCGGTGACCTCGATGGAGAGGATGTCTACGTTGCCAGACTTGCCAACGATGAACCAAGCCTTGGGCACCAAGGATTTTGAAGCAACGTTCTGGTTGGCACTGATGTCGCCCGCTGGACTAGACAAAGCCCTCCAGACAAAGCTCACCAGCGCGATGCAAGCCTTGGGCCAAGATGCAGAGTTGCGCCAGAGGCTGAGCCAGCTCGGTATCGAGCTCAATACGTCGACTCCAGAAGTCGTCACCGCAAACCTCAAGCGAGATGAAGCTAAGTGGACGGCCTTAATTAAAGCCTTGAATATTAAATAACTAGAACAGAGCTTTTAAAAAGTTTCTGCATGAATATGAAGTAAAAAGACCGTGCCTGAGCACGGTCTTTTTTTACTGAGAGACTGTTACTTTGCGGCTCTCAAGCGCCTGTAAAGAGTCGGGCCGACCACCACAATGATTGCAGCGGCCCACAAACCGATGCTGATGGGGCTTTGAAACAAAATACCCAATTCACCGTTTGTGATGGATAGTGCTCGACGCAGGTTTTGTTCCATCATTTCTCCCAGCACCACACCCAATACTAGAGGTGGCATGGGAAGTCCCATTTTGCGTAATAGATATCCAATCACACCGATCGCAACAACCATTCCCAAATCGAAAGTGGCGGAGTGCAGGGCAAAGACGCCTACAAAACTAATCGTGAGGATGCCAGGTACGAGCAGCCATGGTGGAACCTTGAGCATCGACGCAAATATGCGCACCATAGGGATATTCATAAACAACAACATCAAGTTCGCGACAAACAGCGAAGCGATCAAACCCCAGACAAGCTGAGGCTGTTGATCAAATAAAACAGGACCTGGGGTGATGTTGTAGAGGGATAGCGCACCCATCATCACCGCGGTTGTCCCAGAGCCTGGCACACCAAGCGTAAGCATGGGAATAAATGAGCCGGTCGCTGCGCTGTTGTTTGCGGCTTCTGGCGCAGCCAGTCCACGCAAATCACCTCGTCCAAATTTAGCGTCGGGGTCTTTGTTTTCGTAATGTTTCTTTTCGTAGGCATAACTGACAGCCGAGGCTACGCTAGCACCGGCTCCAGGCAACACGCCAATAAAAAATCCCATGACGGAAGCCCTGAAAGTGCTCCACCAGGTGAACTTCAACTCCACAAAGTTAAACATTTTCCGAACGCTTGGCGGGATGTTGATAGACACCCCAGTCAAGGTATTTTCCAGCATTTGCAGCATTTCAGCGACGGCAAAGAGTCCAATCACCACCACTACAAATGCGATGCCATCAGAAAGGTTCGGATGGTCAAAGGTGTAGCGATAGACTCCAGAGTTAGCATCGACGCCAACCGTGGAAATTGCCAAGCCAATCATGGCAGCGAGCACGCCTTTGACGGGCTGGTCACCCAGTAGACTAGTGAGCGCGCAAAAGGCGAACACCATTAAGACAAAATATTCGGCTGGACCAAAGGCGAGCGCCCAAGTCGCCAAAACAGGCGCAAAAAACACGATGCCAATAATGCCGATGAGCGAACCGACAAAGGACGACCAGGCAGAAATGGACAGTGCCACGTTAGCCAAACCTTGGCGCGCAAGGGGGTAACCATCTAGTGTGGTCATCACCGCGGCGGCTTCGCCTGGAACGTTCAGCAAGATCGAGGTGATACGTCCGCCGTACTCTGCACCAACATATACTGCGGCGAGCAAAATAAGCGAGGTCTCAGGCGGAAGATTCATGGCAAACGCGATCGGAATCAGCATTGCGACGCCATTGATGGGACCGAGGCCGGGCAGAACGCCTACGATTGTTCCAAAAAACGAACCTATCGCCGCGACCAGTAAATTAAGGGGCGTAAATGCGACACCAAAGCCAATGCCGAGTTGATCAAAAATGCCGTTCATAAGAAAGCTCCGAGGACACCAACAGGTAGAACGACATCAAGTAAGCGATCAAACAATACAAAAAACAAAATACCCATACCAACGCCACCAATCAGTGCTTTGAGCCATGTCCCGCCAAACAAACGCGCCACCAGGGTCGTCATGAGAGCAGTGGAAATAATGAAGCCTAGCAATTGAAATGTCACTGCATAACCACTCAGTATGGCGATCATGAGCCAAATGCGAGCGTTGGCACCGTTGCTGTTCGGTTCGACGCGATTGCCACCTTTGATGATGAGGATCAGGCCACATAACCCGATGATCGAGGCAATGGCGAGAGGAAAGGCACGAGGCCCAATCGGCTCATAAGAGAACGCCGCCTCAAGGCTGTATCCATACCACGCTAAAAATGCCGCCAGTGCCAGCGCGAATACACCCAGTTTGCGATCGTCAAGAACCATTTTTTCCCTCTTTCGTCCATGCAATAAAAAATACGCTGGGCAGACACGAGGTCTGCCCAGCGTATTCATGTCACTTACTTCTTGATCAAACCAAAGGTGTCTGCAAGTTCTGCATATTCTTTGACTTGTTGCTTGACGTAGCGATCAAGTTCAGGACCGGTCATATCGAAGGGGAACAGTCCTTGCTGTGTGCGCAGCTTAGCGTACTCAGGTGAGGCCATCGTCTTTTTGAATGCGGTCACCCACCAGTCGTAGTCTTTATCAGAGACCTTTGGTCCGAGATAAAAGCCACGAATGATTGGCCAGTTGATTTTGTAGCCCTGTTCAGTTGCGGTAGGAACATCCGCAAGCTTACCGGGCAAACGCTTGTCGTGATAAATGGCCAACACGCGAATCGGCGCACCGCTATCTAACATCGTGGCCGCTTCGGCTGCATCACCCATCATGACCTGAATATGGCCACCACGCAGAGCCGTTGCTGTTTCTCCACCACCTTCGAAGGCGACAAAGCGCATTTTCTTGTAGTCCACGCCTGCGGCTTTCGCAGTCAGCGCGGCTTTCATCCAGTCCTGGCTACCGACTGAGCCACCCGCACCAAACACCACTTTAGTGGGATCCTGTTGCAGGGCGGTCATGACACTTTTCAGGTCCTTGAACGGGGAATCATTGCGGACAACTATCACGCCAAAATCGGCGCCAATCGCAGCCAACCAGCGTACGTCGTTGACGTTGTATTTACCAAACTTGCCTTGAGCCAGGTTGAGCAGGGAGCCACCTGAGTAGGCAACGATCGTACCGCCCTCACCGGGACGTTGCGTCACAATGGTGTTGTACGCGACGGCACCGATGCCACCAGGCATGTAGGAGATGCGTAAGGGATCTTTGAGTACTTTTGAATCCTTGAATGCAGCTTGCGCGAGTTTGCAGGTCAAGTCAAAGCCCCCACCAGGCTTGGCAGGTGCGATACATTCTGGTTTGGCCGGTTGCGCGATTACGCTAGTAGACGCGATCGAGAGTGCGGCTGTCAGGGCAATAGCACCCATCGTTGTCATCGTTTTTTTGAGCACGAAAGTCTCCGTATTAAGAAATTTGAACACTCATTATCTCGCAAGTTCTTTAGCTGGTGGGGCAAAGTATCCTAGGGCTTAACCCGCATAAGGATGGTGCGACGCAGCATTTTCGTGGATCCAAAGGGTTTATTCACGCATGTGTCATCTGTCTCTCCTATACTTGATTCCTTTAAAACCGTTTTCAGGTGAATATCTTGTTTAAAACCCTCTTTTCGTGCGGACTCACGCGCATGATTGCCTGCACCTTAATGGCTGCTGCAACCGTCCTTTCCAGCGCTGCGTATGCCCAGCAAGTGCTGCGTGTGACGACGATACCGGAAGAGGCGGCGACAGAGCAGATGCGTAAGTTTGGTCCGTTGACCAAATATCTGGAGCGCACGCTTGGCATGAAAGTCAGTTTTGTCCCAGTCAACGACTATCCCGCCGCCGTGGAGGCGTTGGTGAACAAGCAAGTTGACTTGGTATGGTTCGGTGGCTTTACTTATGTTCAGGCGCAGATTCGATCGGGTGGAAAGGTTGTGCCCCTCGCACAACGTGAGGAAGACACTAAATTTCGCTCGGTATTCATTACACAAAAGAACTCTGGCATCACCAAGTTAGCGGACCTAAAAGGTAAGCAAGTGAGTTTCGGTTCACAGTCGAGCACCTCAGGTCATTTGATGCCGCGTTCGTTCCTGCTGGATGCGGGCATTGATCCCGATCGAGACTTTAAGCGCGTTGCCTATTCAGGTGCGCATGACGCAACAATCGCCTCTGTTGTCAGTGGTCGCGTCGATGCAGCAGCCTTGGACATTACCGTCTGGAATAAGTTTGTGAACGACAAGAAGGTCGACACCAATAAGGTAGATGTGTTTTTCACGACACCTCCTTATTACAATTACAACTGGTCGGTCAACGCAGATATGCCAGTCGCTTTACAAGAAAAAATTGCCAAGGCGTTTTTCGCGCTCGACATGAGCAATGCAGAAGGCAAAGAAATTTTGACCCTGAATCGCGCCAGCAAATACATCCCTACGACACCAGACAACTATAAGGGTCTTGAGTCTGCCGGTCGAAGTGCGGGTCTGATTAAATAATGTCGGGATTGCGTGTTGCGTTGACGGGCGTCACAGCCCGTCATCCTGCTGCCAGTCCCCAGTCGAGACCGGCAATCGATCAACTGACTTTGACGATTGAGCCGGGTGAGCACGTCGCCGTGATCGGTCCTTCTGGGGCAGGTAAGACCACTTTTTTGCAGATCTTGTCGGCAGCGCTCAAGCCTTCACAAGGTACGGTTTCTATCGATGGGCAGTCGGTTTGGACGCTTTCTACCCAAAGTCTGCAACGCCAACGCGGGCGTCTTTTTTATGCGCCACAAAGTCCGCCCCTACCGCCACGTCAGCGCGTCATCGTTGCTCTTCTCGCCGCGAAATTACCTGCTTTGTCTCTCTGGCAAAGTTTGAAAAATCTTGTTTATCCCCAAGATGCCCAGGAGGTTGCCCAAGCCTTGTCCCAGTTTGATTTGCAGGACAAGCTTTGGGAGCGGGTGGATCGTCTTTCAGGAGGCGAGCGTCAGCGTGTTGGTCTCGCGCGCGCGCTGCTGGCACCAGCGGGCTTATGGCTCGTGGACGAACCCCTCTCTGCACTGGATCCGACGCGCGCCCGACAGGCGATTGCCACGCTCTTGCGAGAAGCGCGTGCACGTGAGGTCACGCTCGTCACTACACTGCACCAAGTGAATGTTGCCACTGCCGAATTTCCCCGCGTGCTTGGGTTGCGAGACGGAAAGCTTGTCTTTGATCTTCCTGGTCATGCTGTGACGGCAGAGCACCTCGCTGACTTGTACGCACAGTTTGAGTTTGAACTCGCGCAGGTTGATGGCCCAGTGGCAATTGAAGATGTCCCGTTAGCTAAAAGAGAGATCCGAGTTGGCTGCGCTTAAAGCAAACGACCCTTCGTTGCGTGATCCAGCGTGGTTGCGCAGGGTATTTTGGTTTGTAGTGGCCTGTCTACTCTTGTGGCCGGCACTCGTGACGACTGAGTTCAAACCTTGGGTATTTTTTGAAACGGAAAATCTCAAAGTCACTGGTCGATTTTTAGCGGAGTTTTTTCCGCCGGCCTTGAGTCCAGAGTTTTTACAACTCGTGGCGCGAGAGGCATGGCGCACGGTTGCGATTGCAACGGCTGGAACCTTTCTTGCCCTTTTACTTGCAATTCCTTTGACCCTGCTCTCAACAACGGTACTGTCGGTTTCGTCGTTATCTGGACGGATGCAGGCGCTTCCGTTTGTATTGAGACAACTCATTAGGTGGTTGTTGATTTTGATGCGCAGTGTGCCAGAGTTAATCTGGGCACTCGTTTTCGTGCGAGTGGTTGGTTTGGGGCCTGCTGCAGGTGTGCTGGCAATTGGCCTTACGTATGCTGGCATGCTGGGAAAGGTCTACGGAGAAATTCTTGAAAGCGGTGAGCGAGAGCCTGCGACGGCTCTGCTGCGGAATGGGGCCGGACGCTTACAGACATTTTTTTTCAGCGTTTTGCCTGTAAATGCCACGGAGCTAACGAGTTATACGATTTATCGCTGGGAGTGCGCGATCCGCGCCTCAACGGTGTTGGGCTTTGTCGGTGCAGGTGGTTTGGGGCAGCAGATGGATAACTCCATGCGGATGTTTAATGGCTCCGAAGTCGCGACGATGCTAATTGTCTTTATTTTGCTCGTGGGTCTTGCTGACTTACTGAGCACTTGGATGCGACGGGCGTTGCAATGAATCTGCCTAATCGCCCCAAACATTGGCTGCGCCCTGATTCGACTGTCTTCTGGGTATTGATGGGGACCGCCAGTCTGATAGTCCTGAGTTTTTGGACGCTCGACTTGCAGCTTGCACGCGTGATGTCATTTGAAAGCCTGGTTCGCATGGGCAAGTTTTTAGGTGAGCTGCTGTCGCCTAGCCTGGAACCCGTATTTTTAAACAAACTTTTACGTGCGAGTCTTGAAACCTTGGCAATGTCTGCCGTAGGGACGCTCATTGCGACTATTTTTGGTGTGTTGTTGGCCGTCCCCGCTAGCCGCTGCTACGTTGGCGATCCAGCGAGGTGGCG
The DNA here is from genome assembly GCA_945862495.1 of Bordetella parapertussis. Lineage (GTDB taxonomy): Bacteria > Pseudomonadota > Gammaproteobacteria > Burkholderiales > Burkholderiaceae_B > Zwartia > Zwartia parapertussis_G. Next base: position 6,858 of record CAMAYM010000029.1, on the reverse strand, counting down.
CTTCCTGACACGATTATTACTCAATGCGTTGCGTGCGATTCCAGAGCTAGTGTGGGCGGCGTTATTGCTGATTTCAGCAGGGTTAGGTCCCTTTGCGGGAACACTTGCGCTAGCCTTGCACACAACGGGTGTACTCGGCCGTCTATTTGCAGAGTCGATTGAAAACTCTCCACAAAATGCGGCCACGGCCTTACGCGTTCAAGGCGTGGGGGAAGGGCGCGTGTTCCTGTATGCAACACTTCCGACAGTTTCTCCCCAGTTAATGTCTTATGCGTTGTATCGTTGGGAAAACAACATTCGAGCGGCTGCTGTGCTGGGTGTCGTTGGCGGTGGTGGGCTCGGTCAGATGCTGTCTTTTCATATGGGTTTGTTTCAAATGCAAGAAACAAGCAGCGTGTTGGCCGCCATGATTGTGCTGGTGATTCTTGTCGATACGCTCTCCTATTTTGCGCGGCGTTTGTTATCGCGTTAATGCGCGCAAGGGTAGCGATTCTTTTAGTTTGCGATATAAACGGATAATTCAATATGTTTAATATGCCTCGCTCTTTTCGTATTGGCGTTGCCTTCACTTTGTCAACGCTGTGTGCTGCGGTGATGGCTCAGCCCCGTCAAGCTCCTGGTGAGACAAGCGTTTCCGTTGGTGTCACGGGTTTAAATCAGTTCAATACTCGCATCGTTGATAGTGGCAGTTTTAATTGGCAGGATGCTTCGGCAAACGTGAATGTCACGCGTCAGGTCACGAGTGCATTTTCAGCAGGTGTGAGCGTCAAATACAGCTATCAAAACTGGTCTTGGAGCAATCTTCAGTCGCTCGGCGGCCAAGCACCTTGGACTGCAATCAACACACCAGCCTTGGGAATGAATTTCGCTTACACGCCTAGTCCTGAATGGCGTATTGGTTTTGCCCCCACAGTAGAGTGGTCGGGTGAGTCCGGTACGGGTACGGGCGGCACGGCCACTTATGGTGCCGTCATGAGTGTTGCGAGGACCTTCTCTAAAGATCTGACCTTAGGCGTGGGTGCAGGTGTTTTCCGTCAAATCGATGAAACCAAAGTGTTCCCTTACCTGCTAGTGAACTGGAACATTACCGATAAGTTGCGTTTGGGAAATTCACTGCCTGCTGGCCCAGCAGGAGGCGCAGGACTTGAGCTTGCCTATGCGTTGACCGAGCGCTGGACGATTGCCGGCGGGGGGGCGTATCGCTCTTATCGCTTTCGTTTAAATCAAAATAGTCCTGTGGCAAACGGAATTGGTCAAAATAGTTTTATTCCTGTGTTTGCCCGATTGTCTTATGCGCTTGACCGGACTTCGCGTATTGACTTGTACGGAGCAGCGACGACGGGAGGACGTTTGTCCGCCACGGATACTTTTGGAACAACGCAATACAGTACTAATTACCAGACTGGCTTCGCACTTGCGTTGTCGTTCTCAAAGCGGTTTTAAACGCCTAGCCCGCAGCAAATACCTGTTGAGGGTCGGGCATGCCCTTGACCTCAACAGCATTACCTGAGTAGTCAAAAACAAGAAAAACGGACTGCTCGCGGGGGGTACCGATGAATATGCGGTCAGGTGCCATCGCGAATTCGACCTTAGCCGCATTCAGATTCGCTAGCATGCGATCGTAGACTTCAGGCGTCACAATCACCCCAAAGTGTCGCAAAGGATAATTGCCGCGACCGATCGTGATTGATTTGTGTGAAGACTCGAGCTCTGAAAGTTGAGCCACGAGATGATGTCCATAAAAATCAATATCGAGTCGATCCGTCTGTTGACGCGTAATCGTACAACCCAAAATGTCCCGATAAAAGCGCACCGTGGATCCGATGTCCTTAATCGGGACGGACAGGTGGATCATGGCCATGCTCATCCGTTACTCCTCGGCTCAGACCGCAGCGGTCTTTTTATTTTGATACCACTGCGTGATCGCGACAAAGGCGAGCAAGCCAAAGCCAATCATATCGGTGATGATGCCTGGCTTAATCAAACAAACTGCTGCAACGAATAACAGTACGCGGTGAAACATCGTCGCATAACCCACTAGCCACCCAAAGAATCCTCCCGCGAGCGCAATCACGCCAATCAGGGCTGTCACAACTGACCAAAAGACGGTGAGGTAGGAAGTGTCATCTTTAAAGATCAACAGCAAGGTTGGTTCGTACACAAACATAAAGGGCACGATGTAGGCAGGAGCTGCCGCGCGCATCGCAGCAAAGCCTGACTCCCACATATTTGCTTTCGCTAAGCTGGCCGCGGCAAACACAGCCAGAGCCACTGGGGGTGTGATCGCGGACAGAACCGCAAAATAGAACGCAAACATGTGTGCAGCTGGTACGTCAACTCCAAGCTTAATAATCGCGGGAATTAACAGTGACACCATCACAATGTAGGCTGGTGTCGTAGGCATTCCCATGCCCAGCACAATCCCGGCCATTGCTGTCAGCAACAGAGCGAGGAACAAAGAGTTGTTCGACAGTTCGATGACCACCTGAGTGAACACAATGCCCAGTCCCGTAATCGTGACACAGCCGATCACGATGCCTGCGCAGGCACACGCCATCGCAACTGACAAGGCGTTACGCGCACCTTCTTCGAGGGCGTTGATGACGGTCATCCATGTGATGCCTTGACGAGTCAGTTTGCGTGTCAGCGCAACTGGCAAACAGCTAATGGCCGCGACCAATGCGCAAAGCGGTGCTGAATAGCCCATGAACAGACCAATCAAGATGATGAGGATAGGAATAAACAGGTGCCCCCTCTGCATCATTACTTGGCCAAACTTTGGTAACTCACTTTCAGGGACTCCGCCCAGACCGTGTCGTTTTGCTTCAAAGTGGACGGCAAAGAAGACAGACGCGTAGTAGAGCAAAGCTGGAATCACGGCCCACATGGCAACCTGCGCATAAGGAACCGAGAGGAACTCCGCCATCACGAAGGCGGCTGCGCCCATCACTGGAGGCATGAGTTGCCCTCCTGTTGAAGCAACAGATTCAACAGCCGCTGCAAAAGGAGGTCTAAAACCAGTTCGTTTCATCAAGGGAATCGTGATGGGACCATCCACCATCACGTTGGCCACGGCGCTACCTGAGACCGTACCAAACAGTGAGGAGCTCACAACCGCGACTTTGCCTGGACCGCCTGCGCTGCGGCCAGTCAGCGCCATTGCAAAATCCATAAACAGTTGACCCGTTCCGCTTTTTTCCATAAAGGCGCCAAAGATCACGAACAACATGACATAGGACGCAGAAACGCCAAGCGTTGAACCAAAGATACCCTCGGTAGAAAGATAGAGCTGCTCTAAAAGCACAGGCAATTTGATCTGCGTAAAGAATGCTGCATAAATCACAAATACAACCGCCGTGACCGGTAGTGCCCAGCCAATCACCCGGCGCGTACCCTCGAGGACAACCACCACCATCACAAAGGAATAAAACACATCCGCTTTGGTGAGTTCATCGATATAAATGATTCGGTTGGTAAAGGTTTCGTAGTCGACAAAGATGTGCAGGATCGCGGCGAGCCCGAGTGCCAAAATCAGCATGTCGTAAGAACGTGGGATCAAACCCCCTTCGGCTTTTGAGGGGTACAGCAAAAAGACCAATGCCAGCGCAAACATCAAGTGTGTGCCGCGGAAGATCACCGCTTCTGGAGGGCCAAAGCCTGCAACGTACATGTGATACAGCGACATCGCTACGGCGATGATGGTGATCAGTTTCTTAAGAATCTTCGAACTTGGATCGACCGCAATGCTTTCGTCGGAAATAACCTGCTGCATATCAATATCCTTGGGTTTGCGCTGTCTCGGTGACTGCCTCTTGTCGATTTAAAATTTTCGAGGCTGTAAATTGTCTGCAATACCATTAGAGGCAAAGCGATTCTACACAGGCAGACACATGGATTGGGGCACTTTTGCCCGAAAGCAGGGTTTTCCTTGAGAAGGTTTTTTGCGGAGTGGTAACTAAATCAAGCTTTGTCTGAGAAGGTCACGACGTGGTCGACACCAAGCCGGATACCAATTTTTTCCCCGAGGGAGTGGTCGTGGTGACTCGGCACATAGGCTAACACTTCCTGACCGGACGGCAAGCGCAACGTATATAGAAAATCTGCGCCTCTAAAGGTTTTGCGCACGACTTCGGCGAGTTGGGGGCTGGCATCATCGTGCTGAATATCGTCGGCGCGCAACAGCACATCGACCTCGGTGTCGAGCGGATCGTGATGATCATGATCAAGCTGGAGTTCACCGAGTTCGATTTTCACCATTGCATTTGCTTGGATGCGACCTTTGACAAACACCCCACGGCCAATAAAGTCGGCGACATAGCGGTTAATGGGCTCGTGATAAAGATCGTAAGGCGTATCCCACTGCACAATGCGACCTTCGGACATGACGCCGATCTGATCAGCAATGGCAAAGGCTTCAAACTGATCGTGTGTGACAAGGAGTGCAGTGACGTCGTTGGCCTTCAAAATATCCCGCATTTCACTGGCGAGTCGCTCACGTAAGTCGATATCGAGACTTGAGAAGGGCTCGTCAAGCAAAATCAGATCGGGTTCGGGCGCCATCGCTCGGGCGAGCGCGACACGTTGCTGTTGGCCACCGCTGAGCTCATGTGGGTATGAACCCCCTTTGTCCGCGAGCGATACCCGCTCAAGCCATTGGAGCCCCACCTCGCGGCGCTTGGCAGGCTTGAGCGCGCGCAAACCAAACATGACATTTTCCAACACACTCAGGTGAGGAAATAAAGCGAAATCTTGGAACACCATGCCGACTTTGCGCAGATTGGGCGCGACTTGGATGTCCGGGGCGCTGACGATCTTGCCATGCAGGCTGATCGAACCTTGTTGGAGGGACTCAAAACCGCAAATTGCTCTCAAAATCGTTGATTTCCCGCAACCGGAGGGCCCCAGCAGACATGCAATGCTGCCTCGGGCTAGACTGAGGGTTAAATCTCGGACGATTGGGACCCAGCCTGGACCGTCCAGACGTGGGTAGCCGATCTCAACGTGATCGAGGGAAAGCAAAGGTGGGCTGGTATTCATCTTTATAATTTTCTCATTAACCACATTTTGATTTTAGAACCCTTTTTAACTTGAGCCGAGCGCATCGCGAATGAGTCGAGTCGTAGTCCTGATCGCAGTATTGTTGTCGTTACCGCTGCTGGGCCTGTTTATTCCCTTTTTTTCTGAAGGGAGTGGTGAGGCCGCCCGAGAGCTCAGTCAACAAGGCACCTTGCTGCATCTGTGGCAAACCGTATTGGGAGAGTATGTCACGTCCACCCTGTTGTTGCTGTTTGGGGTCGGCGCGGGTGTGTTTGTACTCGGGGTTGGAAATGCCTGGTTAGTGGCCAATTATCAATTTCCCGGTAAAAAGATTTTTGAGTGGGCACTTATTTTGCCTCTCGCCATTCCGACCTACGTGATGGCTTACTTATTCGTAGATATTTTGCAGTTTTCGGGCCCAATTCAAACGATGCTTCGAAATCTGCTGGGCCTAGACCAGCTTTGGTTTTTCCCCGATCCGCGCTCTTTGGGTGGGGCGATGTGGTCGTTTTCCTTTTGTCTGTTTCCTTATGTGTATTTGATCGCTCGGACGTCTTTTTTAGATCGCAGTGGTCGCTTGTCCGAGGCAGCTGAAACCTTGGGATATAGCGGTTTTCAAGCCTTTTATCGCCTGGTGCTGCCAATGGCGCGCCCCGCGATTTTTGCCGGCATGGCGCTCGCGCTGATGGAGGTGATGGCCGACTATGGCGCGGTGGCCTATTTTGGTGTCGAGACCTTTGCAACGGGCATTTTCAGGGCCTGGCTGTCCTTTAGCGACCGCTTGGCGGCTGTTCAGCTCTCCTTGGGACTGTTGGTCTTTGTGATGTTGATTTTCTATGTCGAGCAGAGCAACCGCTCGCGGATGCGCTATGCCAGCTCTGGTGTCGTGCAGCGGGCCGCGATTCCCCGTCTTTTGCGAGGCAAAAAAGCGTTTTGGGCCTTTGCCGTATGTGGTTCGACTTTACTTTGTTCGTTTTTATTACCCGTTGCTGCGTTGCTCAAGTTGTTGTGGGAGCAGGGACTCAGTCTGGATGCGCGCTATCTGGATTGGCTACAAAACTCATTTGGCTTGTCGGCCACGACGGCGCTTATTTCTGTCGCGTGCGCCTTGTTACTGGCTTATGGGGCACGTCTGACTAAAAGCGCCACGCTGCAGTGGGTCAATCGCCTGCTAGGCTTGGGTTACGCCCTGCCAGGTGCTGTGTTGGCCGTGGGTATTTTGTCTATTTTGGGGCTGTTTCAATTGGCCTGGATCATGTCCGCCACCGTGTCCGTGCTGATTTATGCGTATTTGATCCGTTTTCTCTCCTCGAGTTTACAGAGCGTAGAGGCGGGCCTGTCGCGGATTACCCCTTCGATGGATGGCACCGCTGCGCTATTGGGAGCAACCCCCTGGCAAACAATGCGCGCGATCCACTTTCCGCTGCTCAAGCGCAGCGTGCTGACGGCGGGCTTGTTTGTGTTTGTGGATGTGATGAAAGAGCTACCTGCAACGCTGTTGCTGCGACCCTTTAACTTCGACACGCTTGCAGTCGCCACGTATCAGCTTGCCGCAGATGAGCGTTTGTCGGAGCTGGCGTTGCCTTCCTTGACGATCGTCCTTGCAGGTCTGATCCCAGTCATTATTCTTTCCCGTGCCATGTCTAAGGCAAATCGGTATTGATAATGATTCGCATTTAGTGTTATGATGAATGTTCTAGCCATTCGGCTAACTACGGACAATTCTCTGATGAAAATGCAACAGGTTTTAAAAACTCTGACTACCGGTCTGATGTCGATGGCTGTTGTCGGGGGCGTTTGCGCACAGACAGCACCGCCTGC
>CAMAYM010000028.1 GCA_945862495.1 Bordetella parapertussis | reverse complement strand
CCATAAAGATGGCGTGGGCTGTGTAAGAGACAAAAATACAAGGCGAAGTAAATAAGTGGTGGTGTGAAATAAGCAAGCGCAGTAAGTGAGAGAAACTCTAGGCTAGTTTGCCATTGCCGCTTCCAAGCGGAGGCAGCTGTCATGAGGGTCATCGTCGTTCCAATTAACCATGCTGGCAGAGCGAGGATGACTGCAAGTTTGCCACCCTCTGTACCTGAGAGTTGTTGAAAATTCATTTCTACGGCTTCGGGGTGAAAGCAAATGGGCATTAAAAGTAAAAGTGCCCCCGCAATCAGGCGTGTGGGCATACTGAGTGAGGGCATCCAGTCCGCAGAGAAGTGCCAGGCACTGATGCTTAAAAAAATAATCAGACTAAGCGCTGGAAACCACCACCAGAAAAGAACCACAAGCGCTGCTAGCGCGAGGTATCCTGCGTTGAACACGAATGTTTGTTGTGGCGTGTTGTTTAATCCTATGCGCTCTGCAATCCATGGGTCGAGTGCACCATGGGGCAAACCAAACAAGGCGATCACAATACCTAAAATGATCAGTTGTACAGTGGGAGGAATAAAGTCGAGCGATACATGCAATAAAACGATACAGAGAAGCGCGGCTAAGGGGAAAACGCGTGGCGCATTTTTTAAAAGTGTCAGGATGGGCGGCGAGGACGACGGCGATAGCGACGGCTTCATCATTTTCTTTGAAAGATATTCGACATGAGTGCTTGAATAAAGGGTTTTTTAGGTAAGCACAGCACAATATGGAGATAGTCGCTCAAGCTTGCGCGATCATTCATAAAACGGATAAAGCGCTCTGTCTGCGTCTTGCCTAGCAGCTTATTAAAAAGAGTGGGTGCAAGACTTGGTTGAGATTGAATGACCGAAAGAAAAAGCTGATCCATCTTTTGAAGCCAAAAGTTGGATCGTGTCTGAGGAATAACGGTGCCTTGTTTGCAGTAATGTTCCGCGCACTGTTCTGCCCAACGTTGAATCCTCATAAAACCATAGCCCGATGAGGGACGCAATGCCCCGCCTCCTAAGCCAGCACGGGGCGGATCGCTACGTTGGACGGGTAAGCCCATTGGGAGATTGCCATATTCGATGCGAAGAGAGGGCGAATCTGTCAAACCACGCTCCGCGAGTAATTGATTAAATGCTTCTCTAAGTGCCTCTGCCGTGTAGGGTCGGCTCGCAAAAAGTGTGAGTTCGATCAGTATACGATCATGTCCGAGGGGCAAGAGATAGGTAAAACAAAACTCACCGTTTAGCACACGCATATCCGTCATGAGTTCTAAGGCAAAATTTCCGGGATTGATGTCACGATCAAGTTGAATCTCTGCACCTAAAAAGCATTGATACAGAGTGGATTGTGCGAAGTGGGTGGAGCTAGGTGGCCTTGTATCGATGACTTGTCTGGCAAAGAAGCTTCCTTGTGTCGTTTCAATATGCCACCCATTATCTTGTTTCTTAAGGTTGAGGACCGTTGTACCAAGGCGCGACGTAATAGATGGACATTGCGCGATTTTCTCCCAGCTATCAAGGTAAAAATCAGCAGAGCGGATGTATTGATAAGGATGAAGGCTGCTGCTTTTTGTTTTAGCGGCTTGGCCCTGTAGTCCAAAACGCCAGGTTGACCAACTATGGCGGACCAATCGAGAGAGCGCGTGTTCGGGCGTCGACCAGAAACACCAACTTCGATCGTCTTGGTAGTGTGTACGTGGTTCTAAAATAATGATTGATTGAGGCGTTTGACGAGCGGCAAGCTCCCTCGCCAGTGAAAGACCTGCACAACCTCCACCAATGATCGCGAGATCAACGCGTTGCGTTGGTTCCAAAGCAGTCTTGTATATGTTGGTGGAGTGGGCGGGCATGGTCGGGATTTGGTTTGCGCAAGCTAGGATACAAAGCGTAACGTATCAGCGCCGATGTTGCACAAAGTACTTTGCGTGGCTGAGAGACGACGGCACGCCGATCCCAAGTGCGATAGTCTGCTTGCGTGATTGTTTGACCAATCTCACCATAAACATGCGCTGCAACGATGATGCTGTAGCGGGCAGCCGGCGGCAGATATACGACGCCACTCAAGCCACTTTGATAATAATCTTTTGCTAAGGCGAGCAGCCTTTTGGTTGATGCTTGTAATCTGAGTATTTGTTCATCATTTGGAGAAAGGATCTCTTGTGCCGTCATACTGCCGAGCCATGTTGCAGGCAAATAGATGCGACCAAGCCTCGCGTCTTGTCCCACATCACGTGCGATATTTGTCAGTTGCATCGCAATACCCAAGTCAATCGCAAACGGCCATGCTTGCTTGGGCTGAACGTCCAATACTTCGCACATCATTAAGCCAACAGTCCCCGCAACTTGGTAGGCATAGCGCAGTAAATGCCCCTCATCTTGAATATGTTGCATCGTTAAATCAGACTGAATGCCATCGATCAGAGATAAGACAGGCGCCTGTGGCATCGCCAGTTCCTGCATTAAGGCGATCATGTCTATGACGCAAGCGTGGTCAGAGTGGCCACTTTTAATAGCGCTTTTGATGCGGTCTAATTCTTGTGTCGCCAAGAAGGGATCGCTCGCTTCATCGGCCACGTCATCCACATAGCGGCAAAAAGCATATAGACGTGCGGCACGCGCACGGTACTTGGGCGCAAGTAAATGGCTCGCGAAGTAAAAACTCCGCCCGTGCGATTTGAGAACTGCCAAAGCTTGATCCTTGGCAGGTGTCATAGGCGCTGACTCAGTTCGACTTCTGGCAGAAGTCGCTCTACTACTTTCGCTGAGGAGACAACGCCAGGAAGTCCTGCACCTGGATGTGTGCCCGCACCTACAAGAAATAAGTTGGCGGGACCTTCGCCTCGATTATGAAAGCGAAACCAAGCAGATTGGCTGAAAATCGGCGATACAGAAAAGCCGGCACCGTCAGGAGAGAGGTAGCGGTCTTTGAAGTCGACGGGTGTCATAAAGAACTGATCAACGATGTGTTCGCGCAAGCCGGGGAGGGTGCGTTCGCCCAGTGCGTCAATAACGCGATCGGCTAGGAGCGGACCCGTTTTTTCCCAGTCAATATTGGCTTGTAAATTGGGGACAGGCACAAGCGCATAAAAACTATCGCCGCCCTCAGGTGCAAAACTCGGATCGGTTGCGGTCGGTCGATGAAGATAAATCGAAAAATCGTCTGCTAAGACTTTGCGATTAAAAATATCATCGAGTAATTCCTTATAACGCGGTCCCATCCAAATCGTGTGGTGAGCGACCTTTGGATATTGCTTATTTGTTCCAAAAAAGAGGACAAATAATCCCATTGATTTGCGCCAACGATCCGCTTTAAAGCGGGCCGTCCATGTAGTGGCTTGTTTTGGTAAAAGATTTTTATAGAGGTGGACGGGATCTGCGTTGGAAATCACGTAATCGCAGCGCAGACTTTCCCTCTGACCATCTGCGTTCTCTATTTCGATACTTTTAATGTGACCGTTTTGATTGGTTAAGGAGGTGACCGTAGTGTTTAATTTAATCTCTACACCTTGCTCAACCATGAGCGAGCCCAGCGCGTCGACTAAAGCGCCCGTGCCTCCCATGGCGAAATGCACACCGTGTGCTTGCTCGAGAAAATGAATCAGTCCGTAGATGCAGGTGGTATCAAAGGGGTTGCCCCCCACTAGCAAGGGCTGAATAGAAAACGCTTGGCGTAAATAATCACTTTTAAGATAACGACACACCATTTGCCAGACTGTTCGCCATGCCCCCAGTCTTGCGAGGTGCGGGATTTGCGCAAACATGAAGGCCATGCTGTGAAAGGGGCGGTCTGAGAGCTTGGTAAAGCCAATGTCATACAGCTTTTTAGACTGTTCAAGCAAACGTCGGTAGCCTTCGACATCGTCAGGATTGATCCGTCTAATTTCAGCTAATGTGTCCTCGAGTGTGCCCCCATAATCAAAATGGTTGCCATCGGAAAATTCAAAGCGATACCAGGGCTTGAGTGGGACGAGTGTGACATGGTCATGCAAAGACTGACCGAACAGTGCGAAGAGTTCTTCAAAGAGAAAAGGGGCCGTTAAAACAGTCGGACCTGCGTCGTGTTTGAATCCGGCTCGTTCAAAGACTTGAGCCCGGCCCCCGAGGCGTGGACAACGATCAATCAATGTGACTGCGTATCCTTTTTTGCGGGCGCGTAGCGCCGCGGCTATTCCTCCAAAACCACCACCAATCACTACAACGTGGCTCATACTTCCTCGAGACTGAGTTTGCCGCACAGACTCATTAGAAATTCACCACTGTGGGCAGGTAATTGGGCTGCATGCGTTTCGGCCTTGAGCAGGTGCGTCTGCATTACGTGCATCGCTTCTGTGGTGGTCAAGGTTTTGTCTAGGTGCAGTTGCTCTAAAACGCTAATGATATTGCAGGTGCCGCGCGTTTGGTCGTCATGGACGTCATTGAGGTCATCGGCAATCTGGTAGGCCACTGCAAAGGATTGACCTGCGATAGTGGCATCAGTTAGTGCACTGTTTTGTTGACTCGCAATCATGACAAGCTCCAGCGGTAAGGCTAGGAGGCTACCAGACTTGAGGGTGGCAATATTGAGATAACCCTCTAGATTGACGGGCTGTGCTGCATAAGACAGGTCGAGTGTCTGACCGCAGATCAAGTCTGCAGTTCTTTGATGAAGATGAGAGACGAGCCGATAGGAATCAGGCTGGCTTTGGTGAATGGTGTCGAAGGCTGCTGAGAGCATCAAGGTTCCCGCGCACATCGCGGTACTTTTGTCGAAACGAGACCACGCGGCTTCTTTTCCACGGCGTTGGGTGTCGCCATCTTGAATGTCGTCATGCAATAGTGAGGCATTATGAATGAGTTCACAGCTGGCGGCGAGGGCGATACAGGTATTGTCGCTTAGACCAAGCGCAAGACCCGCAGTGAGCGCCAATCTTGCTCTGGCACAACTGGCATTGCTATCAAAATGATAAATAATAAGATCGTTTAGTTTTTTTGCATCGGTACGACAAAGTTTGTTCAGAATGAGCGCATTCATTTTGCGCAACAACGCTTCTATCTTTATATCTGCTTGGGCGTCATATGTACTCATTCGCACATCCTAAAAAAACAATCCCTGGTCAACGTTGCTGACCAGGGATTGGATCATGCCAAAGTCACTTAATTGTGACGGTTGGACAGACTTAGTTGGTCGAACCTTGTGACTTGCGAACTGCAATCATGAAAATCATGACGCCGAACATTGCTTTAGCCACGATGTCGGAAATGGTGTAACCCACTTCGATCACTGTTGTTGCAGTGCCGCCATTTAAAGACATGACAAACGGTGCAAAGTAAACGATCGGGTAGAAAGACCATGACAGGACCACAACCCAACGTGCTGCGCTGATCAGTCCACGGACGTCAGCAGGTTGCTTTTCGATCGACTCGGACAAACCTGAGAACAAGTTGATCACGATGTACAGGAAAGGAATCATCGACAACGCGCCCCAAAGCAAGCGTGTATTGTCGATACCACCGGAGACTTCACCTGGGTAACCAAGCACGATCATCAAGGCAGCTGCAACACCGAGCTTGACGCTCTTGTCGATTGTTTCTGCACGACTCAAACCCATGACCAGGATCAATTCGATCAAGAGAAGGGGTACGGTCAAGAGCCAATCTACGTAACGATAAGCAACGTTAAAGGCAACACCAGTTTGTTTCACAACGCCGTTGACTGCAATGTAGGCTTCGCCGAAGCTAGAAAAGATTCGGAGATAGTGGTAACCAGCGATGAATGTCACTAAACCAGTAATGACGAGTGCTGTTTTGTATTTTTGGGAAACTTGTGAGAGTCCCAACCAGAAGAAAATTGTTGCTGCGAAAAAAGTTGCTACGCCAAAAGAGAAGGCGTTGTAAATCAGCTCGTATTGGCCAAAGGTCAGTTGCATTTGGATGGTCTCCTAAAGGAATGCTTCAGTTAAAAATGCTAGTGTTCCGAGGTCCATTCAGATGCAATATGGATTTATGCAATCTTCGAGGCAGATCATGATGTTGGTTCAAAATGACCAGAACGATCGTAGGTTACGCCTGAACTTTAGTAATGACAAGAGTTCATTATTAATTTGTTTCAGAAATACTCTTGTGAAATAAATTCAATAAAAAGGCATTCATTTTGCACGCGTGGTTGTCTTGATGCTTCTAGGTGTGTTGCCTACTTGGCCGCATAGCGCGAACTGGGGCTATGCGGCCAAGTGGTGTACTTGGCACTGTGCTGGTTATTTTGCTTGTGCTCTTATTACTAGGAAAACTGTAAATCTTTAAAAGGTGTATTGGAGCATGCGGTTAGTGCATCACATAATGAAGAGTGATTAATCAATCTTCATATTTGAGGTCTTTACGATTTCTGCATACTTGGCAACTTCGGTGTTCAAGTGTTTACCGAATTCTGCAGGAGTACCGCCAATAATTTCAATCCCACGCTCGGCGAGATTACGTTTAACAGCCGGATCCTGTAAGGCCTTGTTAAACGAGACATTCATCTTGTCGATGGCGATTTTTGGTGTTGAAACAGGCGCGATGATGCCGTACCAGGAGTCCGTTTCGAACTTTGGCAGCCCTTGTTCAGCGATTGTTGGGATTTCAGGCGCCAGCGGTGCTCGGGTCAAATACGTTGTGCCAATCGCCTTGATTTTGCCACTTTTAATGTGCGGCATGAAATCAGGCAAATTTCCAAACATCAAATCAATATTGCCTGCGAGCAAATCTGTCAGCGCGGGGCCTTGTGCTTTGTAAGGCACGTGCACCATGTCGATTCCCGCCATCGTTTTGAGCATTTCACCCGCGAAGTGTGGAGTCGTGCCATTACCAAAAGAACCGTAGGACAGTTTGCCAGGATTCTTCTTGGCGTATGCAATCAGTTCTTGGAGGTTGTTGATGCCTAGGCTTGGTTTGACAGCAAGGACGTTGGCTGTTTTTGCAAGCAAAATAACTGGGGCAAGATCCCCGAGGGTTTTATAGGGAAGGTTTTTAACGAGTGTTTGGTTGACGGTAAAGCTGTTGGCCACACCACCAAAGGTGTGTCGATCCGTCGCTTTGGCGACTGCGTCCACGCCGATCACCGTACCCGCACCGGGCTTGTTTTCAACAATCGCTGGAGTGGCAAGGTCGCGGCTGACTTCTGCGCCAAGGAGTCGGACGACGGAATCCAAGGTGCTGGCGCCACCGGGAAAGGGAACAATCAAACGAATCGGTTGGGTCGGCCAAGTGGTTTGCGGTGCTGTTTGTGCGTGCGCGGAAATAGCTAGAGTCGATAGCAATGAAAGCGCGGTGATTAAAAGTCGATGTTTCACTTCGTATCCTTCAAAAAAAATGATGTTGACCTTCCCAGCTATGCGCTTATTCTATTATCTAAAGTTGATTTATTGCATAGGGTTATCGTGGAATCGTTATCAACGTAAACCCTCGGGATGTCAATATTTTTGGTGCTTAAGTCGGTTCAAGCCTTGACACATCCGAGGGACTGTCCTAACGTAGGTTTAAGCCTCTTGTCTTAACAAGTGCGTGGATAAATATATACGGAGAAGACAATGAAAGTGATGAATCGATTAATCAAATCGGCTCTAGTTGTGGCGTTATCCCTATCGGCGATTCCTTTGGTGGCGTCGGCACAAAAGTTTCCAGACAAACCCATTAAAATTGTCGTGCCATTTCCGCCAGGTGGTGGCACTGACTTCGTCTCTCGTATTGTGGGCGCAAAGCTTGGAGAACTGACGGGCTGGACGGTGGTCGTTGAAAACAAGCCGGGCGCAGGTGGAAACTTGGCGATCGAGTTTGCCTCAAAAGCACCGGCGGATGGATACACCTTGGTTATGGGACAAACCGACAATATGATGTTGGGTCCTTGGCTCTACAACAACCTCACGTATGACAGTGTCAAGAGTTTTGCACCGGTCATTCAAGTCTCTGTGACACCCGCAGGTATCGGAACTGCACCGAGCTCTGGGATCAAAACTCCGCAAGACTTGGTCGCCAAGGGAAAGACAACTGAAGGCTTGCGTTGGGGTACTGCTGGGTTGGGTACGCTGGGACATATCATTGGCGAAGATTTTAAAAAGCGTGCCAATATCAATTTATTGCAAGTCCCATACAAAGGCGCGGGCCCAGCCATTGTCGATGTAATGGGCGGTCAAGTTGATATTTATATTGGCACGCTGGCTTCTCTCGCGCCTCATGCTAAAAGTGGCAAGCTGGTTGCCGTAGCGGTGACTTCTGCTAAGCGATCGGCTGAGTTTCCTAACGTACCAACTATGGATGAAACAGTTGCCAAAGGGATGGACTTTAGTATCTGGACGGGGCTTTTTGCACCAGCTGGTACGCCACCGGCTAACATTGCAATCTTGAATAAAGAGCTGAACCGTGTACTGGCTTCGCCAGATGTGATTGCGAAAATGAAAGCAGGCGGTGTGGATCCAGGCGGTGGCACCTCAGCTGCATTCGGTGCTTTTGTGGCTAAAGATTATGCCAATTGGGGTCGTCTCATTAAAGAGTCTGGTGTGAAACTGAATTAATTTTTACACGATGCAATAAAAAGCCTGCTGATGAGTTGAACGCATTCAGCAGGCTTTTTTATTGGGCAATCGTTTTAATTGAGGAGCGGTTTTAAAAAGAAGAACGATTAGTTTGTATCGAACTTCATATTTTTAAGAATAGAACCCCACTTTGCAGATTCACCTTGAATAAACTTAGCAAAAGCTGTTTGAAAAGTTCTCCGGATAGATGAAGTGAGGAACCAATGCCTGAGGAGGCGAAATTGATTTTCCCAGGATTTGCCTTGCCATAAGCAATGAGATCTTGGACCGTTTTAAATTTTGAGTTTGCAGGGACGACCAAGGCATTGGGCGCTGCGAGTACTTGACCAATCGGCGTGAAGCCAACAATCAGTTTGATGGGTTTGTTTGGGTAGTCACTTGATTACGCGACTGATGAAAAGGGTATGCATGCAGTCAGTGTGAGTACTGCAAAAATAGGGATATTTTTTTGAAATCTGAGTATGTTTTGTCTCCAACAATTATGAATAATAAATATTATTTTGCTTAAGCGCTATCGTACACAAGTGTGACCGAATACAAGCGCTATCGTGCTTTAGCGCGGCAGGCAGCTTGCATATCTGGATTTCGGATAAACCCGCACTGACCTGAGCCCCCACCGGTTTCAGCGCGGCACATAGCCTGCAGATCATTGTTGCGGATAAAGCCGCATTGACCTTGTCCTCCGCCTGTCGTGGCTCGACAGTAGGCTTGTCTATCCGGATCTTGAATAAAACCACATTGACCAGAAGCGCCGCTCGAAGAGCCCCTTCGGCTGTCAGCACTCGCTCTACAGGCAGCTTGCTTATCAGGATCTCTAATAAAGCCGCATTGCCCTGAACCGCCTCCTGTTTCAGCGCGGCAGCGTGCTTTAAGATCGTTGTCTTGAATAAAGCCACACTGACCAGAGCCACCGCCATTGATGGCACGGCAATACGCTTGCTGGTCATTGTTTTGAATAAAGCCGCACTGACCTGACTGCGCCTGAGCGACAGGCAGGATCATCATTAACAGCAGCCAAGCTGAACATAGAAATTGACTAAGATAAGAAGTGTTCATTTGGTTGAGGTTCTTTTCTCTAAACTGGCATGCGCAACACGATCTTGCCGACGTGTTGATTCGTTTCCATCATTGCTTTGGCCTGCTCGAGCTGATCAAAAGAAAATGCTTGATCCACAAGCGGTTTGATGCGGCCGTCAGTAATTGCAGGAATAACCTCAGCTTTAAATTCGGGCAAGAACTCTGCACGTTGCGCGGCTGATCGGAGTTTGTTCGACACGCCGAACAATCTGAGACGTTTGGCATGCAGTGCGAGTAAATCGAGCTCAGCCGATAGCACGCCATCCACATAACCGACCATAGCAAAGCGGGCCTCAAAAGCCATGCAGCGGATGCTTTCAGCAAAGACCGAGCCACCGACAGTATCGACGACGAGGTTCGCACCTTTGCCGTCCGTGACCTTCATCACTGTTTCCTCGAAGCCAGAACCTCTGAGGCAAAGCGGCACATCAAGACCGTGTTCTTTCAAACGTGCCAGTTTCTCTGGCGAACCGGAGGTGCCGATGACTTTTGCGCCCATCGCTTTGGCAGTTTGCAAGGCTGCAACGCCCACGCCTGAGGATACGCCATGAATCAGAAGCCATTCGTTGGGCAGGAGTTTGCCTTGGAGTGACAGCATATCGTGCACGACGAGATAGGTCAGTGGGACGCTGGCCGCTTGTTCAAAAGTGAGTGTTGCGGGAATGGGCATGGCCTCGACTTCGTCCATCGCTGCGTATTCAGCAAACGCTCCGCGGCAGCGGCCCATGACTTTATCGCCGACTTTAAGGTCTTTGACTTCTGAGCCAAGAGCCTCGATGACGCCTGCGCCTTCCATGCCGATCGCGCTTGCCTGGCCGCCTTTGTGCAGGCCGTGACCGATGACGAATTCACCGCGGTTGAGGCTGGCTGCGTGCAGACGCACGAGTACCTGTGTTGGGGCAGGTGTGGGGCGTTCAATGTCACGCATCTCCAATACAGTTTTGTTGCCAACTGTTTGCATCCAATATGACTTCATTTTTAATTACCTTGTTGAGTAGCGATTTATTCGAGAACTTTACTGCAATTTTCGTAAAGCGGGCACTTCGGCGGGTAGGATGATCGAGTGCCCACGTGAGCCAACCAAAGACAGATAGGCGGCTATCCGGAGCATTCAAAAATTGCGGTGCCGCAGCGCGCCGGTTTTAAACATTAAAAAGTGAGCCTTGTGATTCTTTAAACATCGATGATCGCGCCTTTGCGTTCGACAATCATGCCGTAAGCATGCGGCTCTCTATGCTTTGCAAAGTTAAATACTGAATTTTTATACGACAAGGTCAGGTCCAGATCGCAGCGGGCGATCGCCAACTCGTCCCCAAGTGTGCTGCACGCGCCGACGATCTCGCCAGAGGGGGCGACAATGATGGAGTTGCCGATCTGATCTACGCCTTCTTCGCAACCGCCTTTACCAACGCCCACGACCCACGTGCCGTTTTGGTAGGCACCGGCTTGCATGACAAGCTCGTTATGAAAGTGTGAGAGGTTGTCGTGCTCAGGAGCAGGGGGGTTATGGACAGGCGTGTTGTAGCCGATCAAAATCATCTCAACACCTTGAAGGCCCATCACTCGATAGGTTTCGGGCCAGCGACGATCATTGCAGACGGCCATGCCGACAATCCCGCCAAAGGCACGGAACACAGGAAAACCGAGATTGCCGGTTTCAAAATAGCGTTTTTCAAGGTGCTGAAATTGACGCCAGGGCTCGTGTTCAGCATGACCAGGCAAATGAATTTTGCGGTATTTTCCAACGATACTGCCTGTTTGATCGACTAGGATCGACGTGTTGAAGCGTCGTGTGCGTCCTTCTTCTTCGGTGAGTTCTGCATAGCCAAGATAAAAGCCGACTTTGAGTGTGCGTGCAGCATCAAACAGCGCCTGCGTCTCGGGGCCAGGCATTTGTGCTTCAAAATACGCATCCAGTTCTGTTTGTGACTCGATGTACCAGCGCGGGAAAAATGTGGTGAGTGCGAGCTCTGGAAACACCACGAGGTCACAGCCGTGGCGCGCACCTTGTTCAAGCAGAGTGATCAGGCGCGTCACCATTTCTTTACGGGAGTGTGTGCGTTGAATAGGGCCGAGTTGTGCTGCGCCGACGGTAACGATGCGTGTCATGGCGATATATTCCTAGATGGACAGGTTCGGTGGTCGCGATGGATGAGCGGTGGATCAGTGTTTATGCGAGGACTTCTTGAGCTGTCTTTCCGACCACCTCTTTGTAGATTGTGGGATCGGTATCGCCCTCGCTACCAATTAACAGTACGCGAGAGTTGGTGTTCAAACCAAGAGCCTCCCAGAGGGGAGTATTGTTTTGGGCTGCCATCAATAATCCCAAGCCTGTGCTGCCTGTTTCACCGGAGACGATTTTCGGATCGTTACCGCTTGGATTAGCAAAGACGCGCATGCCTTCGAGTGCAAACTCGTCTGCAATCGTGGCATAGCAGTTAATGCCGGTTTTTAAAATGTCCCAAGCAACGGGCGAAACCTCACCGCAGGCTAGTCCGGCCATGACAGTATCCAAGTCGCCTGTAACAACCACAGGGTGGCCCGCTTGGCCGCTTTGAAAGAAACAATCCGCGCGTTCGGGTTCAATGATGACGAACTGAGGACGTTGAGCGCCCCAAGCTTGCCAGAAGGCTGCGCAGACCGAGGCTGCGAGCGCGCCGACACCGGCTTGAACCAGAACGTGTGTAGGCGGGTTGTTCTGTAGAGTTTTTACGATTTCTCGCGACATCACACCGTAGCCGTGCATGACGTCTATCGGAATGTCGCGATAGCCTTCGTAAGTCGTGTCGGAGACGACTGTCCAGTCGTGCTCGGCGGCTTGTTGCGCAGCATGATGCACGGAATCGTCATAATTACCTTGTACGCGAATAACCTCTGCGCCATAAAACGCGATGGCGGCACGACGACCTTCGCTGACGGTGGCGTGAATGTAGATGACGCAACGACAACCAAACAGCTGCGCCCCCCAGGCGACTGAGCGACCATGGTTACCGTCCGTGGCGCAGGTGACGGTCATCTTAGAAATGATATCGATATATTTGCCGGACAGTAATTCCTCTGGCGAGGCAAGGTGGCCATTGTGTTGGGCGGCGATATTTTTCTGAATTAGGCGAAAGACTGCGTAAGCTCCGCCGAGGGCTTTAAAGCTTTTTAAACCAAAGCGCGTACTTTCGTCTTTGTAATAGAGCGCTGCGATACCGAGCTTTTTGGCCAGTTCAGGCAATGCGTGTAGGGCAGTACTGGCATAACCCGGCCAGCCTGAGATTTCCTTTTCAGCAGCGTCAAACCCTAGTTTATGCAGAATAGTCGCTCTGAATTGCCCATAATCATCGTCGGCTGCGCTAGCAACAGGGTTGCTGTAGAGCGCGATGCCATTTGCTTTTAAAATCTGGGCTTTCATTGTGAACCTGTTCAAAAGTAATTACTGTAGTATAAAAACCGTATTGAGCGACATCGATCGCAATTTAGTCCTTCTTTTGGCAATGCCACAGAGCAAATTATGACTTATTCACCTACCGTTCAGAAAACCATCAGCCTCCTAGAAACACTCGTCGGCTTTGACACCACCAGTCGTGAGTCCAATCTGGGCTTGATTGAATACGTACGCGACCATTTGCAGTCCTTGGGATTGGCGGTGCGTTTGTCCTATGACGCGGATAAACGCAAAGCCAATTTGTTTGCCACCTTGGGCGATCCAAAAGCCCGCGGAATCGTGTTGTGTGGGCACACCGATGTGGTGCCTGTGGATGGCCAAGCGTGGGATACCAACCCTTTCAAGGCTCATATTGCTGACGGCAAGATTTACGGTCGCGGCGCGGTGGATATGAAAGGCTATATCGCGGCCTCTGTGGCGATGTTGCCTGCCTTTATGAACAGTGATTTAAAGCAGCCTTTGCATATTGGCCTGACCTACGACGAAGAGGTCGGCTGTATTGGTGTGCAGACCTTAATTAAAGATTTGGCGGCCGCGGGTATTCATCCCGCTGGTTGTTTTGTGGGCGAACCCACCCGCATGCAGGTGATGACAGGGCATAAGGGCATGCGCGTGACGCGCTGCCGAGTACGTGGGCTTGAGGCGCATTCCTCGATGGCACCAGATGCTGTGAGTGCAATTGAATATGCTGCCCGTCTAGTTGAAAAAATCCGCGGTATGGCGTTGCAGATTCAGAAAGAGGGTCCTTTTGATCCGATGTTCAAGACCCCGCACGGCACCATGCAAACTGGTGTGATCCATGGTGGTACCGCGCCAAATATTGTTGCCAAGGATTGCGAGTTCATTTTTGATTGCCGCACCTTGCCACAAGGGAACTCTGACGCGTTGATTCGTCAGGTCCAGGAGTATGCCGAGACGCTCAAAGTCGAAATGCGTAAAAACTCAGCCGAAGCGGACATCACGTTCGAAACGATTTCGAATTCAGCGCCGTTAGCGACGGACGCCGAGGCCGCTATTACTTATTTGGGAACAAGTCTCGCGCGCAACAATATGTTGGGTCGTGTGTCGTTTGCTACAGATGCGGGTTGGTTGAACCGTGCTGGCATTCCTTGTGTAGTGATTGGTCCTGGTGATATCGATGTGGCGCACAAGCCCAACGAATTTATCGAGATCAGTCAGCTCGAAGAGTGTCTGGGCTTTATGGATCGGTTGCGCGAGCGCATGACGCAGGAAATTTTGCTGACCTGATATCCAGCCTGTTACTAGGGCGTTATGAATGCCCGTGCTCAGTCTGACTGCGCACGGGTTTTTTTATGCTGCAGCTCTGCGCAGGACCTGACCGGCACGGGCTCCGGTTGAGGCTCCGTTTCTCCAACTCGCTACGCCATTGACGTAGACACGTTGAATGCCGGCGGCAGGGCGCATTGGATCTGAAAACGTTGCGAGGTCTCGGATCTCTTGTGGATCAAAGACAACGATGTCTGCAGCGAAGCCAGGTGCGATCAGGCCGCGGTCTTTGAGGCCAAATTTGGCGGCGGGCATGCCCGTCATTTTGTAGACCGCAGTCTCTAGAGAAAAGATTTTGCGATCGCGCGAGTAGTGGCCCAGCACGCGAGGAAAGGCGCCCCACAGGCGGGGATGCGGGAAAGTGTCATGTGGCAAACCGTCTGAACCGATCATGGTTTCAGGGTGCGCCATGATGCGCTCGACGTCACCTTCATCCATGGAAAAATAAATCGCGCCGGCAGGTTGCAAGGTCGCGAGAAACTCGGTGAGCTCCAGACTCTGCTCTTTCATCAGGTCATCGACATAGCGGCCGGCAGTTTCTGGCTTGGCTTTTGACCAAGCGATCAGTGTGCGTGCAGCTTGTTCGACTGCGTCTTGGCGCAACACGGTCGAAGAGGCGACGTAGGGATAACAGTCCATGCACACATCGCCGCGCGTGCGCGCTTCGTCAATGAGTGCGAGTGTTTCGGTTGAGCGCCCATGGTTGGCACGACCATTGACCTTGTGATGAGAAATCACCTGGCGCACGCCGAGCGCGTTAGCGATTGACATGGCCTCAGTCATGGCTTCGAGCACATGTTCCGCTTCGTTGCGGATGTGCGAGGCGATGAGGGCATTAGTGCCACGCAAGGGCTCTAACACTGCTTGAATTTCTTGGGCAGTCGCGGCCTGAGCAGGGATGTAATACAAGCCGGTCGAAACTCCCACGACGCCCGCATCGAGGGCCTCTTGGACGAGTTTTTGCATGTTTGCGATTTCGGCATCGTTGGCTGGGCGATCCAAGTCCTGCATCGAGACCGCGCGTAGTGTGGTGTGACCAGCTAAAGAGGCGACGTTAATCGCAGAGGGTGTTTTCTCTAGGGCTTCGAAATAGTCCTTGAAGGATCCATACCGTTGCTCTGACTCATCAGCCACTAAATTTAACGGAGGCACTGGATTGGTGCGTCCAAGGGGGGCGAGGCTGATGCCACAGTTACCGGTGATGACAGTCGTCGCGCCTTGACTGATTTTGGGTTGCATCGAGGGGTCAGCCAGTACGAGACGATCATCATGCGTATGGACATCGATAAATCCCGGGGCAATTGTTAAGCCATCCACATCCACCACAGTGCTAGCGTCAACTTGGAGATTGAGTCCAACCGCACTGATCTTACCGCTGCTAATCGCCACATCTGCGCGATATCGGGGATTACCCGAACCATCAATGACGACGCCGTTCTTGAGCAGGAGATCACATTTCATGAGGGATAACTTGAGTATTATAAGTGGCACCATTATGGTACAAGTTCGTCAGTTATTCATTAAGTAATTTGTGGATATACGGATTTGTAGTTGTTGATCTAACGATTGGTCTAAAGCCAATTACCCACTGTGGCACGGTAATTGCTTTCAGAAATATGGCACGTTTCTATTTATCTGGAGTCTTACATGAAACTAAATCGACGTGATTTACTGAAGGGCGCAGCTGGCTTGGGCTTGGCAGCGACTGGCATGGTGGGAGCACCTGCGTTTTCGCAATCATCCTCGCGCATTTTGAAATTTGTTCCTCAGTCCAACTTGGCGAACTTTGACCCAATTTGGGGCACGCAGTATGTGGTGCGTAACGGTGCTCAGTTGGTGTGGGACACACTTTATGGCATGGACAACAAACTGCAACCCCAGCGCCAGATGATTGAGAGCGAAGAGGTCTCCAGCGATGGACTGACCTGGACGTTCAAGCTGCGTCCCGGCATGAAATTCCATGACGGCGAGCTTGTGCGCGCTGTCGACGCTGTGGCCAGTATCAACCGCTGGTCACAACGTGACCCAATGGGTTTGATGATTCGTGCCGTGCAAAAAGAGTTAATTGTTGTAAATGACTCAACATTTAAATGGGTCCTCGCGAAACCCTTTCCAAAAATGCTGTTGGCACTTGGCAAGGTCGGTACGCCGATTTGCTTCATCATGCCAGAGCGCTTTGCCAAGACTGATCCTTTCAAACAAATCGATGATTACATCGGTTCGGGTCCAATGAAATTCTCGCGCAAAGAGTTCAAGCCAGGCGCTTTGGCTGTATTCGAGCGTTTTGACGGCTACAACTCACGCAAAGAGCCAGGCAACTGGATGGCCGGTGGCAAGCAGATCAATTTCGACCGTATCGAATGGATCATCATGCCTGATCCCGCGACAGCCTCGGCTGCATTGCAGAGTGGCGAAGTGGATTGGTGGGAAACACCTCTGCCAGATCTGGTTCCATTGCTCAAGCGCAACCGCAATATCGCCCTCGATATCGCAGATCCGCTCGGCAACGTTGGTTCGTTCCGTATGAACCATATACACGCGCCTTTTGATAATCCAAAAGTCCGCCGCGCTGTCCAGATGGCAGTGAGCCAAGAAGATTACATGCGTGCGGTGGTGGGTTCGGACACTAAGCTCTGGAAAAACTCCGCCAGCTTCTTTACCCCAGGTACATCTCTGTATACCGAGAATGGCGGTGACGTGCTCAAGAACGGCCCCAAGATGGAACTCGCGAAAAAGATGTTGGCCGAATCCGGCTACAAGGGCGAGCCTGTTGTCTGTCTGGTTGCACAAGACAACGCCATCACCAAAGGTCAGGGCGAGATTACGGCTGACTTGCTCAAGCGTTTGGGCATGAACGTTGACTTCGTTGCAACCGACTGGGGTACTGTTGGTCAGCGTCGTGCCTCCAAGAATGAGCCCAGCAAAGGCGGTTGGGGCATGTTCCACACTTGGCACGCTGGTGCAGATACAGCGACTATCGCCGGTAACATTGGCGTACGTGCGAATGGCGACAAGGCCTGGTTTGGTTGGCCCAACGTGCCTGCTGTCGAGAAGGGTGTTGACGAGTGGTTCGATGCATCAACCCTTGATGCTGAGAAAGCTGCTTTCGCCAAGATCAACAAGTCTGCGATGGAAGAAGTGGTCTACATTCCTACGGGCTTCTTTTATACCTATCAAGCTTGGCGCAAGAACGTCACCGGTATCGTTGGTGGCCCATTGCCCTGGTTTAACGGTGTGAAGAAAACCTAACTCTGGTTTGAGTCGATCACAGGTCGATACGCACGCTCAGTTTGCTTGCGTATCGACCCCGTTGATCTGCTGTAGTTTTCGATTCAACCTAGTAGCACGGAAGTCTCAACACTATGTTTAGTTATATTGTTCGCAGGGTATTGGCGACCATACCGGTCATGCTAATCGTCGCCCTGTTTGTGTTCAGCCTGCTCTATATCGCTCCAGGCGATCCGGCTGTCGTGATTGCTGGCGATCAAGCCAGTCCGGCAGACGTTGAAAAAATCAGAGCCGGTTTGGGTTTGGACAGACCTTTTCTGGTCCGTTTCTCCGAATGGTTTTTTAATCTCTTGCGTGGTGACCTCGGTGTCTCCATGTTTACGAACATCCCGGTCAGCGAGCTGATTGCCCAGCGGATCGAGCCTACCTTGTCCTTGATGGTCTTGACGTTGGTGCTGGCGATTGGGATCGCCGTGCCTATCGGTGTGTTGGCTGCCTGGAAAGCCGGCACCTGGATCGATCGTGGCGTGATGGCGATTTCGGTGGTCGGATTTTCCGTCCCCGTATTCGTGGTCGGCTATTTGCTGAGCTTTTTCTTTTCACTCGAGCTCGACTGGTTTCCGGTACAGGGTTATGTGTCCTACACCAAGGGCTTTGGTGTCTGGCTCGAGCATTTGATCTTGCCCGCGATCGCGTTGGGCTTTGTGTACATCGCACTGATCGCCCGAATCACGCGCGCGACCATGCTCGAAGTGTTGTCTCAGGATTACATCCGGACCGCGAGAGCCAAGGGCATGAGTCAGCCGGGTATTTTGTTTATTCACGCACTCAAGAATGCCGCTGTGCCTGTCGTCACCGTGATTGGTATTGGTATCGCTTTACTAATCGGCGGTGCAGTGGTGACTGAAAGTGTGTTTGCGATTCCCGGTTTGGGACGTTTGACTATCGATGCGATTGTGCGACGCGACTATCCGCTGATTCAGGGCTTGGTCGTTGTGTTCAGCTTTGTTTACGTGTTGGTCAACCTCGCGGTCGACATAATCTACACAATCGTTGATCCCAGGATTCGTTACTGATGACTCAATTTGCTGCTGCCCCCCCACTACCGGATTTGCTCAAACCCCGACGCCAGCGTAAAGGCTTCTTTGGTTTCTTGCTCAATAATCCGACGATCGCTTTTGGTGCAGGTTTATTACTTGCAATGTTGATTATTGCGGTGTTTGCTCCTTGGCTTGGTACGGTTGATCCGACTGAGCTGGCGCCGCGTAATCGTAACCTCGAGCCCTCCGCCAAGCACTGGTTTGGTACCGACGCATTTGGACGCGATATTTACTCGCGTGTCATGTATGGCGCCCGCGTATCGCTGACCATTGGTTTTGCCGTGGCCTTTCTGGCTTCGGCGATCGGTCTGTTGATCGGTTTGATCTCAGGAACGTTCCGCCGCGCAGATGCCATCATCATGCGCGTGATGGACGGCCTGATGTCGATTCCTCCGATCCTCTTGGCGATTGCTCTGATGGCACTGACACGTGCGAGCGTGCAAAACGTGGTGATCGCGATTACGATCGCCGAAATTCCGCGTGTGTCGCGTCTGGTGCGAGGCGTGGTGCTGTCGCTCAGAGAGCAAGCCTATGTCGATGCCGCGATTTCCTGCGGTTGCCGCATGCCGATGCTGATCTGGCGTCACATCCTGCCAAACACCTTGGCACCTCTGACTGTACAGGCGACCTATATTTGCGCTTCTGCGATGATCACCGAGTCCATCCTGTCGTTTATCGGCGCGGGTGTGCCTCCCATCATTCCTTCATGGGGCAACATCATGGCCGATGGCCGCACGTTGTTCCAGATCTTGCCGTACATCATCTTTTTCCCAGCGGTTTTCTTGTCGCTCACCGTGCTGGCTGTCAACCTGATGGGTGACGGTTTCCGTGATGTGCTCGATCCTCGCAAGTCGAAAACAAGCTGATTGGAGAACTCTCTTGGCCTTATTAGAAGTTGAAAACCTTCAGACACACTTTCGTACACCAGACGGTATCAACCGTGCGGTAGATGGCGTGAGCTTTGTCGTCAACGAGGGCGAGACACTCGCCATCGTGGGTGAATCCGGTTGCGGTAAATCCGTGACAGCGATGTCGATTTTGCGTTTGATTCCTGAGCCTCCCGGAAAAATTGCCGGTTCGATCAAATTTATGGGCAAAGACTTGCTCACGATGTCAGATAAAGAAATGCGTGCCATTCGTGGCGATGCGATTTCGATGATCTTTCAGGAGCCGATGACCAGTTTGAATCCCGTACTCAAGATTCGACGTCAATTGACCGAAACACTGCGTCTGCATCAGAAAATTACTGATGAGCAAGCCAATGCGCGTGCACTCGAGTTGATGAATCTCGTCGGGATCGCCGAGCCAGAGCGTCGTCTGGACGAATATCCGCACCAGTTGTCAGGCGGAATGCGTCAGCGCGTGATGATTGCGATGGCGCTTGCCTGTAATCCCAAGCTCTTGATCGCCGATGAACCCACGACTGCATTGGACGTCACAATTCAGGCGCAGATTTTGGATCTCATGGCCGATCTTAAAAATAAGATCGGTGCCGCGATTGTCTTGATCACGCACGATCTAGGTGTGGTGGCTGAAGTTGCCGAACGCGTGATGGTGATGTACGCCGGACGCAAAGTCGAAGAGGCGCCCGTTAAGGAATTGTTTGCCAATCCATTGCATCCCTATACTCAGGGCTTGCTGGGGGCGGTGCCAAAGCTGGGTGCCTCGATCGATGGTCATTCAACGCGTTTGAAAGAGATTCCTGGTCTGGTTCCCAGTCTGAAAAATAAGATTCAAGGTTGCGTGTTTGCTTCCCGTTGTCCTTTGGCTAAAGGACCCTGTCATGAGATCGCGCCTGCGATGCAAATGAGAGAGGGCGGTCATCAGGTCGCCTGTCATTTTGCTGGTGAAGTAGCCTTTGCCAATGACTAAGTTTGCTCTTGACTCACACGAATTAGGTTAACCGAATGTCTACGTCCGCTACAGTGCCCTTACTCGAAGTCCGTCATATTCAAAAATTCTTTCCAATTAAAACCGGTCTGTTTAGTCGGGTGACGGGTCACGTTCACGCCGTTGATGGTGTTTCTTTTTCTATTGAGAAAGGCGAGACGCTTGCCTTGGTAGGCGAGTCGGGTTGCGGCAAGTCCACAGTCGGTCGCTCGATTTTGCGTTTGTTCGAGCTGACCTCTGGTGAGGTGATCCTCGACGGCACACGTATCGATAATCTTTCCGCCAGCGCCTTGCGTCCATTGCGCAAGCGTGTCCAGGTGATTTTTCAGGATCCGTTTTCGAGCTTGAACCCACGCATGCGCGTGCACGACATCATTGCCGAGCCGATCCGTAACTTCGGTCTAGAGAGTGACGAAGGAAAAATCAAAGAGCGTGTGGCGTATCTGCTGGATAAAGTGCGTCTGTCTAAGGATGCCGGCGAGCGTTGGCCTCATGAGTTTTCAGGTGGTCAGCGTCAGCGTATCTGTATCGCACGCGCCCTGGCCGCTGAGCCTGAACTGATCATTTGCGATGAGGCTGTCTCGGCACTCGACGTTTCAGTGAAAGCCCAGATCGTGAATCTCTTGCAGGATCTGCAGAAAGAACTCGGCTTGGCTTTGCTTTTTATTAGTCATGATTTGGCGATCGTGGAGCACATGACGCATCGCGTGGCCGTGATGTATCTCGGCCGTATCGTTGAGCTCGCGACTCGCACAGAGTTGTTTTCAGATCCTAAGCATCCTTATACTTCTGCGCTGCTTTCAGCCGTGCCCGTGCCTGATCCAGAAAAGAAGACCACCCGTATCGTGTTGCAAGGCGATGTGCCAAGCCCGGTCAAGCGTCCCAGTGGTTGCCATTTTCATACGCGCTGTCCCGAGGCGATTGATATTTGCAAAACTAAAGAGCCAAAGCAAACTATTCTGCCTTCTGGACGTATGGTGGCCTGTCATTTGCGAGAGGTTTAAATGACCCAGCCTTTGGCCATTATTTTTGGCGGTTCACGCGGGATTGGTGCAGCCTGTGTCGACGCGCTCGCGCGAGAGGGTTTTCGTGTTGCGTTTACTTATGTGACCAAGCCCGATGAGGCGAGGGCGTTAGAAAAGGCAGGGCAGATCAAAGCTTATGCCGCAGACGTGCGAGATCCCTCTGCAGTGAAAAAAGTGTTTGACGATGCTGCCCGAGATTTTGGCACGCGACCCCAAGTTGTTGTGGCGAATGCTGGCATCAACAAACCCTATTTACCTATTGGACAATTTAGCCACGAAAACTTTCGTGCGCTGATGGAAGTCAATGTATTTGGTGCGTTTAACGTGCTGACTGAGGCGGCTCGCGAAGTGATGGACGGTGGTGCGATTATTGGAATTACTACCTCAATGGTGCGCAATGCAGTGCCAGGTGGGGGCGCCTATACGGCGACTAAAGCGGCAGTCGAAGGGTTGTTGCGCTCAATGGCCAAGGAATTGGCGGTGCGCGGTGTGCGCGTTAACGCTGTTGCGCCTGGGGCAGTCGATACTGATTTGTTTCATTCAGGTAAAACCGACGAGGCCAAGCAGCGCGCAGCCGCAGCGAGTCCGTTTAATCGGATTGGTCTGCCGCACGAAGTGGGCGATGTCGTAGCCTATCTCGCCTCTAGTCGCGCCTCGTGGGTGCATGGTCAGATTATTCAGCCTAATGGTGGCCTGATTTAATCAATCACATATACAACATTTAATACTTACGCTAGATGGTACTTAACCACTTGATTCATCGCATCAGGTGGTACTTCGCCACTCAACACAGCAATAATGTTGTCTGCAGCGCGATGCTCAATTGCGAGCCTAACAGCGCTGACTGCCGAACCTAAGTGTGGCGTAAAGACCGTGTTGGGATGTGTAAGCAGTCTGGGTTCGATCTCGTGCGGGTGGTTTTGTATACCCCAGTCTTCGCAAGCAAATACATCGGCGGCATAGCCTGCCAGACGACCTTGTTCTAGCGCTTGGGCTACGTCTAGTTCATTGACGACTGAGCCGCGACCCACATTAATCATGAGTTGACCGGGCTTGCAATAAATAAGTTCGTCATGATTAAGCATATTGACTGAGCTGTCATTCAGTGGAATCGCGACAAAGACGTAGTCCGCAGTGGCGAGGGCTTCTTCGAGGTCGCATGTGGTTACCCCGGCCGTGGTGTTGACCGGATCGACACCTAGTAAAAGCTTGCATCCAAAGCCCGAAAGGCGTTGTGCAATGGCTTGACCGACCATGCCTAAGCCCAAGACAGCGACAACTGAGTTGTGCAGACCCGTGCCAAACAACTGCGCACGCCAACCTTTAAAGCTAGTGGTGCGCATCAGTTGATCACCTTGGCGCACAAAACGACCCAGAGCGATCGCCAGGCCGACCGCAAGCTCGGCAGTGGGCTCGGTAAGGAGGTCCGGCACGATACTGACCCATATATTGCGTGCTGTACAAGCAGCGATATCGTAGTTATCAAAACCTTTGAGTGCGCAGGCAATGATTTTGAGTTGAGTTACCTGTTGTAAAAGGTTTTCATCGACACAATCAGTCATAAATCCCATCATGGCCGTGGCATCTTTTAGATGCTCAGTGAGTGCTTGTTGCGACCAGGGTTCGAGAGACGGATTGACGACGACATGACCGAATTGTTCAAGGCGAGCACGCACTTCGGGGTGAATACGGTTTGTAACAACTATTTTGTTGGATATCATTTCAGGCTTGATTGCGAAAATTATTTGAGCGACTTGCGAAGGGCGCCACCGATGCCATCCACCACCACCACGCAGGCAAGAATGGTGAGCAAAATTGCTGAGACTTCGTCATATTTAATGAGACGTAAGGCTGCCATTAATTCAAAACCAATACCACCAGCACCCACAATCCCCAAAACAGCTGAGGCACGGAAGTGGTATTCCCAGCGATAAATGGTGATGTCAGTCAGTTGCGGAAGAACCTGTGGCAACACAGCTTGGGTAATCACCTGAAAACCATTACCACCGGCAGCGCGTGCGGCTTCGAGGGGTTTGGGATCGACGTGTTCGATTGCTTCGGCATAAAACTTTCCGACCATACCAACTGAGTGGAGCGCCAGCGCCAAGACTCCAGGCAGCGCGCCAAACCCGACAGCTGCCACAAATAAAATTCCCAAAATAATTTCAGGTACAGAACGCATTGCGGCAAGTATGACGCGTATGAGCCTCGCCAGAAGAGGAGAGGGTGTGGTGTTGGGTGCCGCGAGTAGGGCTAAGGGTAGTGAAAGTAAGACTGCAAGGGCAGTTCCAGCAATCGACATTGCCAATGTGTCAACGAGAGGCTTAAGCCAGTGACGCCAGCGTGTGAAATCAGGTGGCACCATCTCAGAGGCAAGCTGTGCAATGGCGGGGCCGCCTTCAATAAAACGCGTGGGATCAAAAAATCCTGTGATCCATAAGGCAAAGATACAGAGTGTGATGATCCCGAGCAAGATACGTTTTTGACGTTGAGCCGAAGCTTGCGCTTCGCTCAAAATTATTGCGTATTGCGAGGAGTGTGAAGCGGGTGAAGCAACCTTCGTGGACTGAACGGTTTGCATTACTTCATTTTGCCCAGGTCTAGTTTCAGAACGGTAGCGGTATCACGCAAGACGTCATAGGATTTGTCATCCGTGGCGACAAAACCCTCTACACGGAAGGACTTCAGTACTTCCTTATCATTAATATTTAGGAAGGCGCCACGCACGGACTCTTTAAGTGCAGGTGCGAGATTGCCTTGCATCACGATGGGGTAGTTTGGAATCGGATCAGACAGACCGATTTGTACAATTTTTGCTGGATCAATAATTTTCTTGGCAATCAGCGAATCCAAGATTGGCTTGGAAAGGGCGCCTGCGGGGACTTGGCCAGCTTGTACGGCACGGGCCACTGCATCATGCGTACCTAGAAAAACAGGTTTGTAATCTTTGTCGCCATCAAGCTGAGCTGTTTTGAGCAAATAGGCGCGGGGCGCGAGGTGGCTGGAGGTAGAGGCTTGGTCTCCAAAGGCGAAGGGTTTGCCTTTGATATCCGCAAGGGCCTTGACATCGCCAGCAGCATTTGCGATTAATACTGAGTTGTAGGTGGGGGCGCCACGCTCAACGCCAACGGCAAAGGGCTCAATGGCGGGTGCACGTGATTTAGCTAAAACATACGAGAAAGGTCCAAAGTAAGCGACTTCGATACGGCCAAAGCGCATCGCTTCAATCATGGACGAATAGTCAGTCGTCACAATGATTTCAATCTTTTTGTTAAGCGTGCGCTCAAGATAAGCTTTGAGGGGCTGCGCGTTCTGGATCAGTGTGGTAGCATTTTCATCGGGTAACAGTGCGACTCGTAAGGCGGCGGGATCACGTCCTTGCGCGTAAGCCTGATTGGCCATCATGCACATCAGGACGACACCGGCAGATAAAAAGGAACGACGACTCATGATGAAACTCCGTTTAAAGATAGTTCTTGGAAGGTGGGATTCAAATCTAAAGAAGAATCGGACACTGAAGGGGATTGACTGAAATGGTGATAAAGCGCTTGCGCACGTTCCGCGGTGAGCTGTTCAGGTGATCCATCAAAGACAACTGCGCCATTTTTTAGACCGATGATGCGATCTGCAAATTGCCTGGCCAGCTCTACTTGATGCAAGCTCACCACGGCGGTCAGGCCATCGGATTTACAAATGTCGTGCATCGATTGGAGCAAACGCACAGAGGTATTAGGATCGAGACTTGCGACAGGTTCGTCTGCGAGCAATATTTTTGGTTGCTGAATCAGGGCACGCGCCATGCCGACTCGTTGTTGTTGGCCCCCAGAGAGTTGGTCGGCTCGAGTCAGTGCGCGATCAATTAAGCCGACACGGTCAATGACCGAAAGCGCTTGTTCTTTTTCAGCACGTGTCCAAGGCGTAAACATCCGCCAGCCGACGTGATAGCCTAAACGACCCATTAAGACGTTGTTGAGTACACTGAGACGGCCGATTAAATGGTGTTGTTGAAACACCATGCCGGTTTGGCGACGATGGCGCTTGAGCACAGCTGCATTCGCTAAGTCTCCAAGACCTTCGATCAGGACAGAACCCGTCGAGGGCTGAACCAGACCATTGAGAGAACGTAGCAACGTAGATTTACCCGCGCCAGAGGTGCCGAGCAGGACTACAAAGGAACCTTGGGTGATATTGAGCGTTGTGCTGTGCAGCGCTTTGTAGCCGTTTGGATAGGTGACTTCAAGCGCTCTGGTTTGAATCGCTGCGGTTAAAACTGCAGCACTTTCGTGCGCATGCGAAAAAATTTTCTCTGAATTCATATCTATTTTAGTGAATGCTTGAGTGAAGAACGCGCGACCAAAAAAATAATCAACATACGTATTCTGGTTGGCTGAGATGACATTTGGATGATGCTTCAGTGTCATATTTGTGACACTTCCATCGCCATAGATAAGTGATTTACAAGAGTAAATTTATAAATTAATTGCATAAACGATATAAATGATATAAATTAATCAATCCTGTGATTTTTAAGAAGGAGTTGATGATGGAAACTGTTGTAACTGATCCCGTTAATACACCCGCTAATGCTGCGCAG
>CAMAYM010000027.1 GCA_945862495.1 Bordetella parapertussis | reverse complement strand
TGGCTCCAACATGGCGCAAGCGATGGAAGCGGCTGCACAAGAGGCGCGCGCGCAAGGACGCAAACCCTACATCATTCCTGGCGGTGGATCCAATGCCATCGGCGGCTTGGGCTATGTTGCCTGTGCACAAGAAATTCAACAGCAACTGTTTGAAATGGGTCAACCCATGGACCATATCGTCGTGGGTTCCGGCAGTTCTGGCACACACGGTGGTTTGGTGGCGGGCTTTTTAGGCAACAACATTAAGATCCCACTGGTAGGAATCGGTGTGAGCCGCGACCCTCAAGACCAAAACCCTTTGGTACATAAAGAAGCGCAAGCCATTATGGATTTGCTCGGGACAGGCATTCAAGTACCAGCCGAAGCAGTTGTGTCTTTTGGCGACTGGTGGCGTCCCAAATACTCGATCCCCAATCCCGCCATGGTCGAAGCGGTACAGTTACTCGCTCGTACGGAAGCCATCTTGCTCGACCCGGTTTACACAGGAAAAATCATGGCTGGCTTGATCGGTTTGAGTCGTCAAGGCTACTTTAAACCGACCGATAACGTTCTATTCCTGCATACAGGTGGTGCAACCTCTCTGCATGCCTACGAGTCTGTCATTCTGGGTGATCCAGCTGACGCTAAATAGTAGTATCGTCAAAAACACAATCAACAAAAATTTTGCACTTACAAAAAGGTGGAGACATGAAAATATTGAAAGCAGGTCTACTGGCTGCAGCATTAGCAACGCTATCCGTCAGCGCAATTGCCCAGAACTACCCCTCCAAACCGATTCGCTGGGTCGTCCCCTACACACCGGGCGGCTATACGGATAATGTGACGCGCATGGTGACTGCGAAAGTCCAGACGATTTTGGGCCAACCGATCATTATTGAAAACAAGCCCGGTGCCAACTCCATCATCGGCGCAGATTTTGTCGCTAAAGCCGCGCCCGATGGCTACACCATCCTGACCGTGATCACCGCACATGCGGCGAATGCGACACTCTATGAAGGCAAACTGCCGTTTGACCACAAAGCGCTTTCCCCTGTTTCTTTAGTGGCAGTTTCCCCACTGATTTTGACAACAAGCAAGCAGTTTCCTGTCAAAAATATCAGCGAACTGCTCGCCTATGCCAAAGCAAATCCAGGCAAGCTTGCGTATGGTTCCTCTGGCGTTGGCTCAGCAGCCCACCTGACTTCAGAGTTGCTGCAAACCACAGCAGGCGTCAATATGATTCACGTGCCTTATAAAGGCACAGCACCCGCGCTTGCCGACCTGATGGCAAACAACATTCAAATGCTGGTGGACGTACCAAGCTCAATGATGCCCCATGTTAAAGGCGGCAAAGTCAATGCGCTCGCCATGTTTTCAAATCAGCGTTTACCGAGCGCCCCAGACGTCCCCACCATCAAAGAGTCTGGTGGCCCTCTCATTGAGTCATCAAGCTGGGTCATGTTTTTTGCGCCACCTGGCACACCAGCAGCGATCGTCGACAAGCTTTCCAAAGCTGTTCACGAAGCCGTCAAGTCGCCTGAGATCACTGCTCGCTTTACCGAACTTGGCATCGTACCGATGGGTTTAACTCCAGCCGAAACAGCCAAGTTTCTTGCGACTGAAGTCGACAAGTGGGGCGCTGTGATCAAAACAGCCAAAGTGACTATTCAATAACGTTCGTCCCTCTTCTCGTCATGAATAAGTCCGTCGCCGCCCAAGCAGAACCTCCTCTCACCGCTTCAAACACAGTGAGCGCGCAGGCGGCGACCATGCCGATTTTGCTGTCATTGAGTTTTTGTCATTTGCTCAATGACCTTATTTCAACTCTTCATTTTCATGGCTGCGCATGTTCTTTGGACTTGCCTTTGGGCTCGGTGGACTTGGTGCTGCGGTGATGGGTGGTCTCGCAGATGTATATGGCATCGGCCTGAAAGATAGCGTTAAACCTGCGCATCTTTTGAACGCTCAGAACTGGTGACGCATCCCCACACCAAAAACAAAACTCTCTGCTGTATTGATCATTGCAAAATTTTGTCCGTAAGATATGTAGGTATAAAGATTGGTGCGTGCAGAAAGTTGCTGCGTCAACGCAGCACTATAGATTTGTTGTGTTTTGAACTGCGCATCACTCGCCAATATCCCCTGCGGCTGCATCATCTGCCAAGAAGCTAAAAGAGCGGTTTGTGAAGTCAGGGGCGCCGTGACGCCAACTAGATATGAAGTGGCGCGTGCACCGGGTAAAAACAAGACTCCGCCAGGCGTCCAGGAGGTGGTGATCAACCCCGAAGATGCGGTTGCACCTGTGCCCTGCGACTGTCCGTTACCAAATCCATCTATTGCCATTCCCAATGCGAAGGAGAGGTTAACAACCTTGAAATCGTAGGAGCCCCCAAGCACCCAAAAGCTAGGGTTTGCGCCACTATTTTGTTCTGAGGCATCCCCATACAGTTTGTCATAGCTAGCGACCAGATCCAGAGGCCCGCGCGTATATTGCACTCCAAGCGTCAGCGCACGCAAATTTTGGCTAGAGATAAAGTTATATCCACCTGGAATCACAGGGCAGGACTGAGTGCTAATACAGCCCTGTTCGCCTGCATAGATGGCAGGCAAGGCCGTCGCAAACGAATAACCCGCGCCCACTGTTAAGCCTGTAAGAGGCGTTGCCTGTAACAACAGCATATTGCTGTAGCGCGTGGTGTTTGTTGAACCAAAGGATGAACCGATATTGGCCTGACCAAAACCTTCTTGGAAAGGATCAATCGATAAAAAGTAATTGGAAGCCAGATTAGTTTGAAGCCCAAAATCGACGCGTCCTGCTTGACGCAAGGTCATCCCCACCGTCGACTGACGACCAAATAGACGCCCGCCTTGGGCAAGTGTCCCTTGTGCAGAATTAAAACCGTTTTCAAGAACAAAATTGACACCAAGCCCACCGCCAAGATCTTCGTTGCCACGCAGTCCAAAGCGAGACCCTGACTGCACGCCATTGGTCACACCAAAAAATGTCTCATTCAGTGCACCTTGAGGCACGCCTCCCGAAAATGCATATTGACGGACGTGATCAAACTCAAGGCCAAGGTCAATGATCCCGTATAAGGTGACGCCATTTTGCTGCGCCGCAGCGCCTGAGCTAAATATTCCGAGACACACCATCGAAATGGCGATCAAGTGTTGCTGGGCATTTTTAAATAAGTGTTGAAGAACCACGAAAAGGCCTTGTTCTCATGTTGCAGGGTCAGATGAAGCGGAGTAATCTTTATAAGAATACCTCGAATAACATCTATTTTAAAAGGTTCGTCATGTCCGTGCACAATCTCAAAACCAAGCCCCAGGTCGATGCGATTCAACAGGCTAAAATCCATCTTGCTGCCGCCAACCGACTCGCAGTGCTGGATGATTTGCACGAAGGGATTGACAACCACTTCACGATGGCTGTTCCTGGTGCCTCTGACCGCTACCTGATTTTGCCTTTTGGACTCCATTGGTCTGAAGCACGCGCAAGCGATATGGTGGTCTTTAATGAGAATGGCGAGACGCTCGAGGGCGAAGGTATTGTCGAACTCTCCGCGCAGTGTATTCACGCACCCGTGCACCGTATCACAGGTGCAAACGTCGTTTTACATACTCATCAAAACTGGGCCGTCACGCTCAATATGCTGCAAGACAATCGCCTGTTACCGGCCAGCCAGACAGCTGCTTTTTTTCATGGCTTGATCGCGTATGACGATACGTACACAGGTACCGCTGACTTCCTTTCCGAAGGCGAACGTCTCGCCCACGCGATTGGTGACAAGAAGATCCTATTTATGAAAAACCATGGCGTCTTAGTCGTAGGAGACACCGTAGCTCAAGCTTACAAGCGTCTGTATAAACTTGAGCGCGTGTGTCGCGCGCAAGTGTTGGCGATGAGTACTGGCAAGCCTATCCAGATTTTGTCGGATGAGGTGGTCGCAGCTGTACAAAAACCACCTGTCAATGATCGACACACACGTGCGGGTCGCGACAACATGTACTTTGAAGCGATGATGCGCGTACTGGACCGCGAGCTGCCTGGCTACGCGGACTAAATAAATGTCCTAGTTCGGCTCAAGAGGAGCGATCCACGAGGCGGCGGGCACCATGACCCCGCCTCGTACACCTGGCTCAATCGTCCCGTAGCGCTCAGCCCATACTGGCGCGAGTGGCCGGGCCTGAGGCGAAGATAACCACAACCTCAACAGATGTCGTTTGCGACCAGGCTCTTGCCAGTCTTCAAACGCCGTCCGATCGTGTAGCAAGGTGTGGTTGTGGACAAACTGCATGTCACCCGCCTCGAGTCGCATCAGAAAGTTCAAGCGCGTATCGTTGGACAGCGCATCAAAACAGTCAAGGGCTTCGACATGCAAGAGGGTCAGACGCATCGCATCGTCGAAACGCTGTGCGGAGTCGATGTATTGCCGCTGATAGATCGTCGACATCAACTGTGCGTGCCAGGAAAACACCGGGATTTCAAAATAAGGCTTTTGACCGGGCGCGACATCTCCACGTCGATCGGTCGCAATCGGATCAAACAGCACTGCTGCAAGCGCAGGATAATCACGACGCATAACGTTATAGAGTGTGTTGGATGACACCAGTGCTGAGTCACCGCCTGACTTTGCTTGCTGCAAGCACACCAAACCTACGATGTCGCTCGAATCTGTGTGAAACGTCTGACGCTCATGGGTCTGATAAATCCTGACGTTGGGATCGTTCGCATTAAGCCCTAAATCCATCACATGGCCCAATACATGGCCTTTGGCATTTTGTGGGCGCGGATTTCCCAAGTGACACCCTAAACCAAAAAATGCGGCCGCTGTGACCTCGCGTGACCACTCATGAACGGGTAACGCACGTACTAAAGCAAAACCGCTGCCATGAATCAGTTCGTCATGCAGTCTGGCGAGTCGAGGACCGAGCGTCGGCAATACAAAATTTTCACGCCGAATCGCCGCAATATCTGGATAGGTCACCAAGGCATGTTGCGCGGCATACTCGAGCTCTCTGAGCTCGTCATCATTGAGATGATGAACCCAACGCTCAGACGCGCACGCCTCAGGTCCTAACCAAGCGCTTGGACCCACTATCTCTGGAGGCAAAGCATCGATCCGCATAGATATCCTAAAGGGGGCATTCAGAAAGGGTGCTATCGTAAGCATTGACTTCAACGCTCTTGAAGACTGACGCTCATTATAATGACTGACTCGCTTCTCTCACTTGCCCTCGTCGCATTCATTTTCATCCTTGCCGGACTCGTCAAAGGTGTGATCGGCATGGGGCTGCCGACCATTGCCATCGGGCTCCTCGGCCTGATCGTTGCGCCTGTTGAGGCTGCTGCGATGCTGGTACTACCCTCTCTCATCACCAATATTTGGCAGCTGATCTCAGGCCCTAACTTTGTTGCGTTACTCAAAAGATTTAAATTTCTTTTGTTGGGCATTTGCTGTGGCACGCCTTTTGGTGTGAGTTTTATTGTGAGTGGCCAAACAGCCATCGTGACCGCTGGCTTGGGTTTTGTGTTGATGGCGTATGGTCTCTATGGCTTGTCTGCTGCACGTATCAAGGTCTCTGAGCGCGCAGAACGATGGTCCTCGCCGCTCATTGGACTGATCACAGGAATATTATCTGGCGCGACGGGCATTGCCGCCCTGCCTCTTGCACCCTACTTCACGGCACTTGAGCTCAAACGCGATGAACTCATTCAAGCGCTTGGTCTAGGATTTACGGTCGCCTCACTCGCGCTCGCAATCGGTCTGCTAATTACAGGCGAATATGAGGTCGAGATCGCCACCGCCTCTTTACTGGCTTTAGCGCCTGCATTTATAGGCGTATTTGTAGGGCAGTACCTCAGAAAAAAGATTCCACAGGAGCAGTTTCGCCGCTACTTCTTTATTAGCCTACTCCTACTGGGTGCTGCGACCGCCTTTAGAGCGATTAGCCTGATCCCAGGCTAATCTTTACACGCACGCAGGTCACAAACTCAACCGCCCGATGACTTGGTAGGTGTGTATTCTTTTGGGCGAATCATCTCAAACAGGGTGTTGACCTCGACATAGTCACCTTTATAGCCACAACGACCGAGTGGACGGGCGGCAGCGGTATCAAAAATGCCATCCTTAAGAAACGCATCATTAATATGCACACCGACCACTTCACCGAGTGTTAGCCATGTATCAATCAGCTCGCCTTTAGCATTTTTGAGCTGAGTGGTACTGATCAACTTGCATTCAAGTGCAGCAATCGCACGCGCGATACGCGGCGGTTTGACCAGCGTAGAGGCTGCGGCGTCGAGACCTGCCAACTTCATCTCATCCACGCCCGGGTCGACAGAAGCTGAACTGATATTCATTTCTTGGGCGAGCTCTGCACCACAGAAATTCGCGACAAATTCGCCTGTTGCATCAATATTGTTGACGCTGTCTTTGCGGACATGGCTGGTACAGAAACCAATCACAGGCGGTGTTTCAGCAAATGCATTAAAAAAGCTATAAGGCGCGAGATTGACACGACCCTGCAGATCAATACTAGAGATCCAGCCGATCGGACGCGGCGCCACGATCGCTTTAAAGGGGTTGTGTGGCAGGCCATGGCCTTTACTGGGCTCGTAAAAATAATCGCTCACGGAGACATCCTTAAAAGAATCAGTGCTAAATGGGGTGGTTGGTGTGATCTTTTAGCATAAATATTTTGTTCAACAACCGCCAAACCACAAGACAGCCTAGGCTAAATAGGTGTAAAAATAGCCTCTATCCTCAGCACGTTGACATGAGAGTACAGAATGACTGAAAGAAAGGTAAATGACCTAGGTGGGCAACCGGCAGGGCCGGTCTGTCTCGACGAGCATCCCAGCACACTCCATGAAAAACGCGTGGATGCCCTGCAAAAGCTCCTGACAGGTGGAAAATTGCAGGCTTTTACGTCTGACGCCATGCGACGCGCCATTGAGTCCAATACCGAAGCGGACTACAAAAGCATGTTGTATTACGACAAGTGGATCCGCGCAGTCCGCGACCTCGTCATTGAACAACAATTATTGACGGCCAAAGAAATCGATGACCGTATCGAAGTCTTGCGCGAACGCTTTAAACAAACAGGAACGTTATGAACGCGATTGAACCCCGTCCTGGACTGGCCCTACCAGCGGGCACCCCTGTTGTTATACGCAAACAACCACCCGAAATCCACTGTCGTACGCCCTTCTATTTAAGAGGGGCCGTTGGTGAAATCGCTGAAGTACGTGGCTGCTTTCGTGACCCCTCCTTACTCGCATTTCACAAACCTGGTCTGCCGATGCGGGTGCTATATCGCGTACGCTTTAAGCAAAAAGACGTCTGGCCCCAATACACAGGCGGACCAAATGACACCATCGTCGCCGATATTTTCGAGCACTGGCTCGACCCCATCGCTGGAGTAAAAAAAGT
This sequence comes from Bordetella parapertussis, assembly GCA_945862495.1. Classification (GTDB taxonomy): domain Bacteria; phylum Pseudomonadota; class Gammaproteobacteria; order Burkholderiales; family Burkholderiaceae_B; genus Zwartia; species Zwartia parapertussis_G. The sequence goes on along the minus strand of CAMAYM010000027.1, from coordinate 18,999 downwards.
ATGAGTGCCTCACACGGCCATCACCACGACCACCATGACCATGCTCATGGCCATGATCACGACCACGATCATGATCACCCTCACTCGCCACCAGCTCCCGATGACGCTGACCAGTACGATCGTTACGAGGTCTTGCTCCAAACAGCCATTCGCGAATTACTGGATGAAAAAGGCATTATCACTGCCGATGCGCTACATAGACAGATTGACTATCAGGATAGTTTGACTCCAGCAATCGGCGGAAAAATTGTCGCCAAAGCTTGGCTGGATCCTGTCTTTAAAAAGAAACTGCTGGCTGATCCGCTCAAGACAATTAATGAATCTTTTGAGCTCGACATCACAACGCCGCTGGATCTCGTCGTATTGGAAAATACGCCAACGGTCCACAATGTGGTGGTCTGCACGCTGTGTTCTTGCTACCCCCGGATGCTGCTTGGTATCCCACCGGCTTGGTACAAGTCGATCGACTATCGCTCACGCATTGTCGTCGAACCTCGCAAAGTGCTCGCCGAGTTTGGCACGCATTTGTCCGATGATGTCGAGGTCCGTGTCTCGGATAGTACGGCTGACTTAAGATTTTTAGTATTGCCTTATCAGCCAGCGGGCACCGAGGGATTCAGTGAGGCGGAATTGGCTGCACTTGTGACGCGCGACGCAATGATCGGGACGTCGCTTCCGTTGAGTGCCGCATCGACGCCAGCGCACGCTCAAAAATGAGCAACACAACCCCTATAGCCCTCCCCCGCCCCGCCGCCACCGTCATTCTCGCGCGTAATGTCAGCGATGGCATCGAAGTCTTCATGATGGAGCGAACTACCGCTGTCGAATTTGCAAAGGGCATGCATGTTTTTCCGGGTGGTGCACTCGATCGTGCTGACCACCATCCTGAAATCGCATCTCTTTGTGTCGGACTCGATGACAAGGTGGCTAGTCAGACGCTTGGGATTGAGCAAGGCGGCCTCGCCTACTGGATTGCCGCTATCCGAGAATGTTTCGAAGAATCAGGGTTGCTGCTTGGTTATCGCGGTAGCGACCAGCTCCTGCAATTAGCCGCACATGAAGCGGAACGGTTGGCTGCGCTTCGCGTAGATATGGCACAGAGCAAATTATCCTTTATGGATATTTTGCGGCAAGAACAAGTGCAGGCCGCCACGGATCGTATCGCCTATTACAGCCACTGGGTCACCCAGGCCGGACGTCCTAGACGTTATGACACGCGATTTTTTGTTGCACAAGCACCTGAGGGACAAACCGCGCTGCAAGACAATCATGAAACAGTTGGACAGCTGTGGGTACGTCCTGATCAAGCCATTGACTTGCATCGTTCAGGCACACTCAACCTCATGTTCCCTACGATTAAAACGCTCGAAAGCTTGGCGCCTTTTAAACATGTTGAAGAACTGCTGGAGTACGCGCGCAAACCTCGCCCAAAACAGGTCATGGCACCCGTGGCGGGCATTGATCGCTCGGGTGCTACACACACGTTGATTCCAGGAGACTTTGCTTACGCTGAAATTAAAAAGCTCGACCCCGACAATCAAGGCGCGCATCGCACGTTTATCGAACCCGGTCAAGCTGTGACGATCGGAGAAGATGTCCTACGCCTGACCGCTGCAAATCCCGGCATGATGACGGGGCCTGGTACCAACAGCTACCTCATAGGCAATGCCGAACTAGGCGTCGCCGTCATCGACCCTGGTCCGCTACTCGATTCGCACATTGAGGCCTTGATCACAGCTGCGCCAGGTCCTATTCACTGGATTTTGTGCACGCATACACATCTCGACCACTCACCCGCTGCAGCTTTGCTCAAGCAACGCACAGGTGCCGCCATCTATGGCATGCCTGCGCCCGCCTTTCCCAATCAAGATCAGACCTTCAGACCAGATCACGTCGTCAGGCATCAAGAGCGACTGGACATCGCGGGTCATGCCGTGCGTGTCCTTCACACGCCAGGTCACGCCTCAAATCAAGTCTGCTTTTTGCTCGAGTCCCAAAACCTTTTGTTTACGGGTGACCACATCATGCAAGGTTCCACGGTGGTCATTAGCCCACCAGATGGCAACATGATCGAATATCTGGCTTCGCTGCGCATGCTGTTAGATGAAAAAATAGACTATTTCGCGCCTGGCCATGGTTTCCTGATGGATAAACCTGCCGAAAACGTTGACCGCATTTTGATTCACAGACAGGATCGTGAAAATAAAGTGATGGCTGCACTCAGACGTACTGGACAACCTGCTCCGCTAGAGGTGTTGGTCAAAATCGCGTATGAGGACACACCGGAACGTCTGCATGCGGTTGCGCAAAAATCCTTATTGGCACATTTGGAAAAGTTACGTACCGAAGCACGTGCCACGCTGAACGACAATCTTTGGAGCCTCGCGCCCTAGCTTGAGTCTAACTCGCATTACATTTTTAGTAGAGTCCTATGGATCGCCGCACTTTTCTCGCCACAACAGGCACCACAGCGGGCCTGTTGAGTACGCCCTTCAAGCTTTCTGCTCAAACACCAACCGTCACCTTTCGCTGGGTGCCTTCGACGGACCTCTCGGTGCTCGATCCCGTTTTCACGACTGCGGGGATTACTGCTTGCCATGCCATGCAAGTGTTTGACACCCTTTTTGGTTTGGATGCTCAATATCAACCACAGCTACAAATGCTTGAGCGTTTTGAGCTCAGCGAAAATCGGCTTCAATGGACACTCAGTTTGCGCCCAAGCCTGCGCTTTCATGACGGCAATCCCGTCGTGGCCCAAGACGTTGTCGCCAGTCTAAAAAGATTCGGTCAACGCAATTTGCTGGGGCAAACACTTTTTAGTCTACTGACTGAGATTGTGGCCAGCGACACCACCACAGTCAAAATATCTTTAAGCAAACCGTTTTCACTACTGCCCTACACCCTCGCCTCAACGTCTGCCTCAATCATGCCTGAGCGTTTAGCCAACACGCCCGACAATGTCGCGATCAAGGAAATGATAGGGAGCGGTCCATTCCGGTTTTTACCCGAGCAATGGGTCTCTGGCTCTAAGGTTGAATACGCGAAAGCCTCAGGCTATGTTCCCCGCATCGAAGGCGTTGCCAGCAATACGGCGGGTCCTAAGATTGCATACATCGACGGGCTTAAATGGCTCATTATTCCCGATCGCGCCACCGCCGTTGCAGCGCTTCAAAACAATGAAGTCGATGGTATTGAGTTAGTAGACAATGACTTTATTCCGATGCTGCGTAAAAATCCGCGCATCGAACTGATCAAAGCTGCGCTGCCATCGATTTTTATTATGCGTTTTAATCATCTGCACGCACCTTTTGATAACGTAGAGATGCGTCGCGCCATTTTGTCAGTGATCAGTCAGTCCGACTTTATGATGGCGGCCAATGGTGCAGATTTTCCTGAATACTGGAATGCGCAATGTGGTGTCTTTGCGCCAGGCACGCCGATGGCCTCCGAGGCCGGCATGGAAAAGCTCAATAGCAAGCGCGATATCGGACGCGCACGCAAGCGCATTAAAGAAGCCGGCTACAAAGGCGGGACCATCGTCATTCTGGATCCAGTCGATGCTGCCCCTTATCACGCCTGTGCGCTGGTGACAGAGGATTTATTCAAGCAACTCGGTCTCAAGACCGAATTGCGACCGATGAATTGGGGCACGTATTTACAGCGTCGTAATAATCAAGATCCCCCACAGGCTGGAGGCTGGAATGTTGCCTTTACTGCACTTACGGGCACGAGCAACCTCGATCCCGCCTCCAACCTCGGCATGCGCGGAACGGGCAAACAAGGCTGGTTTGGCTGGCCAACCAACCCCACACTTGAAGCGCTAAGGATGGATTGGTTTTTTGCTGACACTCTACAAACGCGAAAGAAAATCTGCCAAGCCATCCAAGTCGAGGTACTGGATCAGGTGCCTTATATTCCGCTAGGCGCCAATTACAATCTGAGCGCAATCAGGAAAAATTGGCAACACTTTCAGGCTCAGGGACCCGTTTTTTATACAGTGCGGTCAACCTGAGAGGTCGCGACATCCGCACCTGTAGACGCTGAGGCAGGACGGTGACCAGTTAGTTTGACCCTCATGCGATGCAACCACTGCGCGAGATCATCCACGTAGGTAAACACTGCTGGAATAACAAGTAGACTTAACAGCGTAGAAGTCATCAACCCACCAATCACGGCAATCGCCATCGGCGAGCGGAAACTCGGATCAGAGCCCCAACCAATCGCAATCGGTATCATGCCTGCCGTCATCGCAATCGTAGTCATCACGATCGGTCGCGCACGCTTGTGACAGGCGTCAATCAAGGCCTCGGTACGCAACATCCCTTGCCGCCTTGCTGTGATCGCATACTCCACAAGCAAGATCGAGTTTTTGGTCACCACACCCATCAACATCAATAATCCGATCAGGGATGGCATTGAAAAACTTTTACCCGTCAGCAGCAATCCAACGAATGCGCCACCAATTGAAAGTGGTAACGCGCCCAAAATCGTAATTGGCTGCAAAAAATCATGAAATAAAAGCACCAGAATCATATAAATGCATAACAGCCCGATCAGCATCGCCAAACCAAAGCTTGCGAACAATGCTTGCATTTCTTTGGTATCGCCCAGCTCGGCCAAGGTGACGCCAGGCGGCAAAGCACTCAAACTCGGTAAAGCCATCGCCTCGGCAAACACTTCGCCGAGCGGCCGCCCCCCCAACTCCACATCCAAAATCACATTTCTGCTGCGGTTAAGACGATCGATTTGAGCCGGCCCGCTATCCATCGTAAACGTCACAACATTACCTAGCATCGTAGGCCCGTAGCGGCCAGGCACCATGAGTCTTTCAAGCGCTGCAATATCAGTCCGTGTCGCATCAGGAAGCTTGACGCGAATCGGGATCTGTCGCTCAGCGAGATTGAGCTTGGCCAAACTGACGTCATAATCGCCGCTAGTCGCTACCCGCAAGGTTTCGGCAATGCTTTGTGCCGTCACGCCCAGATCGGCAGCACGCGCAAAATTAGGCCGCACAATCAACTCCGGTCTCAAGAGACTCGCAGAAGAGGTGACACCGCCAACATCTTTTAAGGTACGCAAATCACGCTCAGCTGCCTGCGCAGCCTTATTCAAGGCAACAGGATCTTCACTTTGCAGCACAATTTGCATTTTCGCGCCGGCATCCTGAGGACCCACGGTAATCCGTACGCCTGGTTCAAGCGCCAACACGCGTCGAATTTCCGCCTCGACTTCTTGCTGGTTCTTGCTGCGCGCTGAGCGATGACTGAGTGTCACCGTCAGCGTAGCCTTGCGAACTTCAGCAGCCGAGCCGCGTGCAAACACATCACCCGACACCCCTCCACCCACCGAACTAAAAACACGGCGGACTTCGGGAACTTGGGAGAGTTTTTCTTTTGCCGACTCGGCCGCACGTAAAGTGTCTTCGAGCGTACTGCCCGGTGCGCGCTCAATATTGACCATGGTTTGCCCCCGATCTGCCGGTGGCACAAAACCTTTTGGCAGGAGCGGCACCAAGGCTAGCGAGCCCACAAAAAACACTAAAGCAAAAATAATCGTGATGAGACGATGGCTCAAACACCAAGTCATCAGTTTGAGATAACGCTGCATCACCCAGCTGTCAGGCTTTGGCTCTGCATGTTTAACACCTAGGGGCTTCATCAAATACGCAGCCATCATCGGTGTCAGCAATCGAGCCACTACCAGCGACGCCATAATCGCGAGGACTGCGGTCCAACCAAATTGTTTAAAAAACTTACCTGGTATCCCATCCATAAACGCGGTAGGCAAGAACACCGCGACCAATGCAAAGGTCGTGGCAATCACCGCCATTCCAATTTCATCGGCAGCATCCATGGCCGCCTGAAAAGGCGTTTTACCCATTTGAAGGTGACGCGCAATGTTTTCGACCTCGACGATCGCATCGTCGACCAAGATACCCACCACCAACGCCAAAGAGGTCAAGGTGACCATATTGAGCGTAAAACCGAATAAATAGATCCCGAGAAATGCCGGCAAAATCGATAGAGGGAGTGCCGCCGCGGAAACAATTGTGGCGCGCCAGTCACGCAAGAAATACCACACCACCAACACTGCCAAAATTGCGCCTTCGTACAAGAGCTTCATCGAGGCATCAAAGTTTTCTTCGGTCATCTCGACATTGTCGATTTGCTCTGAAAATGCAACATCCTGGTTTGTTGCCTGCAAGCCATCAATGATTTGCCGGACGTCTTGCGCAACCGTCACCTCATTTGCGCCTTTACTACGCATAATTTCAAACGCAACCACCGGTTGACCATTGAAAAGTGCCAGTGAGCGACGCTCTGCAGTGGTATCCGTAATCGTGGCAATCTGGTCTAAGCGTACTCGACGACCATCCTGCAAAGACAGGTCGATCTTGCCTAAGTCTTGTGCAGTCTCTGCGGTAGCGATTGTTCGAACGGCTTGCTCTGCACCGCCAATATCTCCTCGTCCACCCGGCGCTTCCTGCTGAATCAACCTCAGCCGACGCGACACATCGGCAGCCGTCACACCCAATGCCGTCATCCGTGCAGGATCTAGCTCGACACGGATCTCTCGATTTAAACCACCCATCCGTTTGACGCGGCCAACGCCATTTACAGTGAGGAGTTGCTTCGCAATGGTGTTGTCGACCAACCATGACAGTGACTCTTGGTCTAAGCGAGATGAAGTAATGGCGTAGGTCATTAACGGACGACCTGCCGTAGTCGCCCGCAAAATGGTCGGGTCACGCACATCCGCGGGCAAATCCGCACGCACGCGTGTCACGGCATCTCTGACATCATTGACGGCTTCCATCGCATTCTTTTCGAGCACGAATTCGACATTAATGACCACCGTGCCTTCAAGAATCTTGGTGTATACATTCTTGATGCCTTGCAAGGTCGCAATCGAGTTTTCGAGTTTACGTGCAACCTCCGTCTCGAGCGTTGCAGGTGCAGCACCCGGCAGGCTCGCTTCAACCGTGACCATCGGTAATTCAATATCAGGAAAATCCTGTACCCCGATCGCACGGAAAGACAACACACCCGCAATCGATAGCAAAATAAATAGCAAAATCGCCGGAATCGGATGCCGAATAGAAAAGGCTGAAAAGTTCATGGCCGCTCAACCGAGACCAAATCGCCATTGGTCAAAAAGCCTGCGCCCGACTCTACAATCGTGTCCGAAGCGGTCAGTCCAGCCAAAACCTCTACGCGACCACCTACGCGACGTCCAATCTGGACGCGCACTTGTTCAGTCCGCTTTGCGGCATCGAGTTTAAATACATAGCTAAAGCCGTCTCTCATCACAACGGACTCTTGCGGAACCGTCAAACCTTGACTGTCTCCGAGATTAAATACACCAGTTGCAAACATCCCTGCACGCACGGGTGGCTCATCGTTCAACGCGATGGGTAAATCCACATATACGATCGCCGTACGCGCTTGGGCATCGACCGTTGGTCCAATCACGCGAACCTTGCCAACGATGGGGGGCAACCCTTTGGGCAGGCTGGCAGGCAGCACGTCAACCGGCATCCCGACTTTGATGCGACTCAACTCTTCGGAAACAACTTCTGCGCGCCACTCGAGACGATTTTGTCTTAGCATTTTGAAAAGCTCTGCTCCTAATGGCACCACCGCACCAACGCTAGCCATGCGAGCTGATATAACGCCATCATCGGGGGCCAAGACCTCCGTGAAAGTCAAACGCAGCTCTTGGGATTGGCGGTGCGCACGCGCCGCCTCTACCCGAGCGGCAGCCGTCTGCTGTGCCGTCAAATATTGACTAATTTGCTGCGCAGACAATGCACCTGAGGTTTTCAGACTACGCGCACGTGAGGCATTCGCCTCGGCGTCGGCAAGAGCTGCCACCGACTCGGACTCAAGCGCTTTTTGTACAGCTAAATCCGCCAATACCGTGTCCTTGGCAAACACTGCCAGCACTTGTCCTTTTTTGACATGATCCCCAACATTGACACGCACTTCGGCGATGCGCAAGCCACCGACCTGCGCGCCCACCGAGGCATCTTGCCAAGCGGCAATATTGCCATTGGCACGAATCGTCGCAGGCAACGGTGTCAATAAGGGTTGTGTCACAGAGACGGTTAACGCAGGACGGGCTGGACCCGTTTGCGCTGAAGCGGCTGACATTGGCATCACGACGGCCAGGACAGTCAGTGATGAGGTCAGACTCAACAAAGAGACGCGTATTGAATGGATCATTGATTTCATTATTGGAGCTTGCCTGTCAAAATATCGCTTGGATTCTGTTGCACAGCGCGTACGACCGAGGCGAGATCCCGAGCCTCCCAGCCACCGCCCACCGCGCGATAAAGTGCGATGTAGGCACTGACTCGTTCTCGTCGAACAATCGCTAATATGTTGTCTGCGTTCACGGACAATCGTCTTGTTTCTTCAAGATCGAGGATGCTAGATAGACCAAATTTGTAACGATCTTGAGCCGCTTGAAGTGACTCGCGATAGCCCTTAGAGGCTTTCAAACTTTCCGACTCTCGCTGATTAAGGCTATCGAGTCTGACCAGTGCCTCTTCAACTTCTTTAACTGCGCGACGCGCCTGAGTTCTGTAATTGGTCGCCGCGACCTCGTAAGCAATCTTTGCTGTTTCAACGTTGGCCGCCCGACGGCCGCCATCAAAAATAGGCAAACTCAGCGAAGGACCAATCGACCAGGAAGTGGCCGTAATCGATCCCACAGCCGTATCAAAACTCAAGGGTCCGATATTGCCCAACAGGGAGAGCCGCGGAAAGCGCTCCGCTTCTCGCACACCAATATCTGCACTCGCTGCAGCCAATTCACGCTCAGCAGCCGCAACGTCTGGACGCTGCAGCAAGACTTGCGCAGGAATACGCTTGACTTCAGGCATAGCTGGCGAAGGCAATACCCGCGTCCCTTTGGCTAAGCGACTTCTAAGTTCAGGCTCAGGGATGGCGGTGAGTGCGACAATCGCCTTGATCAGCAAATCACACTCGGCGCGTTGCGCAACCGCACGACTCTGGCCCTCGGCAGCACTGGCACGCGCCAACGCCGCCACCGCGGGTGACTGAAAGCCAGTCTGAGCCAGTTCCTGCGTCAGCCGAGCGGTCTGTGCCCGCGATTGCGCATCGGCACTAGCCAGTTGAGAGAGCTGTTCGCATCCACGAAAGTTGGTGTAAAGACTCGCCGTATCGGCTGCAACAGAAATCCGGGCTTCATGCCAGTTTGCCACTTGAGCGGCCAAGCGCGCGCGGGAAGCTTCACTTGCACGAGCCAGGCCACCGAACAAGTCTATTTCCCAGCCTGCCTGAAGTTGTGCCTGTGTGGTGGTGGCAACGATGACTGGACCCCCCAATTGATAGGTGCCCCGAGACACCCCGCCTGTCGCGTTTAAAACAGGCAGTGCGGCGCCATCGGCCGTGATCAGCAAGGCGCGAGATTGCGCGATACGCAATGCCGCCTGCGCCATGGTGTTACTTTGTTTTTGTGACTGCTCAACGAGCTCGATCAATACAGGATCTTTAAACTGTGCCCACCACGACACGAGTGTGACCTGCTCTCCCTCATGGGGTAAGGGCTCTTGCCAAGCTTTTGGCTCAGTTTCCCATTGCGTCGACTGTTGGCGGTCGTAATCAGGCCCAAGCGTGATGCATGCTGATAAGAGCAGCACTAAAGGTGCGGCCAAAATTTTTAAATAAGTCATTAATCAATTTTAACTGAGCCATGTGACTAAATTACTTAAAGCCTCATGCTGCTTGGACACCTGTAGGCATTCCTGGCAGAGGGGGTGGCTTAGCGAACCAGAATAAAAAGGTTCCCGCGCCCGCGATCAGGGCGAGCACCGTAAAGCCTAGGTCGTAATTGCCCGTTGCATCACCCATCACTCCGGCAAGCAAGGGGCCAGACACCTGCCCCACTGCCGTCAACATCGCGGATAAACCCAGAATCATGCCGATGGATTTTCTACCAAAGTAGTCTGCTCGAATCGCCTGCATAAATGGTCCTCGAATACCCCACGCTAAACCATGAAACACAGCGAAAAGCACCAACATGACTGGTCCCAAGGCATAAGTCAGCATCAGCATGCCGACCATGTGCATCGTCATACAAACGGCTGCCACCCGATTCTTTTGCAGTTTGTCGCCGAGCACTCCTCCAAGCAAAACACCAATGACTTGAAACCCGGTCATCAGTGTGATGTAGAAGGACGCCTGGGCGATGGTGTAGCCTAAGGAAATCCGCATATGGTTAATCGCGTGCGTGTTGACAGCAGTCACAATGATCAACGCCACGCCATGACCGGCAGACAAGAGCCAAAACGCCTTTGTTCTTAGCGCTTGTTTGGCGGTGAACTCGGGCTCCGCCTTGGACTCTGGGTCAACACCCGAGACGTCGACAGTGCCCCGCTGCGTGCCCAGACCATCTACCGTTTCCCCAAAATCCTCGGGACGTCGACGAAAAATACAGGCCAAGGGGTAGCCAATTACGATTGCCACCACACCACATCCAAAAGCGGTCTCCCGCCAACCGATGCTTTCGATACTCCAGGCGACGATGGGCACAAACATGCCACCCAAGGCAAGCCCCAGGCCTACCATCGACAGCGCGCGAGCGCGTTTTTTCTCAAACCACTGGATGACGCCTACATTGAGGGGAAAGTATCCCGCCATCGAAGAGCCGATCGCAATCACGATCACTGCACCATAAAACCCCAACAACGTGTCAATTTGGCTAAGCAACATAAAGCCAATGCCAAACATAATGACGCCGACTTTTATCACGCCCCGCGAGCCAAAACGGTCTAGAAACCAACCCAAAATCGGACCAATGACGGCGGCTTCCATTGACATCATGGCCGATGCACCTGAAACAGAGGTTTTGCTCCACCCCTTATCCTGGATGAGGACAGCGACATAGGCCCCGAAAGCCTGATGCAACATCATCGACTGAATAAACTGCAGCGAGGCCGCAGCAAACACCATTTTCCAGCCGTAAAAAATCTTCTTGCCAAACACCGTTTGTCTCCGGGCGACTATATTTTTTTATGAAGAGCGAGGATCCGAGCGATATGTCGGAATTTTTTATATTATTCGCCCTAGTATCAACCCTAACATAAAGAGCATTCTTTTGCAGAGACGCCTATAGTGTCATCTCAGCTGAATTAGAAATAACCCATACTTAAATCGAGACCCCTCATGGCTAAAGCATATTGGATCAGTGCCTACCGTTCTATTACTAACCCCGAAGCATTGGCGGCCTACGCCAAGCTGGCGGGACCCGCCCTCACTGCTGCAGGCGGTAAATTTTTAGCCCGCAATGAAGCAGCCGCGATTAAAGAAGCAGGCGTCAAGCAACGCACCGTGCTGATTGAATTTGAAAGCGTTGATGCGGCACTGGCAGCCTACAACAGCCCTGCTTACCAAGAGGCGATTCGCGCACTCGGCACTGGCGCTGCAGAGCGCGATATTCGAATCGTCGAAGGCGTCTGAGACACTGTTAAGGACTGATCAAGCCCATACACGTCAGTCAGCTCAAAGCGCCTGCTAGCCATGTTGATTGGCGGGCGCTGACGAGCACCACAAGGCACTTCGCCACTTGAGCGCAATAGCAACCGTAGCGGCAATGCCCAGACACGAATATAAAACCGTTGTCCATACAAAACCCAAGAGGTCGATCAACGGACCTGCGATCAACAACCCAGCCGGTAAGCCCCAGATTGCCAAAATCCGCATCCCCATAATACGACCACGATACTGAGGTTCAGTCGCCCGCAACATCACTGCAGCAAGCGGAATCATGCTGATGCTTTGCACAAAGCCCGCACACACGAGAAGGGTCACCCCTAGGGCAAAATGGGTCGTGGGTCCAAACATCAATAGCAGTCCGAACCAAAGACCCGTCGCAATGAGAAGTGCCCGCCCCGTACCTAAGGAAAAGCGGTTTGTTCCCAACACAATCGAACCCACTAGTGCACCAAAGGCAAAACTCGCGCTCAAAACGCCCAAGCCAGACTGCCCCACGTCATAAACAGAGCGGGCAATGTAAGGGAGTAGACCGAGAGAAAAAGGAAAGGCTAAAAAGTTCACTAGAAATGCAATGCTCATTGTGCCAAGCAAGACTGGCTTGCCCCACACGTAGGAAAAAGCATGCTGCAAATCCGTAAAGGGAGACGGCCGCGTATTGTGTGTATGCTCGATATCAGGTTTGCCCGCCACGCCCATTGAAAAATAAAAACTCAACACGTACATCGCGGTGATGATGATATAGACCGGCACTATTCCAAACTGCGCAAAAATCCCCGCTCCCGCTAGAGCACCCGCGATGCGCGCAGAGTCGGACGTCATCCGCGAAATACCCAAGGCAGAGGTCAGCTGATCGCTAGGCTGCGTCTGACCGATTAAGGCATAGCGCAACATCAAATCTGAGGGACGAATCATACCGACAAACGTCGCAACGGCAATGACAGTAAGAGGCGTGAGTCCGCCAAAAAATGCGAGCGCTGCAATTGTCATTGCAGCCAGCGCATACAGTCCACGCGTCATCATAAAAAGCACGCGATAGCCGACTCTGTCACCTGCGATACCCAGAAAAGGGGAAATCAAGGAGCCTGTATATTGTAAGGCTCCGAAAATCACTAGCAGTAGTACTGAGCCCGACTCAACCAACACATACCAGCCCAGCACAAGAAGTTCCATTTCTAAGGCCCAGGAGGTCGCCAAGTCTGCGGCCCACTGATTGCGAAAACTGCGCACCTTAAAAGGTGCGCGCGTGGACGCCACCATGCTACTAAGAGAACCAGGCATAACGTCGTTTATTCGAGCTTGATATTGCGCTCAGTCACGACTTTTTTCCAAGTTGCGGACTCCTTAGCCATAAAGTCGGCCAGTTCCTGACGTGTGGTGGGATCTGGTGTCAGGCCATGCTTATTGAGTTGCGCACGGACCTCGGGATCGTTGAGTACCTTGACGATTTCAGTGTTCCAACGATCAAGAATGGGTGCAGGTGTTTTGCCAGGTGCCACAAACGCATACCAATTGGTTGCGTTAAAGCCCGGGAAGCCAGACTCTGCCATCGTGGGGACATTAGGCATCGCGTCCGTACGTTTTAAACCCGTGGTCGCTAAGGCCTTGAGTTTGTTGGCCTGAACATGCTGAATACTTGTCGTTGGCGTCGAGTAATACGCATCAATGCGACCGCTCAGCAAATCAAGCATGGCTGCGCTTCCGCCCTTGTAGGGCACGTGAATCATTTCCACTCCGGCACGCTGCGCAAACAACTCACCAGCCAAGTGTGCCGCCGAACCGACTCCCGTGGATGCATAGGTCAGCTTCCCTGGCTCCTTTTTAGCCGCCGCGATCAACTCAGCCAAAGAATTCACCTTTAACTCGGGTGGAACGACCAAGACGTTGGGAAAGTTCACGCCCATCGTGATGGGTGCGAGGTCCTTGAGCGGATCAATCGTCATTTTCATCAAGTGAGGAGAAACAGCCATCGGCCCGATCGTACCCAGCAAAAGGGTCGTGCCGTCTGGCTTGGCATTGGCCACCGCCTGCGTAGCAATGACCCCACCCGCTCCGGCGCGGTTTTCAACGACGACGGGTTGGCCTAAATTGGCCGACAAGCTTTTGGCCACAATGCGCGTGGCAGTATCGGTCCCGCCGCCAGGCACAAAACCCACCACGATCGTGATGGTCTGACCTTTTGGAAACTCTTGGGCAGATACATATGCCCCCGTACCAATTGCACCCAAGGCCAGCGACAGTCGACAGACGACAGGCAAATAAGAGGCTAAGCGAAATATTTTCAAAACAATCTCCAAGATTTTAATTGTGCTTTTTTCAAAAGTAGCACGAAATGCATGACAGGCATGTTCCTTTAAAAATTTGTCTTTGTCCATGATTTCCGAGACAAGATTCCACCCCCTTGCGCTTCTCGTGGCATAAGGCCCGTCAAAACGATAAGATTGATGCTTACAAGGAGAAAGCATGAAAATTCTAATATTGGGTGCAGGCGGCGTGGGTGGCTATTTTGGTGCTCGACTCATTCAGGCGGGTGCGGATGTGACGTATTTGCTACGTGACAAAAGACATCAAAAAATCCAAGTCGAAGGGCTGGTGATTGAGACACCGAAAGAAACTTTCACTCTTCACCCAAAGACGGTGACCCGCGATCAGCTCAAGCCCGAGTACGACCTCATCGTCTTAGCGCCCAAAGCATATGACCTGGACGACGCACTAGAGTCTGTTAGCGCAGCAAGTAGCCGTGGCGTGATTTTGCCTGTGCTCAATGGCCTGAGCCATATCGCCACACTCGATGAGAAATTTGGTCGTAGCCGCGTCATGGGCGGCGTGGCACATATCGCCGCGACTGTGACCAGCAGTGGCTCTGTCAAACAACTCACCGACCTCCACGCGTTGACGGTCGGACACAGAGATCTCGCTCACGAAGCACTCGCACTCGAGTTTTCAGCGCTATGCGATCAAGCCGCCTTTGACCACACTTACAGCGAAAACATTGAACAATCACTCTGGGATAAATGGGTCTTTCTCGCAACGCTTGCCGGCATGACAACACTCTGTCGCGGCCATGTTGGAAAAATTGCTGATGCACCATGGGGCAAGGAAACCATGACCAGTTTCTATGCAGAAAGCTGTGCGATTGCGCTGGCGAATGGATATCCCACAAAAGAAAGCGCTCAACAAAAAGCCTTGGCGATGCTGACCAAGTCAGGCTCGAGCTTTGCAGCCTCCATGCTCAGGGACTTGACCCAAGGCAACCAGACTGAACACGAGCATATTTTGGGTGCAATGATTGAGGCTGGCGTACAAAAGGCTGTCGCCTGCCCGCTGCTCAAGGCTGCTCACACGCATATGGTGGTGGAACAAAATAAAGGCTGAATTAGGGAAACAGCTAACAGGCCGGCTGTAAAGATACGTCGGGAAGAAAGGCTTAGCGCGAGAGCGCGAGCCTGAGTCCAAAGCCAATGAGACACAGGCCGGCTATCTTTTCCAGCACGAGAGAAGTGATGGCACTGCTGCGCAACCGCTCCGCCAAGAAATGTGTGAGCAAAATTGCGACGACACAATACAAAAAAGCCAATACAGCAATCGTAGCAGCCAGAAAACCAAACGTCACCAAGCCTCGATTTTGGACGGGGTCTACAAACAATGGAAAAAAAGCCATATAAAAGACAATTGCTTTTGGATTGAATAATGTAATAAACATCGCCTGGCGCAAGTAATGGTAGGGCTTGATATTGAGTACGGGCGCTGAACCCGGCTTGGCCAAGACCATTTTGGCGCCTAACCAAACAAGGTAGATCGCCCCCACCCATTGCACCGCCTCGAAGGCTACAGGCGAAGCAGCGAGCACAGCCGCCAGCCCCGCGACGGCCATCCACGACAGCACTTGATCACCAAGAATGACGCCCATGGCGGCAGCAAAACCGCCGCGCAAACCGCCTTTGGTCGTCGAGGTGATGATGACGAGATTTCCCGGCCCTGGAATCAACAAAAAAATGATGAAGGCCACCACAAAGGCGGGATAGTCCGTCACACCAAGCATGTGCGACTCCAGCGGTCAGTGACGGTGGCTACCATGACCGGACGGAGCGCCTGGATTATAAGTAGGTGGCTTGATTTCAAAATCAACCTTGACCTCACCCGCCTTTTCAAACTTAAGCGTAACCGGAACGGTCGTGTCGGCCTTAAAAGGCGCAGTTAAACCAAGAAACATAATGTGAAAGCCACCCGGCATCAGCTTGACAGCACCATTGGCTGGCACGTCTATACCAGGCACCTCACGCATTTTGGCCACGCCGTTATCCGTGATAATTGTGTGAAGCTCAACGCGATTGACACCATTTGTCGTCGCAGAAATCAGACGATCAGCCTGCCCGGTCTTGTTGTCGATCTGCACGTAACCCGCACCGTTGACCTGTCCAGGCACGGAGGCGCGTATCCAAGGCGCAGAGAGCTTTAAATCACCGACAACCTGTTCGCTGGCCTTTGCGACAGAGAATGCATTCAAAAATATGAAGCCCGCCAGTAGTGTAAAGGCCACGTTTGAAAGAAGTTTTTTGGACATATTGTTCATTCAGTAAGAGACGATTCAAGTCGAGGCATAAATATTAGCTGAAAACCTCTAAACTACATTGATGACAAGCCCTACAACACCAGCCTTCCAACCCAAGTCCGGCATGCGATTCGTCACCCTTTTGACGCTCGTCACGCTGGCGCATGTGCTGGTGATTGCTTTGTTACTGGCACATTTTGGATGGCTTAATGGCGTCGGCATAGAGACAGACGAGCATGTTGGCCAGTCCGGTATTGTGATTCCCGTGACCCTTGAGACTGCGGAGGATGAAGAGAACACTCCCGAGGAAAAAGTCGACCCAAGCGTTGAGTCAACGCCAGAACAAGCCCCCCCCACACCTGAAACATCCCCATCGGTTGAGCCGCCTGCAGAAACAACGTCCCAGTCAATGACTGAAATCGAAAAAGAGATTCCACTTGCAGCTGAACCTGAGGCCGAGCCTGAGACAAAACCTGCCCTTGCACCACCGGCGACGCCAGCAGTAAACCCACCGTTGGAGAAACCACCTCAAGTGTCGCCTTCATCAAGCTCTGGGTCACCTACAGCACCTGTTTTGCCAACAGCCATCACCAACGACTCACTACCCACCATCCCAGCACAAGTCGACCCCAACTATCTGCATCGCCCCAATCCAGTCTACCCAGCCGCCTCCAGACGACTCCGGGAAGCTGGTACGGTTCTATTGCGTGTCAGCCTCGATGCCACAGGTATGGTTCGCGAGGTCGCGGTACAAACGACCAGCGCATATGAAAGACTCGATCAAGCGGCTATCGAAGCCGTCCGCCAATGGCGTTTTATTCCAGCCACAAGAGGACAACAACCAGTTGCTTCAACGGTGCTTGTGCCAATCGCGTTCAAACATCAGTGAGGCAGAGACACTGCGACCACAATTGATGACGGGTCGCAGACTCTCTCACACTTATTTTTTACAACAGCTGGCGCCTGCACCTTCTTTAGAGCAGGAGTTAATCCCCAGCAAAGGGTAAGCAGGACAAAAGCGGAAGATTCCCGTTAAAAGAGGAACCACACCGATCCAACCCCAAATACCTACCGTGCCCGTTGCGGCCAAACCAATCAAAATCAAACCTGCGACGATACGCAAGCTGCGGTCAATAGTGCCAACATTACATTTCATGATTGATATCCCTTGAGTTGTTGAACTTCTTTTGAAACCCTTTTGAACATTGAAACGTATCCATGCTCCTAGCGGTACAACTATCTCAATCCCTATTGATCTGTATCAACTCACATGCAAAATACATTTACAACGCATTCAAAGGAATCTTTACGTAAGAGACTCCATTGGACTCATTAGGCGGCAAATGCCCTGCGCGAATATTGATCTGGACTGCTGGCAGAATCAGCATCGGCATTTCAAGCGTGGCATCACGCTTGGTTCGCATTTCTACAAACTGAGCCTCGGTAATGCCATCGTGAACGTGAATATTTTTTGCACGCTGCTCCGCTACCGTTGTTTCAAAAGAAACCGCACGACCTGCCGGCGGATAATCGTGGCACATGAACAAACGGGTATCAGAAGGCAGACTCAACAAACGACGTGTCGAGGCATACAAAGTTTTGGCGTCGCCCCCAGGAAAATCGCAGCGTGCAGTACCGACATCGGGCATAAATAAGGTGTCGCCGACAAAGACCGCATCACCAAACTGATATGCCATACAGGCAGGTGTATGACCCGGGACATACAGCGCGTTACCCTCAAGCGCGCCAACCATGAAGGGCTCGCCTTCTTTGATTAAGACATCAAACTGAGAACCATCCTGACGGAATTCAGGTTCAAGATTAAACACGCCCGCAAATACCTTTTGCACCGTGGTGATGTGATCACCAATCGCTATCTTGCCGCCAAGATGTTGTTTGAGGTAGGGGGCTGCTGATAAATGATCCGCATGGGCGTGCGTTTCAAGAATCCACTCAACGGTCAAGTCTTGACCTCGAACGAAGTCAATCACTTTGTCCGCAGAGGTATGCTTGGTCCGACCCGATTTAGGGTCATAGTCCAGCACTGAGTCGATGATGGCACACGCTGAACCGGGCTTTTCGTACACGACGTAGGTGACCGTCCATGTCGCAGGATCAAAAATGCCGTGAACCATTGGCTGTTTGGAAGTGGTAGACATACAGACTCCAAGGAAAATATTTATATAACTTATGAATATTATATATATAAATAATTTGTTTGTATATATATTATAATTCGTCATCTTAAATTGATACTTCACCCGCAAACATGATTACTGAAGACATTGCCCCGTTTGAACTCGACGCGATGAAGGCGTCCGCTACAAACGCCTGCCGGCTGATGAAGGTGCTCACCAATCCCGACCGCTTGATGATTCTTTGTCAGCTCGCCCATGGAGAGCGTTGTGTAAGTGAGCTCGAAACCTCGCTCGGCATTCTGCAACCTACCCTCTCGCAGCAACTCACTGTCTTGAGAAACGAACAGCTCGTCAGCACTCGGCGCGAAGGAAAAAATATCTATTACAAACTCTCAAGCCCACAAGCGCTTGCTGTGATGGAAGTGCTGTATTCACAATTTTGTATCAATGAAGAGGTCAACACATGAACATAGACTGGACACACTTTACGCCCTGGAGCGCTCTCTCGGGTGGCATTATTTTGGGCGTTGCCTCGGCGCTCTTTATTTTGATCAACGGCCGTGTGCTGGGGATTAGCGGTATTTTGGGAGGGCTTCTGCCACCTAAGGCCGGTGATACTTTTTGGCGCATCGCTTTTTTGGCAGGCATGTTTGCGGCGCCATGGCTTTTTAACGCGTTGGCTCCCACCGAGCTCATCACGACACCGCAGATTGATGCGGATACGGTTCTGCTGGTGATCGCCGGATTGTTGGTCGGCGTTGGCACACGTTACGGTTCGGGCTGTACGTCT
>CAMAYM010000026.1 GCA_945862495.1 Bordetella parapertussis | reverse complement strand
TGTCCTTTCCAGTCGATCGTGATGTCGGCAGCTTTGAATGCCATTGTGACGAAGTCGCGGACTGTTTCGGTGCGATTGGTTGCCAGTACAAAAGTATCAGGTTCGTCAGCCTGCAGCATACGCCACATACCTTCGACGTAATCCTTGGCATAACCCCAATCACGTTTGGCATCCATGTTGCCCAGTTCAAGCACATCAAGCTTGCCCTGTTTGATCTTGGCAACCGAATCTGTAATTTTGCGGGTCACGAACTCACGACCGCGTAACGGCGATTCGTGATTGAACAGAATGCCACTCGTACCGAAAATGCCATAGCTTTCGCGGTAATTGATCGTCATCCAGTGCGCATAGAGCTTGGCAACGCCATAAGGGCTGCGTGGATAGAAAGGGGTGCTTTCTATCTGGGGAATCGCTTGGACCTTGCCAAACATCTCGGAGGTACTCGCCTGGTAAAAGCGAATTTTTGGATTGACGATACGGATGGCCTCAAGCAGGTTGACCGGGCCGATGCCGGTAATGTCTGCGGTGGTCAGAGGCTGATCGAACGACACGCCAACAAAGCTTTGGGCGGCAAGGTTGTACACCTCAGTCGCTTGTGTGGTTTGAAGCAAGCGAATGCTAGAAGACAGATCCGTCAGGTCATATTCGACCAGATGGAGATTGGGGTGTTTTTCAATCCCGAGCTCTTCGATGCGCCAAAAATTGACTGAACTCGTGCGGCGATAGGTGCCGTAGACCGTGTAACCCTTAGACAGTAGCAGTTCTGACAGATAAGCACCGTCTTGTCCGGTGATGCCAGTAATCACAGCCACTTTTGAATTTGCAACGCTATTTGACACGTCTAGCCCCATCACACTAAGTAAAACCTCCATTATACTTGGAGAGTGGTCAAAAACACCTCAACCTGACCCAATAGCCTATATATAGGCAATCGCTTAAAAAGCCAGAAATGTCCGTGTCCTTGTTATGATGCGATCATTAGCAAAAAAGTGCCGATAAAGCATCAAAACTTAAATACTCTTAAATTGTTGTCAAAATAAAGATTATTGGTTCTGGATACTGATCTGTAAGCATTCCAACATTTTTGACGGTCGATCATGCAATTAATCCCCGTGATTCTCTCAGGTGGTGCCGGTACTCGCCTGTGGCCTGTTTCGCGTGAGTTACACCCCAAACCCTTTATCAGGCTGGCAGACGGGCAAAGCCTGTTGCAAAAGTCGTTTTTACGCGCAAAGGGCTTGCCAGGGGTTGCCGAGGTCCTCACCGTCACAAACCGGGATTTGTTTTTCAAAACTGTGGATGAATATCGCGAAACCGGCGATATCCCCATGCCACTTGGCTTCATACTCGAGTCAGAGGGGCGCAACACGGCGCCTGCCATTGCCGCTGCCGCACTGACCATTTGCAAAACCTATGGCCCCAAGGCCATCATGTTGTTCTTGACGGCGGATCACTTGATTGGCGACGTTCCTGCATTCACAATCGCAGTTCAGCAGGCTGTCAAACTCGCAGAAGCGGGCAAAATCACCACTTTCGGCATTCAGCCAGAGTCGCCTGAGACAGGTTACGGATACATTGAGGCGGACGGCAATAGCGTACGCCGCTTCGTTGAAAAGCCGAATCTGGAAACTGCTCAATCCTATATCGATAGTGGCAAATATCTCTGGAATTCAGGCATGTTTTGCATGACTGCAGAGACGGCCATGGCAGAGCTAAAAAAATACGTGCCTGAAGTGCTTCAAGCGGTGTCGAACAGTCTGGACGTCTCGCGCCGGGTAGAAGGCACAGGCCATTATCAGATTGAACTGGATGCAAAGACATTTGCACAGGCCGAAAGTATCTCAATCGATTTCGCCCTGATGGAAAAAACAAAACAGGCCGCAGTCGTCTCCTGCTCGATTGGCTGGAGCGACATCGGCTCCTGGAATGCGCTGGGTGACCTGGTTACGCCGGATGCCCAAGGCAATAGCATAGAAGGCGAAGCCTTTCTGCATGATGTCAAAAACTGTTTCATCCAGGCAGAGGATCGTATCGTGGCAGCGGTGGGCGTCGAAAACCTGATCGTGATCGATACACCTGATGCCCTGTTGATTGCGGATAAAAATCGCTCTCAAGACGTCAAGCAGATTGTGGGGCAACTAAAGAAAATCGGCCATGAGGCCTATCGCTTGCATCGCACGGTTCATCGTCCTTGGGGCACCTACACGGTGCTCGAAGAAGGTTCGAACTTCAAGATGAAGCGTATCGTCGTCAAGCCAGGCGCCTCGCTGTCATTGCAAATGCACCATCACCGCAGTGAGCACTGGATTGTGGTGGATGGCATGGCTAAGGTCGTCAACGGTGAACAAGATTTGCTCATCGCAACAAACGAATCAACTTTTATCCCCGCCGGACATAAACACCGGCTTGAAAATCCCGGCAAGATCGACCTGGTGTTGATTGAAGTACAAAGCGGTAGTTATTTGGGTGAAGATGACATCGTCAGATTCGAAGATCACTATGGTCGTGTTTAGTACTCGCACCATATTTAAGAACGTATGCCCAAACTAAAGTGAAAGCTTAATGCAAATGTTGAAAGCCTTGTGGGCGTACCGTGGTTTTATATACGGAAGCGTCAGGCGTGAGTTTCAGGCCAAATATAGTAACTCCTTGCTCGGAGCGGCATGGACAGTCATCAATCCGTTAGCAATGATTGCTGTGTATACGATTGTTTTTTCGCAGATCATGCGAGCTAAGTTACCTGGCTTAGACAGTCAGTTTGCTTATAGCATCTACTTGTGTGCAGGGGTATTAACTTGGTCATTCTTTTCTGAAACTGTCAGCCGAGCGCAGAATGTTTTTTTAGAAAACGCGAACTTGCTCAAGAAAATTAGTTTCCCAAGACTATGTCTGCCAGTGATTGTTGTCGCCAATGCCAGTTTGAACTTTTCTATTATTTTTGGATTGTTCACAATTTTTCTAATTTTTTCCGGAAGCTTTCCTGGAATAGTCTATTTAGCTGTTTTCCCAGTGCTGCTTGTCCAGATACTCTTTTCAGTTGGTTTAGGCATCACATTGGGCGTACTAAATGTTTTTTTTAGAGACGTGGGACAACTCTTTGGTGTGGTTTTGCAGTTTTGGTTTTGGCTAACGCCGGTGGTGTACCCCATCAATATATTGCCGGTGTATGTGAGCGATGCTTTGCGCTATAACCCCATGACAAATATTATTACTGCCTATCAACAAATTCTAGTGAATGGTCAATGGCCTGATTGGTCGTCATTATTGCCAGTCAGTATGATTGCCATCTTGTTATGTTTTTGGGGAATGCACTTATTTCGCAAACATGCTGGTGAAATGGTGGATGAACTTTAATGGGCTCAATCACGGTTGCTCAATTAGGCAAAGCTTATAAACAATATCCAAGTCGTTGGTCGCGTCTTGCAGAGTGGCTCATCCCATTTAGTCAAGAAAGACATACGATGAAATGGGTTCTTAAAGATCTGAACTTCATTGTCAGCCCAGGTGAGGCGGTCGGCATTGTTGGGATCAATGGCGCAGGAAAAAGCACATTGCTCAAGATGATTACAGGTACGACTCAAGCCACGACAGGATCTGTATCCGTAAACGGCAGTGTCGCGGCGTTGCTTGAGCTGGGTATGGGATTTCATCCGGATTTCACAGGTCGGCAAAATGCGATCATGGCCGGCCAGTTGTTGGGCTACAGCGTTGAAGAGCTTGATAGGTTAATGCCTGAAATTGAGTCCTTTGCAGAGATTGGAGATTACATCGATCAGCCTGTCAGAGTGTACTCAAGCGGCATGCAGATGAGACTGGCTTTTAGTGTCGCCACGGCTCGTCGACCCGATATTTTAATTGTTGATGAGGCGCTGTCTGTCGGCGATACCTATTTTCAGCACAAGAGTTTCGACCGTATCCGAGAGTTCAATAAACTTGGCACTACGTTGCTGATTGTGTCGCACGATAAAGGTGCAGTACAAGGCATTTGCGATCGCGCCATTTTGCTTGATGGTGGTCGACTCGCGATGGAGGGAGAGCCTGAGGCTGTCATGGATTATTACAACGCCATGCTGGCCGAAAAAGGAAATCAGAATGTACGTCAAGAACTTTTGCCCGATGGGAAAGTAAAAACGACTTCTGGCACAGGTGAAGCGACAATTATTGAGGCTGTGCTCGTCAATGAACAGGACGAAATGATAGAGATCGTTGATGTTGGACAGGCAGTTCGAATTAAAGTTAAGGCCGCTATTCACAAAGATATTTCCGAGATTGTGCTTGGTTACATGATCAAAGATAGATTGGGTCAACCCATATTTGGTACCAATACACATCATTTGCAACAGCCTAGTAAAAATCTTAAAGCTGGTGAAAAAATTGAGTTTGATTTGAGCTTTTCAGCCAACTTGGGTGAAGGCTCGTATTCGGTCGCTGTTGCCCTGCATACGGCTGATACGCATGTGGCTAACAATTACGAATGGCGAGACCGTGCGATTGTATTTAATGTCATTAATATCAATAAAGACCGGTTTGTAGGGGTAGCCTGGTTACCCACCACGTTGGAGACGCATCGATGAGTGTTGGTTTTTATAGAGCGTTTGAGGATGAACACCGAGGTTCACGAGACGTTATCAAGGAAAGACAACGCGTCTATTTGCCATTTATTCAGCCGTTAAATGAGCTATATCCAAACAGCGAAGCGATAGATTTGGGCTGTGGACGTGGTGAATGGCTAGAGTTACTGAATGAGACAGGCTTTAAGGCCCAAGGCGTTGACCTTGACGATGGCATGCTTGCTGTTTGTCGTGAGCGAGGGTTAAAGGTACAGACGAAAGATGCGATCGCAGGTTTAAAGGAGTGTGCCGATCAGAGCCAGTCTGTTGTTTCGGGATTTCACCTTGCCGAGCACATCCCATTTGACGTGTTGCAAACGCTTGTTAGCGAATCGCTGCGGGTTTTGAAGCCAGGTGGAGTATTAATTCTCGAAACGCCAAATCCTGAAAATATTGTCGTCGGCACAGCAAACTTTTATCTTGACCCGACACATAAGCAGCCCATTCCGCCATTGTTGCTTTCTTTTCTTGCAGAACATTTGGGTTTTACGCAAGTAAAAGTGATTCGTCTGCAAGGTCCAGTCGATCTGAGTGTGGGCCGAAATCTTTCTATACATGATGTGCTCGGCGGGGTGAGTCCTGACTATGCCATCGTTGCCCAGAAGTCATCTTCAGAAGACATCACTCGTCAACTTAGTTGGGCTTTTAAGCCCGAGTATGGAGTCACACTTGGCATGTTGGCAGGTGCCTATGATCAGCAGCTTAATGTCAGAGTGACCGACGCATCGTCAGCTGCAGAGCGCGCTGCAGTGCTGGCTGAGCAAGCCATGACCAAAGCCATCTTCGCGGAAAATGCATTGAATGCAATTTATGCCAGCACTTCTTGGCGCATCACTGCGCCAGTTCGCTGGGCTGGCAAGCAAATCAAGTTGTTGCGAGAGCGCGGCTTGAGGGGACGACTCCGTGATCTCGCTAAAAAAGTTTGCAGGCCATTGCTCGTTTATGCGATCAATTATTTTGATGCACATCCTGATTTACGTGCGAGGCACAGTGGAGCTGCTGGCAAGGTAAAGCTTTACGACTATTTGCGTGCTTTATATCTGCGCATCACAGTCGAAGATCACTTGAATGTCGATGCTGTAGAGATAACAGATTCGCCCTATTCGCCCGTGTTGATCTCCACTCAGCCTACACCGCTAGCGCAGCATATCCACCACGAGTTAAAGGCAGCCTTAGACAAGAAAAGAGCCAGCAAACAATGAGAATAGTGATTGACCTTCAAGGTGCGCAAAGTGAGAGTCGTTA
The DNA here is from genome assembly GCA_945862495.1 of Bordetella parapertussis. Taxonomy (GTDB): domain Bacteria; phylum Pseudomonadota; class Gammaproteobacteria; order Burkholderiales; family Burkholderiaceae_B; genus Zwartia; species Zwartia parapertussis_G. Next base: position 21,466 of record CAMAYM010000026.1, on the reverse strand, counting down.
TCGTGGAATTGGGCGCTATAGCCTTTCGTTGACGAAAGCGATCCTAGCCAATAAGGGTGATCATCAAATCATCGTTGCACTGAACGGGATGTTTGCCGACACAATTGAGCCAATTCGTACTGCACTTGATGGACTGATTGCTCAAGAAGATATTCGTGTCTGGTTCGCTCCTGGGCCCGTCAAGGGATATGTGGAAAGCAACTATGGCAACAGTCAAATTGCAGAGCTTATTCGTGAAGATTTTTTGATCAGACTGCAGCCTGAGATCGTATTGATCACAAGTATGTTTGATGGGTTTGGTGACGATACGGTCACAAGTGTTGGTCGACTGTCCGCTTCACATCAGACGGTTTCAATTTTGTATGACTTAATACCCTTGGTGCAGTCTGAAATCTATCTGAGTCCGAATGCCGCGTATGAAAGATTTTATAGGACAAAGCTTGAACACCTGCAACGATCAGATGCATGGCTGACGATATCTGAGAATTCCTTGCGCGAGGCTGTTGAGTATCTTCACCTTGATCAAAATAAAATAACGAATATCTCAGGTGCTTGCGATCCGATTTTTTTGCGGACAGAAGTTTCTGACTTCGATATTGCTTCTCTTCAAAAGCGGTTCGATATTGTCGATCAATTTGTTTTGTATTCTGGCGGTGCAGATGATAGAAAAAACTTGCATCGCTTGATCAGTGTATATCGCCAATTGCCTAAAGAGCTTTTTGAAAAATACCAATTAGTCATTGCAGGAAAAATTCCCGAATCAAATATTCAAGCTTTGCGAGCACACGCAAAATCTTGTGGCATTCCCGTTGGCCGGTTGGTGTTTACAGGGGTCATTTCAGATATTGATTTGTGCCATTTATACAACCTTTGTCATGTGTATATTTTTCCTTCTCTTCATGAAGGGTTTGGTTTGCCAGTACTAGAGGCAATGTCTTGTGGTGCTCCTGTGATTGCCTCAAACACCAGCAGCTTGCCGGAGGTTGTCGGCGATGCGGATGCGTTGTTTGATCCAACATCTGAGCAAGATATTCTGGCCAAGCTGACGCGTGTGTTGACGGATAAATCGTTTAGAGAAAAGCTGATTGCACAAGGTGCGCAAAATCTAGCGCATTATTCATGGGATGCTTGTGGAAAACGGGCCTTGCAAGCATTGCGCAATCTTGAGATTCAGCAGAGTGTTGACCCACAAGCTGATCAATCGGTCAGGTTAGTCGACGCTATTGCCGAGTTATCGCCAAGCATGACAGGTGATGCGTTGATGCGTTGCGCTTCGATGATTGCACTCAATCAGCCACGCCAAGGATTAAAAAAACTGTTTGTTGATGTCTCTGAGCTTGTGACCAAAGATGCTGCAAGTGGAGTTCAGCGCGTCACCCGGAGCATATTATTTCAATTAATACAAAACCCTCCTGCGGGATATTCAGTCGAGCCCGTTTACGGAACTACAGCAGAGATTGGCTATCGGCAGGCAAACAAATTTTTAGAAAAATACTTTAATCATGATGGTACAAAAACACTCAGTTTGACCGACCCTATCATTGAGTCGTCTCCCGGAGATGTTTTTCTTGGGCTTGATCTACAGCATCAAGTGACAAGATACCAATTGCCTTATCTCAATGGTTTGAGGTCACGAGGGCTAGGCGTTTATTTTGTTGTATTTGATTTGTTACCAATACAATTCCCGCATTTTTGGCCTTCGAGTTTAGGTCATGTACATGCAGACTGGCTTCGTAATCTTGCAAAGTTTGACGGTGCTGTTTGCATCTCAAAAGCGGTCGCAAACGAATTGATCGAATGGCGTGCTGCAAATGTAGAAAAACCTTCAAGACCATATAAGATCGGTTGGTTTCACCTCGGGGCGGATATCGATAACAGCGTGCCCTCTGTCGGCTTGCCTGAAAATGGCTTATCTGTACTTGAAAAGCTATCGGCCAAGGCTACTTTTTTATCCGTCGGGACGATCGAACCACGCAAAGCACATCAGATCACTCTTGATGCGTTCGAGATCTTGTGGTCACAAGGTGTAGATGTTAATTTAGTATTAGTCGGCAAGCATGGCTGGTTAGTGGATGAGTTAGTGAGCAGACTAGAGAACCATCCTGAAAAAGGTCATCGACTATTTTGGCTTAGGGGCGTCAGTGATGAGTATCTAGCCAAGATTTATGAAGTCGCAACCTGTCTAATCACCTCAAGTGTTGGCGAGGGCTTTGGCTTGCCGTTAATTGAAGCAGCCCAGCATCACAAACCTATCATTGCTCGCGACTTATCAGTATTCAAAGAGGTTGCCGGTGACTACGCTACGTATTTTAAGGGCGATGGGCAAGCTTTAGCTGTCGCAGTACAAAGCTGGCTGGAAGCAAATCATTTAGGCTTGACACCAGATATTTCAAAAATGTCTTGGCTGACGTGGGAGCAAAGCGCAAATCAATTAAAGAAAGTCATCTTTGAAGATCATTGGATGACATGAGTCAAAAGGCTTAGATGTATCGATATTCAAAAACATCAGTTGAATGCTTGTTGCAAACTGGATTGCTTGCTGCGCTTTTCGCCGCTGGTTTTTTTGGTTATCTCATGCATACAACCGATTGGTTTAGAGCGATTCCCGGCGACTTGTTTGATGCAAGATTTAACAGTGTCATCCTCGAACATTTATATCAATGGGTAAGGGGCGAGGTACCTAGTCTTTGGAGCCCCGGCTTTTTTTATCCCTTCCAGAATGTGCTCGCATTCAGTGATAACCATTTTGGGTCAGGCTGGTCATATATTTTATTCAGGCTTGCTGGATTGCAGCGTGAATACGCCTATTTAGCTTGGTTCATCGTTGGAAATCTCCTTAACTTTTGGGTGACTTACTATGTTTTTAGACGGCTTGGATTTTCAATCCTTGCCGCGGGCGTTGGTGCCTTTGTATTCACTTTTGCATTGCCCGTATTACCAAAAGAAGCGCATGCTCAGCTGACCTATCGCTTTGCAGTACCGCTAGCTTTTTTAACGATGTATCAATTTTTGCAGAGTAAAAACATCTTTGTTTTTGTACGAGTGATCTTTTGGCTATTGATTCAGTTCTTGTGCTCGATTTACCTCGGAGTATTTCTAATTTATCTCTTAGGCATCATGACGCTGGTATGGATTTTGAGCAAAAAGGAATTTGTATCTAGCAATTGGCAAACAGGTCAATCGTATTCAAAAACGGCAATTGGTATCGCATTCGTTCTTATATTTATTTTATGCAGTGCAATTTTTTCTTTGCTGTATCAATATCAAATCGTATCCTTGGATTATGGCTTTAATCGCTCAGTGGGCGAGATAAAGTCAATGACCCCAACGCTATCGAGTTACTTGATTGCCGATGGATCCCTTTTAACTAAATGGATCGGTGAATCATTGTCTCAAGTTCCAATGCGGCATGAACATCAGATGTTTTTTGGTGTTGGACTTTTCCTGGTTGGAATACTCGGTATCTATTACATATTTAGAGGTGGCGACCATCAGCAATTAGGTCGTGTTTCCGCATGGACACTTTTTGGCTTAATTGTTCTGACGTTTTCTATCAATGGATACTCTATTTATAGAGTGCTACTGTACTTGCCGGGAGTGGGTTCTGTTCGGGCCTTATCCAGAATTGTCTTAATCATGTTGTTGCCGCTAGGTATTATTGCTGCAGTCGCAATAGATGGTGTGCTGCAAAGATTTCAAACATGGCAAACACGTTGGGCGATGCTGATTGCGCTTGTGTTATTAGTTATTGTTGAGCCGATTTTTTATCAACCATACAGCACGGGCATTCATAAATGGCTCGATCGACAAAATGAACTGAAAGCACGATTACCTACCTTTGATTTGAAAGACCATATTATCTTTGTTACGGGCAATCCAGATGATCCACAGCTTCAGGCAGTTGAATTGGATGGAATGATCTTTGCACAAGATAGACATTTACCTACCTTAAATGGTTATTCTGGCAATGCGCCACCAGGCTATCTAGACCCTTTGCCATGTATCAGTTTTCAAAATCGGTTGAATAGTTATTTTGATTTATTTAAACAATCAAATCTTGACCATGATTCCTTAGCTAACCGTGTCGTCATGGTGCCTATCGTTCCTTGCACTGGTGCTTATACCTCGGTGACAAATAAAACGATCATTGCGGCGGTAGCGTCAAAAATTAGACTGAGCATTGAAGCCAAGGTTAAAACGCCAGATCTGCTTGTCGCTGTAACGATAGAAAATGCTTCTGACGAAATTTTGAGCACTTTGTCTACCAAAGGGCCCATCAGGCTGTCTTGGCGATTTATTCGAATTGATGCAGAAGGTCAGCGCAAGGAAAATCCAGCATGGATTGAACGTAAAAGTCTGAATTTTGCACTTAAGCCTGGACAAAAAGAGGTAGAGACAATCAAAATTGCTTTGCCAGCAATGGCGGGTCGATATGATTTAGAGGTGAGTATGGTCCAGGACGGTGTCGCCTGGTTCCATGATTTAGGGATGGTCGTCCCGAAACATTCATTAGAGGTATCCAAATGAATACATTATTTAGGTATTTATAATGTAGAAATGTAGGGAGCATTCATTTTTCAACGCTGCCGATGCTGACAGAGTTGACCGATTATTAGTTACGAGTAGATTCTCATGAAAATTTTAGTCGTTGGTGCTGGTTATGTCGGTCTAGTGACCGCAGCGTGTCTTTCCAGTAAAGACAATACTGTCGTCTGCGTAGACACAGACCCTTCAAAGATTGCACGTCTTGAAAAAGGCATCATTCCGATCTATGAGCCAGGCCTGAAAGAAGTGGTTGATGCCTCGATCGCCAGCGAACGCTTGAAATTTGCAGAAGGCATCAAAGCAGGCTTTGCTCGTCTGGGTTCGGATGCGGACGTGCCAACGCTGGTTTTTATCGCTGTGGGTACCCCACAAGGCGAGGATGGTTCAGCCGATTTGCGCTATGTGTTGGCTGCGGCAAAAGAAATCGGTCAAGCCCTGACGGGTCCTGCCATCATCATCAATAAATCAACGGTTCCGGTCGGTACGGCCGATCTGGTGAAAGGTGAAGTCGCCTGGCAATTGTTCCAGCGCAAGTGTTTCATCGATTTCGATGTCGCGAGCAATCCTGAGTTTCTGAAAGAAGGCGCCGCGATTGATGACTTCTTTAACCCGGATCGTATTGTGATCGGTACTGAGTCCGAAAAAACGCGCGAGCAAATGCTCAAACTCTACAAACCCTATGTCAAGCAGGAGAGTCAGTTACTCACCGTTGGCGTAAAAGAGGCAGAGCTGATCAAGTATGCCTCCAATGCCATGCTCGCCACGCGCATTTCGTTCATGAACGAAATCGCGAACGTATGCGATCGTTTTGGCATCAACGTGGAAGACGTACGTATGGGGATGGGCACCGACTCACGAATTGGCCCCGCCTTTTTGCGTCCAGGCTGTGGTTATGGTGGTTCGTGCTTTCCTAAGGATGTACAGGCGTTGGTGCGTATTGCCCAGAGCGTGGGTGTCGATCCCATCGTCTTAAATGGTGTTGAGGCACGCAATAAAAAACAGAAACAGTATTTGTTTGAGCAGATCACGGCAAAGATGGGTAAAGATCTCGATGGTCGTCATATCTGCGTCTGGGGGCTTGCGTTCAAACCCGATACCGACGATATGCGAGAAGCCTCGTCGATCGACCTGATTCGCGCGCTGTGCGCTGCAGGCGCCACTGTGACCGCGCATGATCCCGTTGCGAAAGAAGTCGCAGAGCATGTCTTTGCTGACTTACTGCGCAACTCAAAGTTGAAATTAGTCGATGATGAAGTTCAAGCTGCGCAAAACGCTGATGCCGTTGTCTTGGTCACCGAGTGGGCACAATACAAAAAGATTGATTTCAAGCAAGTTAAACAAGCCTTGCGTCAGCCTGTGGTTTTTGATGGCCGTAACCATCTGGATCCGGCTGCCTTAAAAGCCCTTGGCTTTACGTATTCCGGTGTGGGGCGCGCTTGATCATGAAAAAGATATTAGTCACCGGTGGCGCTGGATTTTTAGGATCACATTTATGTGATCGCCTGATCGAGCAAGGTCACCAAGTCATATGCTTGGATAGTCTGTTTACAGGTAGTCAAAAAAACATAGAAGGGTTGCTTAAACACTCCAACTTCACCTTCATCAAACAAGATGTGGTTGATCCTATCAATATCGAAAACGTTGACGAGATCTACAACCTAGCCTGTCCGGCTTCTCCGGTGCATTATCAGTTCGACCCGATCCACACGATGAAAACATCGGTGATGGGTGCGCTGAATGTACTCGAGCTTGCCAGAAAAACCGGCGCAAAAGTCTTTCAGGCATCGACCTCTGAGGTCTATGGCGACCCTTCTGTTCATCCTCAACCCGAAGAGTACTGGGGTAATGTCAACACGATCGGTATCCGCAGCTGCTACGACGAAGGTAAGCGTGCGGCAGAGACGCTTTTTTTTGATTACCAACGCGTGCATGGCATCAAAATCAAAGTCGTGCGTATTTTTAATACCTACGGTCCTCGCATGGCTGCGGATGATGGTCGTGTCGTGAGTAACTTCATTGTCCAGGCGCTGAAAGGTCAGGACTTGACCGTTTATGGTGATGGTTCGCAGACACGCAGTTTTTGCTACGCGGACGATCTGGTAGAAGGTTTTATGCGCTTGATGAATGCAAGCGATGAGGTCGTGGGCCCAATCAATATGGGCAATCCAGGCGAATTCACCATGATCGAGTTAGCAGAGAAAGTGCTGCGTTTGACAGGCTCGGCAAGCAAGTTGATTCATATGCCCTTGCCTCAAGATGATCCCAAGCAGCGTCGTCCGGATATCACCAAGGCCAAGCAGTTATTGAACTGGGAGCCTACCATTGCCCTAGAGCAAGGTCTTGAGCGCACAATCGCTTATTTTAGAAAGGTTGTCACGCCATGACACTCGCCGCCACCAATATGACGGATTCGCGCTTTGCGGTAGTGATGCCGATCTACGAAGATCAAGAGGCCTCAACCAGACTCTTTAGAGAACTTTCCGCAGAGTACGGCGATCGCGTCTATGTGGTGGCAGTGGATGATGGATCGATCCATCAGCCGGTTCAGATAGAGGCGCTTCAAAGTACTGGTTTGAATGGCGTTGTGATTCAGTTAAAGCGAAATGTGGGTCATCAGCGAGCGATCGCGATCGGTATTAATTATGTGGCAGACCACTTCCCTGACATGCCATGTACGGTCGTGATGGATTCAGATGGCGAAGATACGCCGCAGTCTATTCGTGAATTAGTGGCTCCCATGCAGTCGACAAATATTGATGTGGTTGTGGCGCAGCGTAAAAGTCGGGTCGAAACGTTTCGTTTCAAGGCCTTTTATCTGATTTATAAATTACTGTTTCAGTTTTTAACCGGTCGGAAAATAAGCTTCGGTAATTTTATGGCGCTCAAGCCAGCCGCACTTAAACGACTCGCAGCCATGCAAGAGCTGTGGATGCATGTGGCAAGTTGTGTGCTTACATCAAAACTGCGCGTTCAAACACTGCCAATTGATCGTGGGCCAAGATACGCAGGTAAAAGCAAAATGAATTTTGTAGGTTTAGCGCTGCATGGATTTAGGGCGCTGATGGTTTTTGCAGAAGATGTATTGGTCAGAGTCGGGATTATTTGCGCCTTTGTCGCAGTGATTACAGTGATTGCGAGCTGCGTAGCAATTGCGCTCAAACTTGCTGGATTTGCAACGCCAGGTTGGTTCTCGGTCGCGCTGGGTATTTTATTGCTCGTGTTTTTACAAACGGGAGCACTGACGCTAATGACCTTAATGCTGACAGGCGTTGTTCGTGCAGGTGCTCCCAATCAAATTGATTACAACGCCTATATTGAGCGTGTCGAGCATACAAAAAAATATGCTCTATAAACGATCTTCGATAGTGTTTAGTCAGCCTGTCCGGTATTTGATCAATGGCCTTGCGGCCACAGCCATTCATTTTTTAGTATTGACGATCAACCTTAAGTTGTTAGGTTGGTCTTCGGCAGGTCTTTCAAATTTAGTCGCTGCAATTTTTGGAATCTTTGCTTCATTTGTGGGAAGTCGATACTTCGTTTTTCAACACTCAAGCGAAGCATTGTTAGCGCAGATTTACAGATTTATTCTTTTATACCTCGCGATTGCACTTTTACATGGCGCGCTTTTGTATATCTGGGTCGATGTGTACTCATTGAATTACATATTAGGTTTCGGGGTGGCAACAGTTATGCAGGTTCTGTTTAGCTATTTTGGAAATAAATTCATGGTGTTCAAAGTATGAAGTATTTGAAATTCGCTCTTTGCAACATGCTTTTTCCAATCATGTTGCTTTTGACCTACTGGTTGCACATCACATTCTTTAAAGTCAATGTCGTTTTTTACAGCGCAATTATTGATGGAATCTTGGCTGCATTCATAACGATTTTGCTTGTGTCATTGAGCAAATGGTTGAATGTATTTAGTGTCTTTGAAAAACTTCAACTTGTGCTGTTTTGGCTTTTGCTCGGGTATGCCTATGCAATATCCGTTCCGACAGTGATAGATCGATCTTTGTCTTTTTATACACTTGAAAAACTACAACAGCGCGGCGGTGGCATACAACTTTCTGCTTTTGAGCGTATCTATGCAAACGAATACATGAAAGAACATCGTTTGGTTGATGTGCGTCTAACGGAGCAACAACAGTCTGGCACCATTAAGATTCAAAATGGTTGTGTGCTCTTAACGGAGTGGGGCAATACACTTGCGACAGCCAGCCGGTTCTTCCGCAGCCATTTTCTGCCCAAGCAAAGATTGCTGATGGGAGAATATTCGAGTGACCTAACCGACCCATTCAAAAAAAGCGATTCGCAAGTAGATTATCTGTGCAAATAATTGATGTCTTCAAGCTTGACACCTAATCTGCGTCCATCTGGGGTGTTTCCTAGATTCCTAGGTATAAAGCAGTGATTGAGTCTTAGTGTGACACGATAGCGATCAGCATAATTGATGGCGTGATTTTCAGGCAAGGAGATCTCGAAGGCATTGTTTCCACGAGGATCAAACATGAGCGACTGTGAAGAGATCAGCTCATCTCCATTACGGGACAAAGACAGAGTAGCTGTAAGTGGTGTTTTAATTGGCGCAGGTTGCATTGCTGTTACTTTGAAGTTCATGCCGGTTGCTTCAGCTGGTAAAGGCATTTCAACCACACCACTCGTCCATCCATCCGGTTGGATTTTTTTACTCTTGAAACATTGTGTATCAATGTTAAATGGAAAGCTTCTAAAGGTTTGTATCGTCTCCTTGATTGTGAAATAAAGAATAACCACAATTCCAGTAATTAAAGTAATGCTAATGATGTTTTTATTAAACTTCAGACCATGCTGAGACGAACTGCTCTTGATATTGTCAGGAGTTAGCCATGCATACATTAATGCAATAAAGACAGTCGCTAAAAATAAATTTTCGCGAACGAGCATTGAGTGTCCATAAAGATTACTGACAAAAACAGCCCCTAGCGCAATTAATGCGGGTATTAGTAGTTTTTTGTTTTTAGCTTTCCATAGTGGATAAAAAACCATCAAAGCGAAAAGTAAAAACCCGATGAGACCATTTTCGGCCAATATCTGTAAAAAATAGTTATGAGCATTTTCGCCATTTTGCTCAAGACTCAGGTAATACGATTGAGTGAGTTCGTGGTTTGATGCTTGTCGATAAAACTCTCCTTGACCGATGCCAAGAAGGGGAAACATCGTAAATATTTTGATGGCAGCAGCAAATATTTCAGGTCGATAGACAAGCGCAAGATTCAAAGCTGCCAAGTCAGCAAAGCCAAGTTTTTGGGCAGCCACTGTTAAAGAAGAGAGTGCAGCGTCTTTAAATAAGAACGCACTACACAATGTGACTAAGAGAACAGCACATAAGACAAAAACGGCTTTACGCAAATAACGCGAGTGGCGAAATAACCAAATCAGTAGAATGATGCCTAAAAAAACCAACGAAAGTGCAAAACTAGATCTTGATTTACTTAAGAATAAAGATGTCCATGCTAAGGGCATTGCAAGCAACAACATCCAGGTCCGATAGAATTTGCTTTGCGTGTAGTACAGGTAGCCGATGATCCCGATTGTTCCCAATAACATATGTCCAGCAAAGGCATGGTTATCGGGTTGAAAACCGATCGCCATATAGCCCAGCATATCTGATCTGAACATGAGCTGGTCTTTTGTGAGTCCAATACCAATCTTGGATTGCCAGAATCCAACCACTGCGGCAATGATAAGTCCCCAGATCAAAGGCTTAAAAACGACATGATTACGATCTGGTATTGCTTTTAGGGCAGGTACAAAAATAGCAAGTAAGGTAAAAGCTGCCCCAAAAGCGATCCAGTCCACAAGCGGCCGATAGTCATCGTGCCAATCGATTGTGCGTATGTTCATCAGGTTGTAGAACAAGGCAGAAAGATGAAAATCTGAGCTAGATTGGTAAAGATTTTTAGCAATCGATAAGGCCACTGATATTGTCAGAAATATCATGACAAGACCTGCTTGCCATGGCAAAGCGAAAGGTGAAATTACTTTTTTTCGATGAACAAGATGATGAATAATGGCGCCACAATACAAGCCGGCAATTAATTCAAGTCCCGGATTGTGCAAATGAGCGATCCGTGCATAACCTAAAAACCCGGCAATTTGAATAGCAAGATGTGGAATCAGTGGTATCGCAAAAACACAACCAATGATTCCAGCTTTGATATTGATGGATGTCGTGATGAGCGCGAATAAAAAGCAAAGAGCTGGCAGCGTTATCCTGAAATAAGGATCTAAAGTTTTTAAAGTAGCGTATTCGTTATAAATGACAATAAACGGGATCAACAAAACAAGGGCTTGCCCAAGCGTTTGAAATACTGCGCGTGTTGCAGAAAATGAATCTCTGACACACAGTTGATCCGATTTAGACTCAATCATTCACTTTACTCATTTAATTAAAAAATTTGCGACGGAGATACCTATAGACCTTGCCAGCGACGCGACGAGGAATTGGTAAGAGATTTCTTGGAAATCGGCGCTTTAAACCCTCATATCTATGGTTGTAGGCAAAGCGGTCTGCAGCAGTATTCAATTTGATATTTAATGGATGCGTAATTTTCCCTAGAGCAGAGATCGGCGCACCTGGTTGCTCGGTTTCCGTAATCGTATGGGTTGCATCCGGCCCAATACCAATATTGCTGACTAGGTTGACGTTTGAGGTTGCAGTGATGCCACCTTTAAACCAAACGCAAGCTAGCCAAGGATAGAACCAGGAAGAGTGGATTGCATTGCTGTGCACACGTGTGAAAATATCATCCCAGTAAGCGCGCTCATTTAGGTCGGGATTTAATGCTTTCCATGCCGGACTATTTTTCCACTCTGGCCAGAAAGGGATATCGCCTTGAAAGTTTTTCCAGGCCCGTCGCCAGGTCGCCCAACCCCAGCAGTCACTGTACTTTGAAAAGTAGTAAGACGCCTCACCCCTTTTCTTTCCTTTCTGATGATTGTCACCGGAGATCACCCAGACACGTTCGTCGTCTTGGTACTTGTCGAGCAATGTTTCACAAAATACAAAAAAATCAGGGTGCGTCAGACAATCGTCCTCAAGGATAATTGCTCGCTCTTCATTTTCAAATACCCAATTTAAGCCGGTATAAACACGTTTCTTTAAACCAAGATTTGTCTCGGCATAATTTTTATGAACAGTGCATGGCCAGTCAACTTTTTCAGCGATAGCGCGCACTTCATTGCATAGCCTCTGATCATCAGGATGTTCGCTACGCGGACCGTCTGCGATGATGTAGAGTTTGCTTGGACGCGCAGCTCTAATTGCCTCAAAGGTTTGATTGGTATATCTGGGCCGATTAAAGACAATATATGCGATGGCGGTATTAGTCATTCGAAACAGTCAACCTCTTCATATGTAATCAATCAAATAGCTCGGCATGATTTAGGTTTGGAGCATTGAGGTCTTTAACAGATAGTATGGGTTCAAAATCAATGGGCCAAGTAATTCCGATAGCCGGATCATTCCAAAGAAGGGTACGTTCATATTCAGGCGAGAAGTAATCGGTCGCTTTATAGGTCACATCTGCCCATTCACTCAAGGTGATAAACCCGTGTGCAAAACCTGGGGGTATCCACAGTTGACGGTGATTATCATCGCTTAGAACTGTACCGAACCACTTGCCGAAATCTCGGTGATTTCGCTGAAGATTGACGGCGACATCAAAAACCTGCCCTTTCACTACCCGTACAAGTTTGCCTTGAGGTTGTTGGACTTGGTAGTGCAATCCTCTCAGAACACCCTTTTGGCTACGCGAGTGGTTGTCTTGAATAAATACAGGATTTAAAGTGGTAGATCTTAAAAAGTCACGCTCATTAAAACTTTCTAAAAAAAATCCGCGCTCGTCCTTCCAAACCTTTGGTTCAAGGATCAAAATTTCAGCGAGAGGAGAGGCCGTAACAGAAACAGGCATTTGGATCGTGTGCTTAATTCTTATGTTTGGACTAAGACATCCAGATTTACTTAGGAATGATACGGTTATTTAGAAGAGATTCTGCAAGAATTTCACCAAAAAGAAGATTCCCCTCTTCTGATAAATGTGTACCATCATGATTAAAAATGTCATTCTTCTTGAGGTTTTTTGCACTTTGAAGAAAATCTGATGGGGCTCGTAATGGGATGAAGCCCGCTTTTGCAGCGATCTCAGTCCAAATCCCATTGATACCAGCCTGACTGCCATCGCAATTAATCATGACTGCGGGCACATCTTGAAATTGCAATCTAAGATGCGTAAGAATCTGACTAGTTAAAACAATGGACTCTTGCTCCAAGCGCATAAGCGTTGAATTATGCATAGGCCGACTGTAGCCGCCATAGGTTTTGAATTCATATTTTTGAACGATGGAGTCAACCGTATTGAAAACCTTAGACTCACCCAACAAGGATCTAAACGCATGACCTAAAAAACTTTGATCATAGAGAGGCTGACTTAGGTCGCTAGGATTGGCATAAGGTCGACGCATCGACTGATTTCTGACAATGCCGAGTGACTCCCACTCATAATGGTTGTTGGCAAAATCATTTGTACAAAATTGCAATATGAGAAGTGTTGGTTTGATCTTAGACAATAGCCTTTTGGAAAGCAGCAAGTTTTGGTAAGTGCCGTATCCTCCGGCTCCTGCCGCCCAGACATAGTAATCATCAATAGACGTTTGGGATTCCTCTGCAACCTTTCTAACCATTTCCGCGTACCACATCTTGTCATTAGACGCGGTGGGTTCACCAGTAAAAGAATCGCCTAGGACGAGAATCCGATTTGATGCGTGAATATTTTTTCCGAAAGTTCGAACGCCATCTTGATTTGTTCTGAAATCGACGGTGTACTCTTTCCCGTTCAAATTGTGTTGGGTGAATGTTCTTTTCAGGTTCGGACGAAGCTCCCAACCTAACTCGCGGTCATTTTTATAAATGGATGGCTTTAAAAAGTAATAGCTGACATCAATTAAAACAATGATGGCAATAAAGGAGATTGCTATTGCAAAGAACCATCCTAAAATCTCTTTTAAAACTTTTTTAAGCCTCATGGGTTACTTGGCCAAAACAAGTAGCGAACTTCCGCCAAGCAGTCTGGCGCTCCAGTCAGGAGATATTTTATGGAGTAGTTTGCGCGGAATACGCGCTAATTTTGTTTCGAACTTTTTGGCAGGAATATCATTAAACGGTGTGGTGTAAAGGGCTTCGATAATCTCGTACCCGCAGTCTTTAAGGGTGGCAAGGGCAGTTTCTTTAGAGAAATAATGCAAATGACCAACATCCAGTCGTCTAGCCATCATGCTTGAACGTAAGATAGATAAAACCGAAATATCCAAGGGGACATAAAAAATCTTATATTCTGCTTTGTTCTTTAATGCACGAATAAAACCAAAATAATCTTCAACATGCTCAAAAACATCAATACAAAGTAAGCAATCAAATAAAACATCTTCATCGCACAGATTTTTTAAATGAAACTGAATCTGCGGCGATATCCGTTGTTGGCAAAGCTCAAAGGCCTGCGGAGAAACTTCGTAGCCAACGAATTGCGTTGTTGGAAAAGATAATGAAAGTTGTCTGACGATTTCGCCTGCGCCGCAACCAACCTCGCAGACTGTTTTGGGTAAGACGCCGTTGTTGATTAGAATGTCTTTGATCTGAGTTGCTTTCCATGCAGAGTCTTCGACACCCCATGTGGGATTTTGATCGAGATATGCACCATCCGTATAGAGTTCGAGCGCTTTTTGAGGCGAAAGGGGCTTGGGTGAACTCGTACTCATCAGATTCCTTGTTTGACAATCGCAATAAATGTGGGGGGCGAGCGCAACAGCACCTATTTTAGTGGATATCAGGAGCTAATCGCCATTTCTGATCATTTGGGATCAGCACGGTCATGGGTAATAATAGATAGAAACCAAAAGACAACAAGACGCCTCCCTCCTTGAAAACTATCAAAACACACGGTGATAACGTTGAGCAGCATTTGACTGCTTTGGACGGCTTTCGCGCCTGTCTTGCGCTATGGGTATATTTTGGACATCTTGCATATGCTGTGGGCTTTCAAAACCGGCTGTTATCCATGCATCCTCTAGCTGTGGATCTTTTCATGGTTTTATCCGGATTTTTGATGGTCTACACATGGAAGGCAAGGGAGGGGCAGGATCAGAGAGCTAGCCACAACATCCTTGCATTTTATGCAGGACGGTTTTTTAGAATCGCACCCCTTTATTACTGCTTACTGATTGTCTCAGGGGTTATGTTGACGAGTCTTGCATCGATGCATGATGTCATATTAAAGACGTTTCCACCTCCATGGGTGACAGGTGGTGAGGAATATTCTCCTCATACGGCCTGGTCCTTCAGTAATCTTAAATGGTTCCTGTTGCATGTCACATTTCTATATGGACTCGTGCCTGGTATGGAGGCAAGTACTCCATTGCCCGATTGGAGTTTGTCCCTAGAAATGCAGTTTTATTTGATGTTTCCTTTTTTGCTCGTTCTTTTCAGAAAAGCACCCTGGATTTTGATTGCTTTGTTTGCTGCGATTCTGGCGTATTTCTCACCAAGATTATTTGGTAATTATCTTGATGCGGGATTTTTGTCACATTTTGGTCAGCCTAGCTTGATTGCATACCGGCTGAATGCATTTTTAGCGGGTATGGTTGTGGCCTATTGGTTGAAAGAAAGGCATGGAGGGGTTGCAATCAAGCCTAGTCGGCAACTTTACCTCGGTCTGACTGCGTTAATCTGTATATTACCTATGACAAAGTTAGTGATTTTGTTGTTTGTGATGTTTGTATTGTTGGCAGTAGGACGCGCACCAATATTGACCAGATTGTTTAGTATCAAACCCTTGCGCTATTTGGGAGAGATTTCTTATTCGATTTATCTCTGTCATTTGTTGATTTTGACCCCGACCATCTATTGGCTTATTACGCATACATCGTTCGTCAGTTTTAGCCCAATAATGCGATTTGTAATCGCGGTTCTGGTGACTGGCCCGATGGTGATCTTGACGTCTAGTTTGCTTTATTGGTTTATTGAAAAACCGCCAATTAAAATAGGTCGATACTTAATAAAAAAATTACGCCGATACTGAATTATTTACTATTTAGAAGTGGATGGATCAATAATTCTTTTAAGCTCAGGCATGATGAGCATCGCGCCTTCCATTGTTAAATGGTGTGAGTCACTGTAATACAACGTGCCATTTTCAATAGCATGACATTTTTGATTCGAACATAATTTTTCATATGGGTACACAAAGCTAACGTTCTCAGGCGTTTGGTGGGCTTTTGTAATTGTGATGAACTTTTCATTAATCTCCTTTGAGGCGGTTAAATCATTACATTTTTTAAACCACCCACTTTGACCGAAGTAATAATTCCATTTTTCACAACGTAAATCGACATCAGCAGTAGATCCAATCAAAATAATTTTTTCTGGATTTAGATCAAATACTTTTACTGAGTCATTTACGGCTTGTGCAATTTGATCCTTCTCGGTCAGACCGTAACCATGCCAGCGCTGGGCATGAATGACGGCTTGGATTTTTTGATCGCTTAGCGCTTTGATTTGAGTAATTTGATTAATGCAGGCCTGTGGTACTTGGTGTGTATTTAAATACCCTTGCCCTAGGAAGCAACCTGGGTAATAAGCAAAGATAATTTTGTAATTCTGCCCAAATGTTTGATTTAGTGCCGTGGTTAAGTGTTCTGCATGACTATCGCCATAAACTAGCAAGGTCTTTGCTGCATTCTTGTTGCCAAATACACAAAGTTTTCCGGCCTTGAAGTCTGCGGAACAATCCTCAATCGCCATGTTTGCTTTGAGTTTGGGTTGAGTTGTTTGGCCAAGAAAGCCCGATGACTTGAAAATATATAAACCAAACAAGGCGACGCAAGTCATTAAGCCGAATAGTATTTTGGCAATACGTCCGCCATGCTTTGAGTGCCGTATTGGGGTCTCAATGAGTCGATAGGTTAGCCATGCCAACGCTAGTGATGCAAGTACTAGGCTGATGCGTATGCTGAGTGAAGGTATATGGCCAAGTGCCACATTAAAAAAGGCGAGCAGAGTCCAGTGCCATAAGTAAAGGGGGTAGCTGATTAAGCCTATCGCAACAAGAGGTTTGGCTGCGAGTATCATTCGATTTATCCACGAATGAGGGCCGCCTGCGATCATTAGACCCGCTCCAAGGGTTGGTAGCAAAGCCCACCAACCTGGAAATTTTGACTGGCGATTAAGCGCGAAACAACCTAAAACCAATAGTCCCAGGCCAAGGAGTGTTAGCCAGCTGTGATCTATTTTTTTAAAAAGCTGTATTAACTGGCTATTTTTTAAACTGAAATAAGCCATACAAGCGCCTAACAATAGTTCCCAAGAGCGTGTTTGTAGTGCAAAAAAAGCAAATGTCGAGTCATGTCCAGATCGATAGATATTGAGCGCGAAGGAGCAGCTAATTAAAACGAGTAAAAGTAATCCAATAGATACCTTGAGCCTCCAGGCGCACCACAACACAATAGGCCAGACAATATAAAACTGCTCTTCAATTCCGAGCGACCAAAGGTGAAGTAGGGGTTTGAATTCCGCTGCTTCATCAAAATAGCCAAACTCGGACAGGGATACAGTGTTTGATACAAATGCTGCTCCGGCAAATACATGCTTACCCAGTTTTTCGTAGTCTTCTGGTATGAAGAAAAACCAACCTAGCACTAGTAAAGTGACTAGTATCAGTAGAAGTGCTGGAAAGATCCGTTTGATTCTGCGAGTATAAAAGTCGCTTAAAGAAAAAGATTTATTGCTCAGGCTTTCAAAAAGAATCGTTGAAATCAAAAAACCAGAAATAACAAAAAATACATCCACCCCAATGTAGCCGCCGGGCAGCCATTCCGGAAAAGCGTGAAATCCCACCACAATGAGGACGGCGATGGCACGTAAGCCATCAATATCAGCCCTATATTTAAGATGGGTCATGCTGTACGGTGCTTAATGAGGGGCGTGCCAACATTTTGGAAGAGCAAAATCTTCCATGTCATCTACGTTCTTGTGATCTAAAGGATGCGGAAATCTAGTAATGGGAACCCTTTGCTTGACACGATCTTTACGTAAAAAGGTCAGTTCCATAATGGGGGGTATTTCAAAACTACCGTATTGATAGGGTGGGGCGCAATTATTGGGATGGTTATGAACAACATCGAAGTATTTTGTAATTTTTTTGAAAATTAAATCGAATAACTTGAAATCACCGGCGAGCATTAAATTATCGAGGTAGTGAAATTCAATAATGAGTATTCTGAACTTTTGTAGTGTTTCAGCAGATACGTCGAAAAGTACGTCATATTCGGCACCCTCAATGTCCATCTGCAGAATGTTGTTATCGCTTTCAGGAGCCTTGGTTTGAACCCAGTCGTCTAGACGAACGAATATTTCATCATTAGTGATGCCGAGAAACTTGCGTTCAAATTCGATCAGGGGATGACTAACAGGTGCGGTTTGAACGGAATAGTCTATTAAAAATGATTTAACTCCGCGTTTGGCTAGTGTCAGTTCAAAGTCTGCCACGTTAGAGACACCGGGAGAGAAACAACAATCAATGCCATCAAGATCGTCTGGCACAAGGTAACCACCGTCACCAGCGGCGCCAATACGCAAAAGAGGAAGACCAGCATCAATCGGCTGGATCATTTTAAAAAAATCTTGGAGATGGTTAAAGGGTGTCGTCGGAACGATGCGTTTGCCCTTGCTCAAGAGTGCGGAATAAAGCGCAGATTTCAGTTGTTTTATCGGCATCGGAAGAGAATATTGAGTGGGGCAAATGGCAAAACTATACTTAGTTCTGCGTAAAAATAATAGGACTGCATGATAAAATATTAAAGTTATCGTGCGTGTGGACTTTGTTAAATTTCTCTTGATTTAGCGCTGGATCGATATATATATGTCGATTATATCGATCTACGGTTGGTCGGTAATCCAGGTTCCCCATCAAA
This sequence comes from Bordetella parapertussis, assembly GCA_945862495.1. Classification (GTDB taxonomy): domain Bacteria; phylum Pseudomonadota; class Gammaproteobacteria; order Burkholderiales; family Burkholderiaceae_B; genus Zwartia; species Zwartia parapertussis_G. The sequence continues at coordinate 2,920 of CAMAYM010000026.1, read as the reverse complement.
TTCATCTATTAGACACAGGGATACAGTGGACTTCGCGATACCGCAATTAGCTTTAACGACTGGCGCTGTAGCCTCATTTGTGATCTGCCTAACAATTGTACTGACTCAGGATTTGCATGGGAAGCACACTCTTGATACGAATTCGGGCGTGCAAAAGGTACACCACCACCCGACTCCCCGAGTAGGTGGGGTCGCAATTTTTCTTTCACTGATATTGAGTTGGTGGCTGACGCCCCCGATCGTGGCAAATGTTTTGGGACCCATGATCATCGCGTCAATCCCCGCCTTTTGTTCGGGGGTTGTCGAAGATATCGTGAAGCGTGGCCGTGTCTCAGAGCGGCTTATCGCAACATTTGCCAGCGGAGTTTTGGCGTGGTGGTTGCTCGATGTCAGCTTAAAAAGAATTGACGTCCCATTGGCGGACAATTTACTTGCATTTACACCAATATCGGTCATGTTTACAGCCTTTGCAGTTTGTGGATTTACAAACGCAATCAACATCATAGATGGGTTGAATGGCTTGGCTGCAGGTGTTGTTTTACTATGTTTGTCAGCGCTTGGTTTAATTGCTTATCAAGTGCATGACTATGAAGTTGCAAAGTTGTGTTTTGTTATTGGCGGTGCAATTTTTGGTTTTTTAATTGTTAATTACCCCACAGGTAAAATCTTTCTTGGTGATGGTGGCGCCTATCTATTAGGATTCATACTGGGATGGATTGCGGTCATGACGACTGCCCGCAATCCAGGGATTTCGCCATGGGCGCCCATGCTAGCCTGCGCCTATCCTGTTATTGAAGTTATATTCTCGATGGCTCGTAGAAGGGCAAGGAAGCTTAAAGTGGGGCACCCTGACCGCCTACATTTACACAGCCTAATCTGGTCAAGAGTCGCTAGACAGCTTCTGAATAAAAGAAGTTCGATGGTACAGAACGCTGCAGTATTACCAATCGTACTGATTTACGCGGCACTACCAGCCGGCTTAGCGGTTGTATTCAAGACAAATACGTTGGCACTAGCTGTTTCTTTCTGTGGCTGTGCCTTTATATATACCCTCATATATGCGCGGTTAGTGCACTTTAGCTGGTCGTGGCCAAGGTTACGGTTAATAACAAAATCTCGCAGAGTAGAAAGATAAAGTGAGAGGATTAAAGAATGACTGACAAAATTCCTAAAATTTATGTGGCTGGCCATCGTGGCATGGTGGGTTCAGCGATCGCTCGCCAGTTGATTAGCGAAGGGCACCCGGCAGATCGCATAGTGGGGCGTACGCATAGCGAACTCGATCTGACGGATCAAGCGGCAGTTCGCCACTTTTTTGCTACTGAAAAACCGGATCAAGTGTATCTGGCAGCAGCAAGAGTAGGCGGAATCCATGCAAATAATGTTTATCCAGCCGAATTTATCTACGATAATTTGATGGTTCAGAGCAACGTTATAGACGCAGCTTTTCGTAACGGGGTAAAAAAATTATTGTTTCTGGGGAGTAGCTGCATATATCCAAAATTGGCTGAGCAACCTATGTCAGAAAGTTCACTACTGACAGGTTTGCTTGAGCCCACAAATGAACCTTATGCAGTCGCAAAGATTGCAGGCATTAAGACATGCGAAAGTTACAACAGGCAATACGGTAAAGAGTACGGTATTGACTATCGCAGTGTCATGCCGACTAATTTGTATGGCCCAGGGGATAATTATCATCCTGAGAATTCACACGTCATCCCTGCATTAATAAGAAGATTTGATGAAGCAAAAGATCAAGGGCTAACGGAAGTTGTGATATGGGGGTCAGGTAAGCCTTGTAGAGAATTCTTGTATGTGGATGATATGGCAGCTGCTTCATTGCATGTAATGAATTTACCTAAAAATATATATGATCAACATACTAGTCCAATGCTAAGTCACATAAATGTCGGGTATGGTCATGATGTAACCATTTCGGAATTGGCTTCGCTGATTAGTAAAGCAGTAGGATATCAAGGCAAAATTAAATTCGACACGACAAAACCTGACGGTCCACCTCGTAAGCTTATGGACAGTTCTAGGTTGAACGCTCTGGGCTGGCAAGCTAGAGTAGCCCTAGAAATTGGATTGACTTTAGCCTACAAAGATTTTCTCGATCAATACAAAATCGGGAAATGATGACTCAAATCACTGCGTTACTCTCTCCATTTCGACGATTATTCAAAATATTGCCTGTGAGCAGTCGGGGTGGACTCGGTTTAGTTGTTTGCGTCAGTTTGATCGCGGCTTTTTTTGAAACCGCTAGCGTCGCCTCCATTTTGCCATTCATGGCGATAGTAATGGATCCGGATGTATTAGATAAGTACACATGGTTTAGTACTGGTTTGAAATTTTTTGGAATTGAATCCAAACAGACGGCAATTATCGTAATAGGATTTGCAACTGTTGCAGTCTTAGCATTGGGTAACGCGGCGAGTGCGACAAATCTTTGGGTAAGTTCAAAATATGTTGCGCGTACAAGAAGGAAGTTGTCTACAGAGCTTTTTGAGGGCTATATGACTCAGCCTTATGACTTCCATGTTCAAAGAGATGCCGCCTCATTAAATAAAGTACTGGGCGGTGATGTCGACGCAGCATTAAATGGATTTTTAGGTTCATTATTGGCAGTGATATCAAAAGGCTTAACCGGTTTAGTTTTAGTGGGAATGATTGTGATCTTTGATCCACTCGTAGCGCTAGGGAGCGTTATCGTCTTAGGTGGAGGATATCTTTTAGTCTATCACTTGATACGTGCTAAACAAGCAAAGTTAGGCAAGGAAATGAATGAGGCAGCAATCCTATCAGGTCGTACAACGATTGAAGCATTAGGTGGCATAAAAGAATTAAGAGTTCTAGGCCGAGAGCATGCTGCACTTGAGACATATACAGATACATTAAAAACATTAATTACTGCGCATGT
>CAMAYM010000025.1 GCA_945862495.1 Bordetella parapertussis | reverse complement strand
TTTAAATCCGTCCTTTAACAAAACGCTTATTCCGGCAGGTCAAAATCAAACGCTGTTGTTACCCGTCTCAAAAGTTGCGTATTTTCACAATCAATACCGTCAATATGAGCAGCCACTTTCCCAGTGGCGATCGATCACTGTGGATCAGTCACAGACACCAGATGCCATAGCAAAAAAATGGGGTGTTGATGCGAACAGAACGCGTCAAATGAACAACTTGCGCATGGGAGTAAGTGTGCCAGCGGGTACGATGCTTGTGATTCCCATGCCAAGTTTCAAAAACGACTAGTTCAACGAAGCGGGACAAGTGATAGCGAATGAGGTGTTCTACGCATTTGCAATGCCCGTTCTGTAATTGCACGACTTGCGGAGTCGATCCAACTATCGGTAAAGTTTGTGTAGGTCGCAAGACGGACCGTACCAAAATTTGGTAGATCTCTCACCCTGTCGGGTCTCATCAGCATACGCAACTGATCTTTTTGATAAAGCATATCAAACAGACATTCAAAGTCGTTTAAAAATGCATACTGATCTTTGAGTGAGCACGCCTCAAGTTCGCGCTTAGCCTGGACAGAGAGTGTTTTTCGATTTGCATCTGAGGGCATCACATCAACCCCTCTTGCTAACTCTGCACCTGTGTAACGGCCGACATTGATGCCATCGATCTGCACGGCATATCGTGCACTCTGATCTAGCCCTTGAATCCGCCAAGTCAAGCTTCTAAGCGCTTCAACTGATTTATTACCAAGTAATTTGCTTACTTCGGCGCTGTAGACCATTGGTACGGGTGGCAACGCACTCGCGACATTGATACTCGCACCCGCATTGCGATCCATTGAGGTGCGAATTTTTTGGATTTTTTTAACGTCAGCACCTGCCTGGCGAAACTCTGTCTCCAACACGGATTGACGAACCGTACTTTCGATCACGCTCGGCTCGAGATCTGCACCAATCTGACGCAAAAACTCGGCGGCCATTACCGCATGGCCTGCAGCACTGGGATGAATACGGTCTGGAATCAATTTGAAATCAGGTTTGACTGCTGTAGCGTTTAAAGCCTGTTTCATCTGATCATGCCATTGCACTTTAATGACATCTGACTTCACGTTATGGGTACGCATTTCGGCAACTAGGCGATCAAGTTGTTTTTGACGGTCCCAGAGCTTAGCTTGTGCAGAGACACCTGCGGTATGCGTGGGTGTGGGTTCGACCCAAATGATGCGTTGAACACCACCACTTCTGAGTTGTTCAATGATGGCATCCATATTTCTAATAAATGCGGCATGCGGACTACCTGCTGGATATCCCGCATCATTCATACCAAAATTCACGACCACGACGGAGGGGCGTTGCGACAAAACGTCTGCATCAAGTCGATTTAAACCGTTGAGTGCGGAGTGACCACCGATACCTGCATTAATAAAAGTGAGGTTCAGATCGGGTCGTCTCAAAAGAAAAAATGCCTCAACATAGCGACCATATGTATGCGCGGCTGTAATGCTGTCCCCTAACCATACAATGCGGTCTCCAGGAACAAAGAGCAGTCCGCTGGTTGGACGCGGTCCGGAGGGAAGTTTTGGCGCCTGAGTTTGTAGGTCTGTACTTGCCGCGAGTGTTGTTGTATTGGATGCAGGACGATCTGTTTGTGCACAGGATGCCATCGTAAAACTTAGGCTTGAGAGCAGACAGACGAGAACGGCTCTCCCGCGCAGTGTGAAATTGACAGCGACTGCAGACATTGACGGGGACATAACATTCTCCTGATAAATTGAAACTCAAAGTGTTGAGTAGCAGCGTTAACCTACTGTGCAGTAACACTCGCTGTAGCGGCAGGTTGCGTGCTAGCTGCGGCATCCTCTTGTTGTTTGATACGACGTTTTTCAGCTTCAGTGAGCCAAGCCGTCGAACTGCCACGGGCGACTTGACGCATTCTTTCCTGGTGTGCACCGGAGTTTGCTGTGATCGTAGCATTCACAAAGACTAGGTCCGTCACCCCAAACGTGTCTACGATATCCTGAATATTTCGAGATACGTAACGATAATCAAGCACGACAACACGATCAAAATGTGGAAGGAGGTAGGGGGCGAAAGCGTTGCCATAAGAGTTTTTCACGACCAAGGCAGTACGTCCTGTGCCAGCATTTGTGTTTGAAACTAATAAAGGAATGTCACCACCCAAGAAAACGATATACCCTCGACTTTTTTCAGCGAAAAATGGCTGTGCCACCGGAGTTTTTTGCTGCGGGCCCGTATATTGTGTGCCATCGAAAGTCACTGTTGTTGGGACGTAGTAAAAAGACTCCTTATCTGCATTCCTTAACTCCGGCGCTTGCGTCAAGCTCCAAAAAGAGCCGGCCACACCCGGAACGGAGCGTTTACTAAAGGCGGATAGCGCCAGAGGTGCCACGCCATTTGCATGTGCCCAAGCTCGATAGGCGTAATACGCGCCAAGTCCAGTCCAGTGATGATCGGATTTAAAAAATAACGCTTCGTCTTGATGTCCTTCCATTTCAGATACGACATCCGCAAAACGTACCTCAGGAAGTAATGCTGCTCGCATTGCGGCAAGATTTTTTGGCTCTGACGTTGTGCGTGCGCGCGCAGCAGGCGGGAGATAAAAATGACTACTCGTCGGTGTGACGACTACGGTAGAGGTCATGCCTGGGCGTTTCTTCGCGACGAGTTCCACCCAAGTATTGACGGCATTCGCATAGCCTTGTGCACCGCGGTCTGTTCCTTGAAACATGAATAATGCTTGTCCCTCATGTAACAACACTCCACCCACAACGTTCAGAGGTTTAGCCTGTGCAGCCACTACCGGAGGAGATTGTTTTGGTGCAGGGGGTTTAGTCTGAGGGGGCGTGACAGTGACAGGAATCACTGCAGAAGGTACAGCCGGAGTCGCTGCAGGAGGCACGGCAGGAGTCACAGCCGGAGTCGCGGCAGGAGGCACAGCAGGAGGCACTGTAGGAGGCACAGTAGGAGGCACAGTAGGAGGCACAGCAGGAGGCACAGCAGGAGGCTCTTCGTTGGCAGTCGAAACTTCATTAGGAATTGCCGCCTGAGTGCTGGGCGGCTCAGGTTGAAGAATGACAATCGGTTGGGGCGACTCCTCAGGCAATTTTGTAGTATTAGCAACAGAAGCAACAACTATCTGAGAAGGAATTTCCGACTCATCTTTTCCTTCAGTTTTTGAGGCTAAGTCAACCGCCGTATCTTTGTCAGTGTCTACATTTGAAATATCAGCTTGGGCAGACGGCTCCGCAGAAGAAGGCGTAGCCCACTTACTGATATCTTCAAATCCCGTTTCAGCACCTTTAACCTGAATGACGCGATCGCCTGCATGTATTCCACGGTATGAACGAATCGCAAATGCAGCTTCAGTCAAATACCCTCTTCCTGGAAAATGGTCTGCGACGTATTTTTCAATTTCTCGTGCGTATGAGCCGTCTAAAAGCGTTTCTGATGACAATGTCGGCCACTTGGCTAGACGACGATTTTCAAGTTCTGATATGGATTGATTATGCTGCAAGGTCAATGCAAATAAAACGCCTATTGCACTGATAAGACCCACCAATATCAACGCATGTAATGCGTGATGACTTGAGCGTGATGTCGTGGTGTGGTTGCTACTGTCAGTCATGGCTTAAAAACGAAAATAAAGAAAGGGGTTGTAACTTTGCCCCACCAACAAGGCCGTTGAGGTCAACAGTAAAAATAAATCTGTTGCCAATACGGTGGTCGTCTGCATAGAGGCAGGCCATTTATTTACGCGACACCAACGAAAATGATTTTGTATCCAAGGACCCACGGGCATACACCATAAAATGGCAACCAATAGCCATAACGCATGAGAACTCAGATCATCAAGCGTAGAGATACCAATAGTCGGGGGTTCGCCAACACCAAAAAGTATGTGAAAAAAAGTTACTAATCGTGATAAGTCTGTAAAGTAAAAGAGCGCCCAGCCTAGCGTCACAATCAACATTAAATAAAAATGACTGACGGCAACAGGTAGAGCATTGAGCAGGCGTTCAATAAAGAGTCTTTCTAGTGCAATCCACACACCAAAATAGAGTCCCCACAGCATAAAGTTCCAGCTCGCACCATGCCAAAAGCCCGTTAAAGCCCAGACAATGAATAAATTACGGAAAGCCCATGATTTATTTCCCCCGAGCGGAATATAAACGTAGTCCCTAAAAAAAGTACCGAGTGAAATGTGCCAACGACGCCAAAAATCCGAGACTGATTTGGCGATGTAGGGGTAGTTGAAGTTTTCTCGATAATGAAAGCCAAACATCATGCCCAAACCAATCGCCATATCCGAGTAGGCAGAGAAATCAAAATAAATTTGAAGCGTAAACATCGCAAGGCCTAGCCAGGCGTCTGCGGTTGACAGTGTCGACAGGTCTCCGCCTAAAGTACGTTGCGCCCATTCGCCTGCAACGTTTGCAATAAAAACCTTTTTAAACAAGCCGACACAGACACGATGCAACCCTTGGCTAAAGTCACTCCAAGTATGGATTCTGTTGTTAATTTCATTTGCAATGTGAACGTATCGAACAATAGGGCCCGCGACGAGCTGATGAAAAAGGCTGACATACAACAGAAAGTCCAAGAAACGACGTTGTGCCCTCACCTCGCCGCGATAGACATCCACAACATAGGAAAGAATCTGGAAAGTATAAAAAGAGATACCGATTGGGAGAGCAAAGCCAGGATTATTTAGACCTGTGATGAAAGCATAGTTAATGTTATCGACAATAAAATCGCTATATTTGAATATGGCTAATAAACATAGATTTGAAAAAACAGCAAAAGTAAGCGCTATTTTTTTTCCAGCCGTGGTTTTTGCCTGTTCCACCCAGATGCCGACCAACCACCCAACCCAAGAACTCACGACAAGCAGCGCGATCCATATGGGCTCGCCCCAGCCGTAAAAAAAGATACTGGCCGCGATTAGAATGAGATTTTGTGCTTTTGTTGCGTGTCCGGGAGGCGAAGCCGCCGCAATTTCGTATGAACTGCGAATCCTCGAACCAATCAAATAGTAGATAATGAGACAGACTGGTAAAAACAGGTAAAGAAAAACCAGTGAGGAAAAAACCATGTCAGCCTATGATCGACTTTGCTGCTTAGGCATCATGCCATCGCGAATTGTTTGCTTTTAGCAATAATTGGTAACCAGAATTTTAACGATTATTCGTTATCATTGAGGGCTTTTGTCTAGTCTTATAGATAAATTGAGTGTTGAAATTGATTTTTGTTGCAATTGCGTCAATGACGCTGGGATCTTATGAGCATTATTGAAAACCGGAAGGCTTTTCACGACTACACCATCGAAGAGCGCTTTGAAGCTGGGCTTGTCCTGCAAGGCTGGGAGGTCAAAGCTATTCGTGCTGGCCGAGCGCAACTCAAAGAAAGCTACGTTGTGGTCTTGGACGGTGCATTGTGGCTTCTTGGAATGCATCTAAGCCCCCTTCTTTCTGCCTCGACGCACATCCATCCTGATGCAATGAGGACGCGCAAGCTCTTGTTAAAGGGTGAAGAAATTAGCAAACTAATTGGTAAGGTTGAGCAACGCGGCTATGCGCTCGTTCCAATCAACTTACACTTTAAAAATGGTCGAATCAAACTTGATTTTGGTTTAGGTAAAGGTAAGAAACTTCACGACAAGCGCGATGCCGCACAGGAAAAAGACTGGGCCCGTGAAAAAGAACGTCTGATGAAGCACGATACGCGTACACGAGACTAACCTGAAATACAAAAAAGCAGGCCCGTCATGGCATTGACGGGCCAACAATATCTGGTTAAAGCGCGAGTTTTTTCCAGGTTTCCACGACGGTGTCCGGATTGAGAGACATCGAAAGAATGCCTTCCTCCTTGAGCCAAATCGCAAAGTCAGCATAGTCGCTCGGGCCTTGACCACAAATTCCGACATACTTATTTGCTTTCAAGCAGGCTTGAATGGCGCGTCTCAACATAAACTTAACTGCATCATCACGTTCATCAAAATCGGCAGCAAGCAGTTCCATGCCAGAGTCACGGTCAAGACCCAGTGTCAGCTGAGTCATATCATTCGATCCGATAGAAAATCCATCAAAATGCTCTAGGAACTGTTCAGCCAAAATTGCATTGGAAGGGACTTCGCACATCATGATGATACGCAGACCATTTTCTCCGCGGACTAAACCGTGTGAAGCCAGAAGTTGAATAACGCGCTCAGCTTGTTTGACCGTACGTACAAACGGCACCATGATTTCAACATTGGTCAGACCCATATCATTGCGTACGCGTTTGAGTGCCTCACACTCCATTTTGAAACATTCCGAAAAGTCCGCAGAAATGTAGCGCGATGCTCCACGAAAACCCAGCATGGGGTTTTCCTCTTCGGGCTCATAACGAGAGCCCCCGACAAGCTTGCGATATTCGTTTGATTTAAAGTCTGAAAGTCTGACGATCACTGTTTTGGGGTAAAACGCAGCACCAATCGTCGCGATGCCATCAGCAAGCTTTTCAACGAAAAAAGCGCGTGGGCTTGCATGGCCCCGTGCTGCTGACTCTACTGCAATTTTGAGCTCAGCATCCACATTCGGATAATCCAAAACAGCTTTAGGATGAATACCGATATTGTTATTAATGATGAACTCAAGACGCGCGAGCCCCACACCATCATTAGGAATCTGCGAAAAATCAAATGCGAGTTGAGGGTTGCCAACGTTCATCATGATTTTGAGGCCGACTGCGGGCATTTCTCCGCGTCTCACTTCTTCGATCTCGGTTTCGATAAGACCATCGTAAATTCTGCCTTCATCACCCTCTGCGCATGACACGGTGACTTGCTGTCCTTCCTTGAGACGATCCGTTGCATCTGCGCAGCCTACCACTGCAGGAATGCCAAGTTCGCGCGCAATGATCGCGGCGTGACAAGTGCGACCCCCACGATTAGTCACAATAGCGGCAGCCCTTTTCATGACTGGTTCCCAATTTGGATCGGTCATATCGGTCACAAGCACGTCACCAGGTTGAACCTTATCCATTTCGGAGAGGTCGCTCACAATACGTACTGGACCAGAGCCAATTTTCTGGCCAATAGCGCGACCTGTCACAATCACCTCGCCCGTGGCTTTAAGACGATAGCGTTGCTGGACGTCATTCGTACTTTGTTGCGATTTAACGGTCTCAGGTCTCGCCTGAAGGATATAGATCTTTCCATCTACCCCGTCGCGTCCCCACTCGATATCCATTGGACGTTGATAATGCGTTTCAATAATGACGGCGTAACGCGCGAGTTCAATCACCTCGTTATCCGTCAAAGAGAAGCGGTTACGTTCAGATACAGGCACATCTACCGTACGAACGGCGCGGCCCTCAGTGCGCTCAGCATCAAATTCCATTTTGAATAGTTTTGAGCCAATGCGACGATTGACGATTGGATAGTGACCGGAAGCAAGTGTTGGTTTAAAAACATAAAACTCATCAGGGTTGACCGCACCCTGAACAACCGTCTCACCTAAACCGTAAGACGACGTAATAAACACAACATCCTCAAAGCCTGATTCAGTATCCAAGGTAAACATCACGCCCGCACTGCCCTTGTCAGAGCGCACCATGCGCTGAATGCCTGCAGACAAGGCGACATCTGCATGTGCAAAGCCTTTATGTACGCGATAAGAAATTGCGCGATCGTTATAAAGGGAGGCAAAAACGTGACGAATTTTGTCTATGACGTCATCGAAGCCGACGACGTTAAGGTATGTTTCTTGTTGGCCTGCAAATGAGGCATCAGGGAGATCTTCGGCGGTGGCGGACGAGCGCACAGCAAAGGAGCCTTTTCCATCGGCGTCTAAAGCAGCAAAGGCGGACTTGATATCGTGGTGCAACTGCTCTGGCAGCGGTGCTTCAACAATCCATTGACGGATTTCAGCACCTGCAATAGCGAGTTCACGAACATCCTCAGGATTGAGTGTTGAAAGACGATTAGCAATACGCGTGTCTAAACCCGTTCCAGACAAAAAGTCTCGAAAGGCTTGGGCTGTTGTGGCAAAGCCACCCGGGACACGCACACCAGCATCTGCAAGCTGGCTAATCATTTCGCCTAAAGAGGCGTTCTTTCCTCCGACAGAGTCAACATCCGACATGCGGAGCTGCTCAAAAGACACGACATATGACATGAGAGTCACCCTATAACAATGTGAGAAAGCGAGTTTGGTTAAGACTGCATCACTCATCCATTCTGTTTTTTAGAGGATGGTCCATAAAATGCATGGGGAAACGCATGTACTAGCCAAACTTGCCTGAACTGTCTGTGGGTGACCAAAACAAGAGCCTATTGCTGCACTGCATTATACTACTTCAGTACCAGATTTCGGATCAAATTTCATGACGATGCCCGCGAACGAACGTACGGTTTTTATTATTTCTGATGGCACAGGGATCACTGCAGAGACATTCAGTCATTCTGTCTTGTCTCAGTTCGAGTCCGTGACATTTCGACAAGTGCGCGTCCCCTTTATTGACTCCGTAGAAAAGGCGGATACCGTCGTCCAGCGCATCAACCGCTGTGCTGCGGATCAAGGAACACCCCCCATAGTTTTTACAACATTGGTCAATCCTGATGTGCTGGGCCGCGTCAAGCTTGCGAATGCTTTGTTTTTAGATTTGTTTGGCGCTTTTGTAGAGCCTCTCGAACACAACCTTGGGATAAAGTCGAGCCATTCGATTGGCAAGTCACATAAAGCGGCCAGTTCAACCCAATACCGCAATCGAATAGAAGCGATCAATTTCAGCCTGGCCCATGATGATGGACAGTTTGTATCCGGCTTAGCGCAGGCCGATGTGATTTTGGTGGGCGTGTCACGCTGTGGAAAGACACCGACCAGTCTGTATTTAGCCATGCAGTACGGTGTCAAAGCCGCAAATTTTCCGTTGATCCCAGAGGACTTTGACAGAGGCGCCTTACCGGCAACACTGATTCCTCATCGTTCTAAGTTGTTTGGCCTCACAATTCAGCCTGAGCGTTTGACGGAGGTGCGACACGAGAGGCGTCCTGACAGCGTCTATGCGTCGTTACCCCAATGTCGCCATGAGGTCGCGGAGGCGGAGCGCTTGATGCGAAGGGAGTCGATTCCAATGTTATCGACGACCACTAAGTCGATCGAAGAGATCTCAACAACGGTGCTGCATGAGGTCGGCCTGGATCGTCACTCCGCGTATTAATCCTCGGTCATTATTTGTCAGCGTTGTGCTGTCTTCGCTGTTCAAATAAACATACACCTGAGGCAACGGTGACATTGAGTGATTCCACAGCTTTGTCATGCATGATTTTGACGCGTATGTCAGCACGTGCAAGCAACGCTTCGGTCACGCCTTGCCCTTCATTCCCAAATACCCAGGCGGCTTGTTTGGGTAAAGCTGTTTTGTAGAGATCGTTAGCATTTTCTAATGTGGTCACGATCAGTGGGATCGCTAACGCTTCTGAGAGCGACATCAGGTCAATCTGTTCGTGAAGTTTCAAGACAAAATGTGCGCCTTGTGCGCTACGCAAGACTTTGGGCGACCAAAGACCCGCGGTACCCATTGAAGCGAAAACTCTCTTGATACCCGCTGCAGCACAGGTTCGCAAAATGGCACCGACATTACCGGGGTCCTGCAGTCGATCAAGCATCACAATCGATTCAGAAATTTTTTCTGGGATCGGATGGATAGTTGGTTGTGCAACAAACAAAACCCCTTGATCCGTATCCACACTTGAGAGGTTCCCCAACAAGGAGCCAGACATCGTCAAGCACACCTCTGGATTGAGCTTGTCGATGAGCCCTGCAAGATGCGACTGACCGACGCGCTCAAGATCAAAAATAGCGTACTTGGGCTGTTTGCCCATACTCAGCCAAGATTCGCAAAGGTTGACGCCTTCGAGCAGAACCGGTTCATCGCGTCTGCCAGCGCTAGATTGCCATTTATATAGTTGTTTGTAGAGTGGATTAGAGCGTGACTCGATATGTTTCATTTTGATTCCAGACAAGCGCGCACCGGCGCAAAACTGCGGCGGTGCACTGGACTCGGGCCATACTGCTTGAGTCGTGCCAAATGTAATGCTGTGCCATAGCCTTTGTGTTGATCAAAAGCATATTGAGGATATAGCAAGTGTAAGCGCTGAAGATCTTCATCTCGCGCAGTTTTAGCAAGGATAGACGCCGCGGAGATGGCCGAAACGCGTGCATCACCTTTGATGATTGTTTGCACACGACAAGATAAGCGCGGAGATTGATTACCGTCTACCCATGCAAGCTCAGGCTGAATGGACAGGCCCTCCACGGCTCGCTTCATCGCAAGCAACGTGGCTTGTAAGATGTTGAGCTGATCAATTTCCTCGACTGTTGCAACGGCAATGGACCAGCACAAAGCGTGCGTCTTAATTTGCTCTGCCAAGGAAATGCGTTTTTTTTCAGAAAGCGTTTTAGAATCTGCGAGTCCCCCAATGCTGTAGTCCGCATCCAGGATGACTGCGGCCGCAAAGACATCACCCGCGAGAGGCCCCCTGCCCGCCTCATCGACCCCCGCAGCATGCAAAGCACTTTCTAACTTCAAGTCAAAAAGATCCACTTGGGATGAATGCGGGGAAGATTTTGGTGTTCTAGACATCAAGTGCGTGACCGCTGTTGCTGAATCACGGACGCAATTGCTTGAGCGACCCGTGCAGGTGTATTGCAACGAAGCGTATGGTGCAATTCGGTAAAACGGGTACGAATTAAATCGCACCGATGATCATCACGTAACAAACTCGATAATTCGCGCGAAAGGTTCTCAGGCGTCGCATCCTCTTGAATAAGCTCTGGAACAGCAAAGTCATTGAGTAAAACATTAGGCAAACCCACCCATGGTAGATAAGGACGTTGTTGTCCAGATTTCCAAGCCATCACTTTTCTAACAAGGGGTGATACCGCATAGGAAATCACCATCGGCTTTTTAAAAAGTGCCGTTTCAAGTGTGGCAGTTCCGCTTGCAACAAGTGCGATATCACACGCCTCTAAAACAGACCATGCGATCGGATCGGCAATGCCGATAGATTGCTGTTCTGCCATGACAGTTTTAATATTTTTAACGGGAAATTGTTTTAGATACTGTTCAAACTCTTTTGCACGCTGAACATTGACCATCGGCACGACAAATTGAAGTGTTGGATCATTTTTCTGTAACAATTGCGCTGCTTGTAAAAAGCGCGGTGCAAGAAGCTTAATTTCAGAGGCCCTGCTTCCAGGCAATATCGCAACAATACGCACGTGCTGATTGAGATCTAAACGCTCTCTTGCAGCATATTGATTGGGTTCAATGGGGATCGAATCCGCCATAGGGTGTCCTACATACGTGACAGGGATACCTTCCTTTTCGTATATTGCTTGCTCGAAAGGAAATAGCACCAACATGTGCGATACCGCTTCCCGAATGTAATGAATACGCTCATAACGCCAAGCCCAAATCGAGGGACCCACAAAGTGAACCGTTGGCACACCTTCACGGCGAAGGCGATGTTCTAGGCGTAGATTGAAATCTGGCGCATCAACACCTAAAAAAACTGCAGGTGGGTTTCGTAGCCAGCGGTTTTTAACATCGCCGTAAATACGAAGGAGAGAGGGAAATCGTTTGATAGCATCGACATAGCCGAATACGCTGAGCGCATGCATAGGATGCCAGATATCCAAACCTGCTGCGGCAAGATGCGGTCCGCCAATGCCCTCAGGTCTAACTTGAGGGTCAGCAAGTTTGAGGCCAGCTAGAGCCTTTGCAGCGATCAAGTCTCCCGAAGGCTCGCCGGCAATGAGCCCAAGCCGCCATGTCATGGGCGAATAATGCCCCGAGCACTAGACTCAACAAAGTCTAGTAAAGGTTGCAATGCAGCCGCTACCTCAGGCTCCATTTGCTGCCTAGCGCGTATTTCAATACACGCCTCAGTCAGGGAAAGTCCGCGGCGATAAATCAATTTGTAGGCATCGCGTAAAGCACCAATTGACTCAGCACTAAAACCACGCCGCTTGAGTCCTTCGACATTAATCCCAACAGGCACACAAGGATTGCCAGAACCCATCACATAGGGAGGAATATCCATATGTAATGCACTTTGTCCGCCCGTCATACTATGCGCGCCGATCTTGCCAAATTGATGAACAGCCGCCAGCCCACCCACAATCGCCCAGTCGCCAATGTGAACGTGTCCACCCATCTGAACACCATTGGCCAAAATTGTGTGACTACCGACTTGGCAATCATGCGCGACGTGTACATAGGCCATGACCCAATTGTCAGAGCCCAGACGTGTGACACCAATATCTTGTACCGTACCGGTATTAATGGTGACGTATTCACGCACCATATTTCGATCACCAATTTCTAGGCGGGTAGGTTCGCCAGCATATTTTTTATCCTGGGGCATACCGCCAACAGAACAAAAGCGATAAAAATGATTCGCTTTGCCGATTTGAGTGTGCCCATCAATGACACAGTGAGGGCCAACAATCGAATCAGCCCCAATCGTGACATGGGGGCCAACAATTGAAAAAGCGCCCACAGACACAGAGGGATGTAATTGAGCCTTGGGATCGATGAGAGCGGTCGGATGGATCAGCGCAGTCATTTATTTTTCCATTGGCCTGATGGCGCACATAAGTTTGGCCTCGGCGACTTCTTGTCCGTCCACAAAGGCATGGCCTTGATACTTGCAAATCGTACGACCAAGGCGTTCGGCTACTACTTCGATATGCAGCTGATCGCCAGGTAAAACTGGCTTGCGAAAACGCGCACCGTCTATGCCAACAAAGTAATAGAGAATTTCTTCATCTTTTGGTTTAAGACCTGTTTCATCGGCAAATGAAAAAATAGCAGCAGCTTGCGCCATCGCTTCCAGAATCAATACGCCCGGCATGACTGGATGATGTGGAAAGTGGCCAGTAAAAAAAGGCTCATTGATAGAGACATTTTTAAGAGCTTTGATAGACTTGCCAGGCACCATGTCAATGACACGATCAATTAGCAACATTGGGTAACGGTGCGGGAGCCGTTCAAGAATACTTTTGATATCAAGTTGCATCACTCATCCTAAGCGCTACGTTCAATTTAAAATCTAAGTCATGATAGCCAAGATTTAAATGGCACACATCTATATTATTCACGTTCGAGGGTTCTCACGCGTTTGCGCAAGGTGGAGAGTTGGGAGATCACTGCAGCATTGCGTTGCCACTCTTTGTGTTCGGCAAATGGATACACGCCTGTATAACGACCTGGTGTATTAATGTTGGTAATGACACCCGTTCCACCTGAGATATGCACATCATCGCCAATGACTAAGTGACCAGAGATCCCTGTCATTCCGCCGATCGTGCAACGCGCTCCGATGACCGTTGAACCGGCGATCCCGACACAGGCTGCAATCGCCGTGTGGGCACCAATCTGGCAGTTATGGCCGATCATCACTTGGTTATCTATTTTGACGCCATCGGACACGATGGTGTTATCTAGTGCACCGCGATCAATTGTTGTATTGGCACCAATCTCTACGTCATGTCCAATCAACACGACACCTAGCTGTGGAATTTTGCCCCAAGCACCTTTAGAAAGGGTTGGGTCAGGTGCAAAACCAAAACCGTCCGCGCCCAATACCACCCCACTATGGATGATGGCACGATCACCGACTTTGACTCCATAGTAAATAGATACGCGTGGATAAAGTATCGAAGAAGCACCAATCTGTACATCGTCACCTAAAATGCAACCCGCGCCAATTTGGGTCATTGCCCCAACCAAACATCTCGCGCCGATCACTGCATGAGGACCAATCAGCGCACTTGGGTCAATCTGCGCTGAAGCATCCACAATTGCAGAAGGATGGATGCTAGGTTCATAGGCTGGTCGTCTAGCCCATTCAAACCATTGAGCAATCCGCGCATACAGTAGATAGGGGTGCTTGCAAACCACTCTTGCAAATAACGGTGGGGGTACTGTTTGAGAAAGTTTTTCTTCGATTTCAGGTAGCACAATGACCGTACACGCACGAGTTCGGGCTAAGTGATCGAGATATTTGGGGTGGACAATAAAGGAAATTTCGAGCGCGGAGGCTTGGCCGAGAGAGCCCAATCCTGCAATGCGAGGGTCTGCGTTGAGCCCTGGGCCGGGTACAACATTCTGCACCAAGCCGCCAGGCACTGCACGCAAAAGATCAGAGAGAGTGGGTGCCCGTGCCGGGTCTAACAGTACGGGCATGGATGCGTCTGGTTATTTTGTACCTAACGCCTTAATCACCTTGTCGGTAATATCGGCACGAGGATTCACTGTGACAGCGTCCTGCAAAATCATATCGTAATCATCCTTTTCGGCGATACGTTTAATCGCTGCGTTTGCGCGTTCGATGATGGTCGCAAACTCTTCGTTGCGGCGACGGTTAAAGTCCTCTTGGAGTTCGCGACGCTTTCGTTGCAGGTCAGCATCAATATTGGCCAGTTCGCGTTGGCGCTTATTACGATCTGACTCAGAAAGTACCGGGGCATCTTTTTCAAAATTTTGTGCAGCTGTGCGTAAGCTATTTCCAAGTCGTTGGATTTCTTCTTCGCGTTTTTTGAATTCAGCTTCAATTTTTGTTTGTGCTGCTTTAGCGGGCACGGAGTCTCTGAGAATACGCTCAGTATTTACAAAACCGATTTTAGATCCCTGAGCGCGAACTGATTGACTAAACGACAATGCCAAAATCATGCAGGTCAGGGAAATGATCCAGACCAGTGATTGGCGAGCAAAAACCTCAAATGGCATACGCTTTTGGGTAGGGGTAACTGAAGATAAAACCATTATGAAACTCTCACGATAAACATTAGGTACAGGTTGATATTGTGCCACTAAATTCAAGGGGAAAACGGATTAGAACCCTGTGCCAATTTGAAACTGGAAGATTTGAGTGTTATCACCAGGTTTAGCGTTCAGAGGTCTGGCAAAAGACAATTGGAGAGGTCCAAGGGGAGAAACCCATGATAAGCCGATACCTGCCGAGTATCGCATTTGGCCCAAATCAATAGAAGTATCGTTTCCAAATCCATCAGTGCCGTAGACTTGACCACCGTCCGCGAAGGCAAACCAACGTAAGGATCTATCTTGTTGAGTGCCAGGGAATGGAAGGTAAAACTGTACGTTACCCACGACCCGCTTGGAGCCGCCCAAATACGTCCCTGTAATAGGATCTGTCGGGCCTAGAGAGTTTTGTGAAAAACCTCTGACCGTCCCTATACCGCCGGCATAGATATTTTTAATAATTGGATAAGGCAGATCAGTTTTATAGCTCTTACCAAAGTCAAACATACCATTCAGTGCGAGTGTAAAGTCACGGCCGATAGGGACATACGTCTGATATTGTGCACCAAACATGTAGTAATCAAGACTACCGGTACCGACGTCGAGCTTCAGTCGTGTGAATGAACCTTTAGTCGGGCTGAGCGCACTGTCTCGGGTATCCTTGGCCCATCCTGTATTTAAGATCGCCGCAGTCGTTGTTTCGCCGTAATCCCTCACGTATTCTCGGTAAGCAAGTGGAGAGTTGTCGAACAGGCCAATAGAGTTACGCTCAAGGTTAACACCTAAAAAGATTCGGTCAAATTCTGAAATCGGGACGCCGAAGTTCAGACCAAGACCCCCAGTTGTGACCTTGTAGTTTCCTGGGTTATTTGAGTAAGGTGTGACCGTTCGAAAGTATATGGAAGTGGTACGACTGATGCCATCGTTGGTAAAGTAAGGATCGGTATGGGCTAACACTGCAGTTCTGTTCGATGCGCTTGTATTGAGGTTGAGCGTTAGGTTGGTCCCGCTACCAAATACGTTTTCTTCGCTAATACCTGCTGACAAAATGATGCCATCGACTTGGCCATAGCCCACACCAAGATTCAACAAGCCTGTGGGTTTTTCTTCAACCGTCAGGTTTACGTCAACTTGATCGGGAGAGCCAGGGACTGGTTCAGTTCCAACTTTAATGTCTTTAAAATATCCTACACGGTCGAGACGATCACGAGATAGTTTAATCTTGCCAGAGTCATACCAAGCGGCTTCGGGTTGACGCACCTCACGACGAATGACTTCGTCTTTCGATCTGTGGTTACCAACAATTTGAACACGACGGACATACACACGTCGGTTGGGGTCTACGTAGAATGTGACCTCAGCTGTTTGTTTCTCACGATCCAAGATAGGATTAGGATTGACGTTAGCAAACGCATAGCCCAACCCGCCGAGGTAGTCAGATATTCCTTTGGCTGTCGCATTGGTTTTAGCACCTGAAAAAACGTCACCTGGTTTGAGCTGAACCAGCTGCTGGATCTCGCTCTCAAGGCCCAGTAACTCACCCGCTAGCTTGACCTCTGAAACTGTATAGGGCTTACCTTCAGTTAAGGTAAGTGTTATAAAAATTTCTTGTCGATCACCTGAAATGGATACTTGTGGTGGCTCGATCCTAAACTCGAGATATCCTCGATCAAGATAAAAAGATTTAATTGCTTCGACGTCACGCTCTAACTTTTCGCGGGAGTATTTATCGGTGTCTGTGTACCAAGTGAGCCAGCCGGGCGTCGTCAAAGACATGAGATCGCGCAAGCGACTTTGAGAAAAAGCTGAGTTACCAACGAAATTGATTTCTTTAATGCGGGATACCCCACCCTCAAAGACATCAAAATTGATGCCGACACGATTGCGAGGTAAAGGTGTGACCGTCGGGGAAATTTCAACAGAGTATTTGCCCTTATTGAGGTAGGCCTGACGAAGTTCGAATTGTGCTTGCTCAAGCATCGACTGATCAAACACACGACCTTGAGCAAAACCTACTTGCTTGAGGTTGCCACTTATGGCCTCAGGCTCAAACTCCTTCATGCCTGTAAAGGTAATCGCTGCGATCGTTGGACGCTCTTGAACGGCAACCACCACCACGCGATTTGCCGTTTGGATTCGCACGTCGGCATACAACCCAGTGGCATAGAGTTTTCTGACAGACTCTGTAGCAAGTTCTTCAGTGAATTTTTGTCCAACTTTAAAGGGGAGTTGCGAGAAAATCGATCCAGGCTCACTACGTTGCATACCCTCAACTCTGATATCGCTCACCACAAAAGGCTCAAATGCATGCGCACTAGAAGGCAATATCAGTGATGCAATCAACAGCACCTGACACAACGCGAGCGTTAGTACACGCAGGCTTTTGTCAAACATAAAGGGCAATTGAGCGAGCATCCCGGGTAATCCTTAGTATTAAATGAAATAAGTAAAACAATCACAAAAACCGTGTGATGTATTTTAAGACAGAATCAAACTAGTTAAAAATACGAATTAAATCATTAAATAATGCCAAAACCATGAGCCCAGCGAGCAAACTGACACCAGCGCGCTGACCCCATTCCATCACGCGGTCAGAGACCGGCTTGCCACGTACCATCTCTATGAGATAGTACATGAGATGCCCCCCATCCAACATGGGAATCGGCAGCAGATTCAAGATTCCAAGACTCACACTCACCAGCGCTAAAAAGGCAATATAAGCAGCCCAACCAATTTTGACAGATTGCCCTGCGTAGTCCGCAATCGTCACTGGCCCACTGATATTTTTTAAGGAGACATCTCCCGTCAACATCCTGCCCATCATTCGAAGCGAAAACCATGCCGTATCGAAGGTTTTGACAGTGCCTTGGATGAGGCTATCGATTGGACCATAGCTGACGTCAACCATCGGTACGTCCACACCCAGCTGGATGCCAGCACGTCCAACCGTTTGACCATTTTCCAATGTGTGAGCGCTAGGCGTAATCAAATACTTAAGTTTCTCTCCATTTCGCTCAACTTCTAGCGCAATCGGCTCACCTGCACTTTTTTGAATCGCCTGTATGAGCATTCCAATATCTGGACTATTTATATCGCCAATACGAAGAATCAGGTCCTGGGGGTTCAGTCCCGCACGCTGTGCAACACTGCCCTCAACAAGGGATCGAACGATTGGAGGACCACCGCCGAGACCTAATCCGAGGTCTCGCATTGGATCCGCTTGAGAGGGATCTGCCAAGCTTGGCAGGCGAAGGGTGCGATGCAGTCGTGCCCCCCCTTGCTCGATTGTGATCTCGGCTTCGCCTCCGTCTGCGAGTTTTTGAAGTAAGTTCCAACGTAGTTGAGGCCATGAGGCAATAGCGGTTTGATCGATGGCAACGACTTTATCGCCGCCCTTCAGGCCGGCCAGCGCAGCAGGTGAATTGACGGTGGGTGGGGCCAAAATCGCTTCAGGTTCTTTGGTGCCAACAAAATTGATGAAGGCATACAGGAACACCGCAAGAATCAAGTTGAACATTGGACCTGCGGCAACAATCGCAAAACGCTTTGCAACAGGTTGTGATTGAAAACTACTCCCCCTCGGGTCAGGAGCGGCTGTTGACGTTGAGTGTGTGTCAGCAGCTTGCGTAGACGTCGTAATCTTGGAAGAAGGCGCCAGATCATCTTGATCTAGCATCTTGACATAGCCACCTAGCGGAATCATTGAGATCGCCCACTCAGTACCATTTTTGTCTACGCGTTTAATCAGGACGCGTCCAAAGCCGACAGAAAAACGCAGGACACGCACACCACACCAACGCGCTACCCAGTAATGACCAAGTTCGTGAAAAGTAATAAGAACGCCAAGCGTTACAAAAAAAGAAATGAGCGTTGTGAGCATATTCACAGCCAGTAAAATACGTTAATTGCTAAACCATTCGAAATCAAAGACGAATGACTACGATTTTAAATATGTCATCGCTTGGTGGCGCACCTCGGCGTCTAGTGCCATGACGTCATCTAGCGACTGAAAAGTGCGATTCGGAGAACCGGCATGCCACGTTAACGTCGACTCAAGCACCGATGAGATGGCGGTGTACGCCAACCTGCCATTCAAAAAGGCTTCAACAGCCATTTCATTGGCAGCGTTGAGTGCAATACATGCGCCCTGCCCGTCTGACAAAGCATCAAAGGATAATTTAAGACAAGGAAACTGTTTGAAATCAGGTTGCTCAAAATCCAGCCTGCCCGCTAGCGTTAGATCTAGCAAGCCGACTCCTGCATCTATGCGCTCTGGAAAGCCCAGACCATACGCAATCGGCGTACGCATGTCGGGTTGTCCGAGCTGAGCAAGCACAGAGCCATCCTCATATTCAACCATGGAGTGCACAACACTTTGAGGGTGAATCAAGACGTTAATCCGTTCGGGCGGCATCGCAAACAACCAATGCGCTTCAATGACTTCTAGCCCTTTATTCAACATCGTAGCCGAGTCGACAGAGATTTTTTTACCCATATTCCAATTAGGATGCGCGCATGCCTGCTCAGGCGTCACGTGATGAAGTTCTTCCCAACGTTTGGAACGAAAAGGCCCACCAGAGGCGGTCAAAATTAAACGCCGTACACCGGTTGATGGCGCTGTCGGTGCATACGCCCGCCCATCGTGAGGCAAGCATTGAAAAATAGCGTTGTGCTCACTATCAATGGGTAAAAGCTCTGCACCGTTCTCTCTAACCGCCGCCATAAATAATGAACCTGCTGCAACGAGTGCTTCCTTGTTTGCAAGTAGTACGCGCTTGCCCGCCTTTGCAGCCGCAAGCGCAGCAGGCAAACCCGCTGCTCCGACAATAGCCGCCATCACGATATCTGTCTGGCTATCTGCCGCTGTTTGCGAAAGCGCACGGGCGCCAACTCGGATTTCGGGCATGACACTACTTGAGTGCCAACAAGCTTTAAATACTTGAGCGGCCTGGTCTGTGGGTACAACAACGACTTTCGCGCTTGTTACTTGCGCTTGCACAGCCAATTGGGCGATCCGTGAGTGTGCCGATAATGCGTAGACAGAAAAGCGTTCAGGGTGACGTGCAATCACATCAATGGTGTTGATTCCGATCGATCCAGTCGATCCTAAAATCGTGACGCGCAAGGAGTTCAAAATCGCAAACCTTCAGTGAGTACATAGGCTAAGGGCACGACCGCGACCACCGCATCAATTCGATCGTAGACTCCGCCATGTCCTGGCAGCAATTGACTTGAATCTTTAACGCCAGCCCTTCGTTTAAGCATGGATTCGAACAAATCTCCACAGATAGAAAAGACTGCGAGTAAAACGGCTAATAGGATGGTACTGATCAGCCCCCATCTCTGCATGAGATCTGCTGCAAAGCTGCCTTGCCAATGGGCGGATGCGAGTATCCAAATCACCACACCAACAATTCCTGCCAACGCACCCTCACGGGTTTTACCAGGGCTAATGGACGGTGCAAGTTTGTGGCGACCCATGGCACGTCCTACAAAGTAAGCCGCGATATCAGCGATCCAGACAACAATCAGTAACGACAACACATAGGTCAC
Source organism: Bordetella parapertussis (assembly GCA_945862495.1). GTDB lineage: Bacteria > Pseudomonadota > Gammaproteobacteria > Burkholderiales > Burkholderiaceae_B > Zwartia > Zwartia parapertussis_G. Next base: position 7,039 of record CAMAYM010000025.1, on the reverse strand, counting down.
CCCATGAGAAAGATAAAGAATCGCAAGAACACCCCACGTGGCAAATAATGTGAGTAGCGCAAAGCCGCTCCAAGCGGTGGGTGCAGTAGGTACTTGAACTTGTGCGCGATAAATGGCGGTGCCCACAGCAAGGAACCAAAATACGACACAGAGTCCCGCACAGACCTGAATAGCTAGGGTGCTGGTCAAGCCGAGGCTAAGCCAAGCGAATGTTTGAGCCATGGTGAAAACGAAGAGACCGACGCCCAGCCAAATTGGATAGGCTGAGGTACGACTTAACGTCAGTCGGGTCCATTCCCAGCCAGCGACGCCGCAGGTGATCGCCAGAAACGTCAAAAATGGCCAAGCTGAATCAAATGAAAGCACGCCAGCCAAGGCCGTAAGCAACACGATGGCTGTTAGGATACGCTGTTTGAGCATTTCGTTAGCTCGTCGTATGAGGTTGAAGTTGTGCGCTTGTTCGCCCAAACCGTCTTTCTCGATGTCGGTACCACTCAAAGGCATTTTTTAATTCTTCAGAATTAAAATCTGGCCAGTAACAATCAGAAAAAAACAATTCAGTGTAGGCAAGTTGCCAAATCAGAAAATTTGAAACACGCTGCTCTCCACCTGTGCGGATAAATAAGTCGGGTTCTGGTGCCCATGACATTGACAGATGTTCTGAAAGAGCATTTTCATCAATGCGCCCAGGATCGGAGCCATATTCGGGGTGAGCAAGCATCATCTTTTTCATAGCCTGCAAAATGTCCCAACGGCCGCCGTAATTGGCAGCAATGGTGAGATGGAGCTGATCGTTATGGGCAGTTTTTGCCTGAGCTTGGATAATCAATTCTTGAAGTTTAGGTTCGAAAGCGGACAGATCGCCTACGACACGCAAACGAACACCTTGGTCAAGCAATCGAGAAACCTCTCTTTCCAGAGCCTGAACAAACAAGCGCATCAGCAAGGAGACTTCATCTGCAGGACGACGCCAATTTTCAGAACTAAAAGCAAATAAAGTGAGATAGCGCACCCCCATCTTGCCGCACGTTTCTACCGCAGCGCGAACAGATTGAACACCCCGAGCATGGCCAGCTGTTCGGGGTAAAAAACGTTTGGCCGCCCAACGTCCGTTACCATCCATGATGATGGCAACATGATTAGGGACCTCGGATATAACCGGGATGTCAATGGTTGAGCTGATTGCCATATAAATGACGGATCAAACCGTCATGATCTCAGCTTCTTTTTGAACAATCATCTTGTCAATTTCAATGACGCAGCGATCTGTCAATTTTTGAACGATATCTTGTGCACGGCGCTCATCATCCTCAGAAATTTCTTTTTCTTTAACAAGTTTCTTGAACGCTTCGTTGGCATCTCGACGCAAATTACGAATGGCAATTTTTGCGTCTTCGCCTTCTGATTTAACAACTTTATTGAGGTCGCGACGACGTTCTTCTGTAAGGGCTGGCATGGGTACTCGAATGCTGTCGCCCATCCCAACGGGATTGAGCCCTAGGTCTGAATCACGGATTGCCTTTTCTACAGCCGCCCCAAGATTTTTTTCCCATACAGACACGCTGAGTGTCCGGGCATCCATGAGCGTCACGTTTGCCACCTGGCTGATTGGAACAGGAGAGCCGTAATACTCAACCTGAACGTGATCAAGAATCCCGGTATGTGCACGACCCGTACGAATTTTGGCAATATTTGCCTTGAGAGTCTCAAGGGATTTCCCCATACGACTTTCTGTAGATTGTTGGATGTCCGCGATACTCATGTTGTTTCCTTTAGACGTGAACGAGGGTGCCCTCATCCTCGCCACTAACAGCACGTCTTAACGCGCCTGGTTTGTTGATAGAAAACACTTTAATAGGTAGTTTTTGGTCGCGACATAATGCGAAAGCTGTCGCGTCCATAATTTCGAGACGTTTAACGATCACCTCGTCAAAGCTAATGCGTGTGTAACGCGTTGCGGCAGGATCCTTATTTGGATCGGCACTGTAAATGCCATCGACTTTAGTGGCCTTTAGCACGACTTCTGCACCAATTTCCGCACCGCGGAGTGCAGCGGCAGTATCCGTTGTAAAAAATGGATTACCCGTTCCAGCTGCAAAAATAACAACTTTCCCTTCTTCGAGGTAGCGTAAAGCTTTTGGGCGAATATAGGGCTCGACAACCTGCTCGATATTGAGGGCTGACTGAACGCGGGCATCAACACCTCGATGCTTGAGCGCATCTTGAAGTGCGAGCGCATTCATCACGGTTGCCATCATACCCATGTAGTCGGCCGTCGCACGATCCATGCCTTGTGCACCCGGTGCGACACCGCGAAAGATATTGCCACCACCAATGACAATGGCGAGTTGTACGCCCATTGCGGCAACTTCGGCAACCTCGTCAGTCATTCGCATGATCGTGGCACGATTGATGCCAAATGCATCATCACCCATCAATGCTTCGCCAGACAGTTTGAGGAGGACTCGTTTGTGCATTCTGCTGGTCATATGGGGATCAATCCGGAGTATTAAACACAAACAAAATTGTATGCGATAGCCGGGCGGCCAATGCAGCGCCGCCCGGCTTTTGATACAAAATTATGCGTTACCGGCAGCCGCTGCGGCTACTTCGGCAGCAAAGTCACTGGTTTTCTTTTCAATGCCCTCACCAACGACAAACAGGGAAAAACCTGCAATCGAAGATGATTTCTCTTTTAGCATCTGTGCCACGGTCTGCTTATCGTTTTTAACGAAAGGCTGTGACAGCAATGCAACTTCTTTGAGGTACTTTTGAACAGCACCTTCAACCATTTTCTCAACGATCTCGGCTGGTTTGCCAGATTCGGCAGCCTTTTGACGTGCGACTGAACGCTCTGTTTCTTTGTCAGCATCGGAAACACCGGTTTCGTCAACAGCACGTGGCTTAGTCGCAGCGATATGCATGGCCAAGTCCTTACCAACCTCGTCAGCGCCTGAAAACTCAACCATCACACCGATTTTGCCGCTGTGTACATAGCTCGCTAGCTTGTTAGGCGTGTCGTAACGCTGGAAGCGGCGAATAGAAATGTTTTCGCCAATCTTGCCGATTAAGGCAGTGCGAACGCTGTCCACTGTTCCTTCAGCCATTGGTGAAGCGGAGAGTGCTGCGACATCTGACACACCTTCCATCGCAACTAATTTAGCGAGGTTTGCAACAAATGCAACAAAGTCGTCATTTTTTGCAACAAAGTCAGTTTCGCAGTTGATTTCAATCACTGCGCCTTTTTTAGCATCCGGGGAAATATAGAGACCAATCAGTCCCTCTGCCGTGACACGGCTGGCGGCCTTGCTGGCTTTACTGCCTAGCTTGACACGAAGTATTTCTTCGGCACGCGCCATGTCGCCGGCAGCCTCAGTCAGGGCTTTTTTGCACTCCATCATGGGTGCGTCAGTTTTTTCGCGCAACTCTTTGACCATTGCGGCGGTAATGTCAGCCATGTTTGCTCCAGTGTTAATAAATGCACCCTGACCAAGGGGCCAGGGTGTAAGTGTCAAGCGCTCGAAATACGCGAGCGCGATCAGTGATTAGGCCTTTGCCTGCTCAACTTCAACAAACTCTTCACCCTGAGTCAGTTCTTCGACCAAACCGTTGATGTTGTCACCACGTCCAGCGATCACAGCATCTGCGACGCCAGAAGCATAAAGTGCAATGGCTTTGGCAGAGTCATCATTACCAGGAATAATGAAATCAATTCCGTCGGGTGAGTGATTGGTATCCACCACAGCAACGACTGGGATTCCCAGCGCATTTGCTTCGGCAACTGCAATCTTGTGATAACCAACGTCGATCATGAAAATAGCGTCAGGTAAGCCGTTCATGTCCTTAATGCCGCCAATCGACTTGTTAAGCTTGTCGAGTTCGCGTTGGAACATCAAACCTTCTTTCTTGCTCATCCGCTCAGTTGTGCCTTCGGCAATCATGACTTCCATGTCTTTCAAGCGTTTGATCGAGCTTTTGACCGTTTTGAAGTTGGTCAGCATGCCGCCGAGCCAACGGCTGTCAACGAAAGGCATTCCGGCACGGGCGGCTTCTGCCGCGACCAGTTCACGTGCAGCACGTTTTGTGCCAACGAAAAGAACCGTTCCGCCTTTTGCAGCAACCTGACGCAAAAACTTGGTTGCATCTTGGTAGTTTGCAACAGTCTTTTCGAGGTTGATGATGTGAATTTTGTTGCGATGACCAAAGATGTAAGGTGCCATCTTGGGATTCCAGTAACGGGTTTGGTGGCCAAAGTGGACGCCCGCTTCTAACATTTCACGCATTAAAGACATAATGATAAAGCTCCGAGGGTTAGGTCTAGTGTCATGCATGCACCTGCTCTAAGCAAGCACCCTGGCGACATGACACGCGATTTTGGTATTTGCAAACACCCTGTTTGCAATGCACCAATTACTATCAACATTTACCAAAAAAGGCTGATTATTCAAATTAGCCTTTTGTTACAGGTAGTTCACCCGTTCCAAAACTTGGTAAGCCTATAATTCTACTATCTTTCACTACGTTTACTCAAGTCACCATGAGTCTAGTCACAAACCCCGAAGATCAAGCCAAAATGCGCGCAGCATGTCGCGAGGCTGCGAAAGTCCTTGATTTCATCACCCCTTTTGTTAAACCTGGTGTGACAACAGGGGAACTCGACCGGTTATGTTTAAAGTTTTTGACGGAAGAGCTAATGGTCAAATCGGCAACGGTTGGCTATGCCCCTCCTGGATACCCACCCTTTCCTGGCGCAATTTGCACTTCAGTCAATCATCAAGTTTGCCACGGTATCCCTGGTGATAAGGTCTTGAAAAACGGTGATGTCTTAAATATCGATGTCACCATTATCAAGGATGGCTGGTTTGGTGACACGAGCCGCATGTATGCAGTGGGAGAGACTTCTATCCTAGCTAAACGCCTGACTGAGGTCACGTATGAGTGCATGTGGTTAGGTATTGCACAAGTCAAACCCGGAAATACCTTGGGTGATATTGGACATTCCATACAAAAATACGCAGAACAACAGGGGTTTTCGGTTGTACGCGAATTTTGTGGTCACGGCATTGGTCAAAAATTTCACCAAGATCCTCAAATTTTGCATTATGGAAAAGCGGGAACCGGCCAAAAACTTGAACCGGGTCTAATTTTTACGATTGAACCCATGATTAATGCAGGTAAGCGTGAGATCCGTCAGTTGGCCGATGGCTGGACCGTTGTTACGCGTGACCATAGCCTCTCTGCTCAATGGGAGCATACGATTATGGTGACTGACTCTGGTTTTGAGGTATTGACACAGTCGCCTGGAATGCCTGCCCCCCCCGCATTTATCCAACTTTAATTTTTAAGCAATGATGTTTAAGTAAAACGATTTCAATTTTTTATAGCTAGGGTATCCGAATGACTCAACAAAGCGAACTTAATGAAACATTAAGTGAGAGCCTGGGTGCGATTCGGTCTAAGATCAACAGTGCTCGCCAAGCTGCCTTTGAAAAGTATCGGATTAATCCGCGCGCAGACTCGCTCTTAAACACGCTTAGGCGAATTGCCGATCAAGCGTTACGTCAGCTTTTATCTCTATATCCTTTGCCAAAAGGTGCTGCGTTAGCAGCTGTTGGAGGGTTCGGTCGCGGAGAACTCTACCCCTTTTCAGACGTAGATTTGTTGGTGTTGTTACCTGCAGAACCGAGTCCGAGCGCCGAAGCAACCCTGAGCGGTCTTATCGCTGCGATGTGGGACGTTGGACTTGAACCTGGGTGTAGTGTGCGCACCGTTGAGCAATGCCTAACTGAGGCACGCGCCGACATAACCGTTGAAACCTCATTGTTAGAACTGCGCTGGCTTGCGGGCAGTCGATCACTGACGCAAGTATTCATGCAACGCATGAAAGATCAACTGGACCCTAAAATTTTTTATCAAGCAAAGCGCAGCGAAATGCAGCAGCGCCACTCACGCTACCAGGATACCCCCTACTCACTTGAGCCAAATTGCAAAGAGTCACCAGGCGGTTTGCGTGACCTACAAGTCATTTTATGGATGGCCAAAGCAGCGGGCTTTGGCCAAAGTTGGGATCAAATCGCGCAATCAGGGCTGCTGACACATGCCGAGGCCCGTGATCTCAATCGCGCCGAACAAGCATTCAAAAGACTGCGTATTGAATTGCACTTGCTTGTTAATCGTCGAGAGGATCGTTTGCTATTCGATTTGCAGCATGGACTCGCCCAGGCATACCAAATCACCGCGACGGAGACACGCCGTGCAAGTGAAATTTTGATGCAGCGATATTATTGGGCTGCACGGTTGGTGACACAACTCAATACATTGTTGGTGCAGGCCATCGGCGAGCATCTGTTTCCTTTATCCCAAACGGATGCACGAAAGCTCGATTCGCACTACGTTGCGCATCATCATCGCTTAGACATTATCGATGAAGAGCTCTTTCAAAAACATCCCTCGGAACTGTTACGCGTTTTTTTAGTCATGCAGCAGAATCCCGAATTGACTGAGCTTTCGGCACGTGCCTTACGTGCGATTTGGCATGCCAGACTCTTGATTGATGCTTCATTTAGAGCGGAGCCTAATAATAGACATTTTTTTATAGAGATCCTCAAACAAAGTCAAGGGATCGTTCATGCGCTCAGGCGAATGACAATGCTAAATATCTTGCCTCGCTACATTCCTGCATTTCGCCGGGTAGTGGGTCAAATGCAGCATGATTTATTTCACGTGTATACCGTTGATCAACATACGTTGGCAGTCGTGCGTAATGTTCGTCGCTTTACGATGCTCGAACATGCCCAAGAGTACCCGCTCGCGACACGACTGATAGCAGGATTTGATCGTCACTGGTTGATTTATGTTGCGGCTCTATTTCATGATATTGCTAAAGGCCGTGGCGGTGACCACTCTACCCTTGGCGCCGAAGAAGTCAGAAAGTTTGCACGGACACATGATCTTGCGAAAGACGAAACTGCGCTTGTCGTATTTTTAGTGAGGCATCATTTACTGATGTCCCAAGTTGCACAGAAAAAGGATCTCTCAG
>CAMAYM010000024.1 GCA_945862495.1 Bordetella parapertussis | reverse complement strand
TGATCCGCGCGCTGCCAAATATACTGATGGCAGGCCCAATATTGGTCAGAGTCTCGGCTGCATGCAGCATCTCTGACATAATTTGGGTTGTTTGCTGGACTGCCGGCAAAACTACTTCTTCTTTGTGGCCCATGAAAAAAACCTTGTTGCTAGTCGATGGATCGAGTTATTTGTATCGTGCCTTTCACGCAATGCCTGATCTGCGCAATGCGCAGGGCGAGCCGACGGGCGCCATTTACGGCGTTGTCAATATGATGCGCAAAATGTTACACGATTACCAAGCACATTATGCCGCATGTGTATTCGATGTGCGTGGTAAGACCTTTCGCGAAGACCTCTATCCAGAATATAAGTCACATCGTCCTCCTATGCCTGAGGACTTGGCTGCGCAAATTGAGCCGATCCACGAGGCGATTCGTGCCATGGGTTGGGCGGTCATCGGTGTTCAAGGGGTAGAGGCCGACGATGTGATCGGTACACTCGCACATTGGGCAACGGATCACGACGTTCAAACGGTGATTTCAACAGGTGACAAAGACTTGGCTCAGCTTGTCACACCGCATGTCACGCTAGTGAACACCATGTCCAATGAAAAACTTGACCCAAGTGGTGTGATGCGCAAATTTGGTGTCGGCCCAGAGCGCATCGTTGACTATCTCATGCTGGTAGGCGATACGGTTGATAACGTCCCAGGTGTTCAAAAAGTCGGTCCTAAAACGGCAGCTAAATGGATTGAAGAGTTTGGTTCTGTAGATGCCTTGATCGAGCGAGCAGGTGAGGTCAAGGGTGTTGCAGGGGAAAATTTGCGCGCTGCGATCGCACAGTTTCCACTCACGCGCGAACTGTTGACGGTCAAAATTGATTGTGACCTCACGCGCGAGGTTCCCAATATTGAAACCCTGTGTCCTAAGAGTCCGGATCGAGACGCATTACTCAAAATCTACGAACGTTATGGTTTTCGTTCTTGGTTACGCGAACTCACAGGCGAGCAGGCGCGTGTGCCTACCGGTGATGCGCGAGTGCCTGTCGAGGCCGTCAAGCCCACCGCACCTGCACATCAACAATACGAGATGGTGACGGACTGGGCTCAGTTTGATGCGTGGTTGGCCAAGCTTGCTGTCGCGGACTGTGTAGCGCTTGATACAGAGACCACTTCTTTAGAGCCCATGCAGGCGCGCTTAGTCGGGATTTCTTTGTCCGTCGAGGCGGGAAGTGCCTGTTACATCCCTGTTGGTCACCGAAGCACAGACGCCCAAGGGCAGCTTCCTAAACAAGAAGTCCTAGCGCGGATGCGGTCGTGGCTTGAGGATGCGCACGCTACAAAGTTGTTACATCACGCCAAGTACGACACACATGTGTTTGCCAATGAGGGTGTTGACTTGCGTGGTGTCGCCAACGATACGATGTTACAGGCCTATGTCTTAGAGTCGCACCGTGGCGTGGGTCTCGAAGAGTTATGCCAGCGGTACTTGGGTATCAAGGGCGTATCTTACGAGGAGATTTGTGGCCGTGGCGCGCATCAAATCGGGTTTGATCAGGTTGATCTTGAGCGTGCGACGCAATACGCCTGCGAGGATGCTGATTTTATGATGCGACTCCACGCCGTACTTCGTCCACAGATACGCCAAGCACCAAAGCTTGAGTACATTTACGCACTTGAAATGCAGGCGTCGAGGGTATTGTTTGAAATTGAGCGTACCGGCGTGGGGATTGATTCTGTCGAGTTGGGTCAACAAAGTCATGTTCTCGGACAGGAACTCCTCGCGCTCGAGAAACAAGCGTACGAATTGGCCGGGCAACCTTTCAATCTCAATTCACCTAAGCAATTAGGAGAAATACTCTTTGGCAAAATGCAGCTACCTGTCGTGCGTAAAACCGCAGGCGGAGCACCTTCTACAGACGAAGAGGTCCTGACCAAGCTCGCAGAGGACTATCCTTTGCCAAAGATTTTGCTGGAATACCGCGGTCTCGCCAAGCTCAAGTCCACATACACAGACAAGCTTCCAAAAATGGTGAATCCCGCGACGGGCAGGGTGCATACACATTACTCTCAAGCCTCTGTCATTACCGGTCGTCTTGCGTCTTCCGAGCCCAATTTGCAAAACATCCCCGTTCGCTCGGAAGCGGGGCGCAGAGTGCGCGAAGCATTTGTTGCCACCCAAGGGAAAATTGTCTCTGCGGATTACTCCCAAATCGAATTGCGCGTCATGGCGCATGTATCGAATGACGCCAATTTACAAAAGGCTTTTGCCGCGGGAGAAGATATTCACCGTGCAACCGCATCAGAAGTGTTTGGTGTTGCATTAGCCGATGTCACCGGAGAGCAACGCCGCGCCGCCAAGGCGATTAATTTTGGTTTGATCTACGGCATGGGTGCGTTTGGCTTAGCAGCGAACTTGGGGATTACACGAGATGCTGCCCAGTCCTACATTGACCGTTACTTCACACGGTATCCCGGTGTGGCGCAGTACATGGCGGAAACCAAAACACTTGCGCATGCACAAGGCTTTGTTGAAACAGTGTTTGGCCGACGGTTATGGTTGTTAGACATTAATGCAGCGGGTGCGCGTCGGGCGGGCGCAGAGCGTGCCGCGATCAATGCCCCCATGCAAGGTACCGCAGCTGACCTGATTAAGCTCGCGATGGTGGCGGTGCAAAACTGGCTGCGAGATCAGCACTTACACAGCAAGATCGTCATGCAGGTCCACGACGAATTGGTATTGGATGTGCCTGACGACGAACTCGATCAAATCAAGCAAAATCTCCCCCGCTTGATGTGCGAGGTCGCAAGTTTGAAAGTCCCCTTGGTGGCCGAGGTGGGTGTCGGCCCCAATTGGGAGCAAGCGCATTAACGCACGGGCATGTTTTGTAAAGCCTGGATACGTGCAGGAATAGGGGGGTGTGTTGCAAAGATGGCGCTAAGGCCGCCGCGACCTGCGATGCCCGATGCTTCAAAGCTTTTGGGCAGATCACCCGGCTCCAATCCACCTAGTCTAGCGAGCGCTCGGATCATTGGCTCGCGTGAGCTCAGTAGTTGTGCTGAGCCCGCGTCTGCACGATATTCGCGTTGGCGTGAAAACCAGGCCACAATCACACTTGCAATGATGCCAAAGGCGATTTCACACACAATCACTGCCACGTAATAGCCGATACCAAGACCTTTGTCGTTTTTAAGAATCACACGATCAACAAAATAGCCAACAATACGAGCAAAAAATACCACAAAGGTATTTACCACGCCTTGGATCAGCGTAAGGGTAATCATGTCGCCGTTGGCGATGTGGGCGACTTCGTGCGCCAGAACGGCCGAGATTTCTTCCTCTGTCATACTGTCCAGCAAACCTGTGGAAACAGCCACTAACGATTCATTTCGGAAAGCACCTGTTGCAAAAGCATTGGGCTCACCTTCGTAAATGGCGACCTCAGGGCGGCCAATACCAGCCCGATCAGCCAGCTGATGAACCGTATCTAATAGCCAGGCCTCGCGTGGACCCCCTGGCGCTTGCGGATCAATGACCTGTGCGCCCGTACTCCACTTTGCCATGGGTTTGCTAATCAGCAAAGAGAAGATGGACCCAGTGAATCCGACAATCAAAGAAAAAATCAGCAACATCTGAACATTGAGGCCTTGCGCAGTAATAAAGCGATCGACGCCCAAAATACTGAGCGTCACGCTGAGTACCAGCATCACGGCAAGGTTGGTGATCAAAAATAGGATAATTCTTTTCATGTTTTTAAATGGGCTATTGAACGTTAAGGGGAGACCACAACGGATACAAGTTTAGCTGTGACAATCAGGGATTGAAAGAGTTCCCGGAGGGCGTATTGGCGGGATGGTCATTGAGTCCCTCACCCATCGCCGCGCGATACCACTCGTGAAAGTGTTGCATCCCGTCTTCCATTGGGGATTGATAAGGACCCGTTTCAGACACACCACGCTTGAGCAGAGCCAGTCGTCCTGCATCCATGCGTTCTGCAATCTCGTCATCTTCGATCGCCGTTTCCATGTATGCCTCGCGTTGCGCTTCGACAAATTCGCGTTCAAACAGGGCAATTTCTTCGGGGTAATAGAACTCAACGATATTGACGGTTTCTTGAGGGGACTTTGGATAAAGTGTCGACAACACTAATACGTGTGGGTAGAGCTCGATCATATGTCCGGGGAAGTAGGTGACCCAGACCGCACCAAAATCCGGTGTCTGCCCCTGACGGAACTGCATCAGTTTTTCGTGCCAGGTTTTGTAGGCAGGCGAACCCGGTTGGGAAAGCGCTTGGTGCACGCCAACCCTTTGCATGCTGTAGTGCTCTGCGAACTCCCAAGATAAATCGTCACATGTGACGAAATGACCTAAGCCGGGATGAAAAGGCGCGACGTGGTAGTCCTCAAGGTAAACCTCAATAAAGGTTTTCCAGTTGTAGTTGCACTGATGCACCTCAACATGGTCGAGCACATAGTCTGAAAAATTAAATTCAGGACGTTTGAAGAGTTTGCCGATGTCTGCCAGAGGATCGCGAGGACCTTCAAACATCAAACCGTGGCATTCCTTAAGGGGAAACCGTACGAGGTTGAGGCAGGGTTTGTTATCAAACTGAGGCGCTCCCAGCAGTTGACCCTGTTTGTCATACGTCCACCGGTGTAGGGGGCACACGATATTGCCGCCAGTACCCACAAGATTGCCATGGGTATTGACGTGGCCGGTAACATTTCCGGTTCGTCCACCTAGCATGAGCGCCTGGCGATGGCGACAAACGTTAGATAAGAGTTCAACACCGTTTTCGCCGCGCACGAGTACGCGCCCATTGTTTTCATGGGAGAGACTGCGCCAGTCTCCAAGCTTGGGCACGCCTTTGTGGTGCCCGACATACGTGGAGGACTGTTTAAAAATATTAGCTTGCTCGCGTGCAAAAAGTGCTTCGTCAGAATAGGCGTTGACGTGCAGCTGAGTACGAGCTGGGGCTAAGTGCACCATCCGACTAATGTCGGTCATGATTCCCTCCGCATGGAAGCATGCCAATGCGATATGTGCCGCGCTGGCGCGAAGAAAAATCGGATTGTCCGATCACCATCACTAAGATCTGATTGTAACCCAAGCGATCGGGTACTTAGCCGCCTCTGATCTCGTACAATTGCTAATTAATAGAGTGTGTCTGCCCTAAGGCGGCATTCATCGGATTTTATGAGCGTATTCGCTGGTTTTGTCCGCGCGTTTGATATTGTTTGTTAGTCCGTGTTTATTGGAGTGTTGTTTGAACAAACCCACGAAAGCTAAAGGTGCAGGGGTCGACGCAGAGCTGCTGGCTGATTTGCCTCAGGATTTTGAAACGGCGCTTGCGCAACTCGAAGAACTTGTCGCGCAAATGGAATCTGGCGTCCTGCCGTTAGAAGAGTCCCTCGAGGCGTATCGCAGAGGTGTTGCCTTGACCCGTGTGTGTCAAGAGCGTTTAGCGCATGCTGAACAACAGATTAGTGTGTTGGAGGCGGGTTTGTTGCGTCCCTTTGAATCCTCGGACCGTCAGTCGGAGTGAGTGATACGTGTTTCTCTTTTCTGATTGGTTAAGTGAGCGGGCCATCCATATCCAACACGTGTTGGACAGGGAGATGCCGCGACCAGATGTGGTGCCTACGCGTTTGCACCAAGCGATGCGTTACGCCGTGCTGGGCGGAGGCAAGCGTGTGCGTGCTGCCTTGGTGTACGCGGCAGGCATGAGTTGCACGAAACAGAGTGCAGACAGTACTGCTGAGCAAGCCGGTCTAGAGCACGCGTTCGCACGCGCGCTCGACTGTGCGGCTGTCGCGGTTGAGTTGGTGCATGCGTATTCGCTCGTACACGATGATCTGCCCTGTATGGATGATGATGTGTTGCGCCGTGGTCAGCCAACCGTTCATATTCAATATGATGAGCCCACTGCGTTGCTTGCTGGTGATGCCTTGCAGCCGTTGGCTTTTGATTTTTTGGCTCAAATGCCCATTGCACCTGACCGAATCGTTCAGGCCACCCAAGCGCTTGCGCAGGCCTCGGGCAGCCTCGGCATGGCGGGGGGGCAGGCGATTGATTTGGCGAGCGTTGGCCATAATCTGTCACAGGAGGAGTTGCAGCATATGCATCGCCTCAAAACGGGTGCCTTATTGACTGTGAGCGTCATGTTGGGTGGTTTGGCCGGCGGTGCCAATGCACTTGAGCAACAGGCGCTTGTCAATTATGCCAATGCGATGGGCTTAGCGTTCCAGGTTGTGGATGATGTTCTGGATGTGACCGCTGACACTTCCACGCTCGGTAAAACTGCCGGAAAAGATGCGGCGGCTAACAAGCCGACCTACGTGACGGTATTGGGTTTGGCGCCGGCCCAGGCCTTGGCAAAAGAATTACATCGGGAGGCGATCAACGCGATCGCGCCCTTGGGCCAATCCGGTCGATACTTAGTCGGATTGGCGGACTTTATTGTATTGCGTGACCATTGACGAAAAATATGTCTACAGATTTGCTTGATCGAATTGCACAGCCCTCAGACCTCAAAGCGCTGGATCGACGTGAGCTTAAAAAGCTTGCCGATCAACTACGCGGCTTCATTTTGGATTCTGTCTCCAAGACGGGCGGGCATCTTTCTTCCAACTTGGGTACCGTCGAATTAACGGTCGCGCTTCATCATGTCTATGACACACCACATGACCGTATCATTTGGGATGTAGGTCATCAGTCCTATCCGCACAAGATCTTGACCGGCCGCAAGGCTGAAATGCGTACACTGCGCCAGTTTGGCGGGATCTCTGGTTTTCCCAAGCGATCTGAGTCTGAGTTCGACGCTTTTGGCACAGCCCATTCGTCCACGTCCATTTCGGCGGCACTCGGGATGGCCGTGGCCTCTCGTAATGCGGGTATTTCCCGCCAACATATTGCCGTAATCGGGGATGGCGCAATGTCTGCGGGCATGGCCTTCGAGGCGATGAATAATGCGGGGGTGACACCCGGGATTAATTTGTTGGTGATTCTGAACGACAACGATATGTCGATCTCACCGCCTGTGGGTGCCTTCAATCGTTACCTTGCGAGGCTTTTGTCAGGACAGTTTTATGCGGCCGCGAAAAATGTGGGGCGCTCAGTCTTGCAACATGTGCCGCCCGTGCTTGAGCTTGCCCGTCGCCTAGAAGAGCACGCCAAGGGCATGGTCATGCCCGCAACGCTCTTTGAGGAAATGGGGTTTAACTATGTGGGCCCGATCGATGGTCATGACCTGGATGCCTTAGTGCCGACCTTGCAAAATATGCGCGCGCTCAAGGGGCCGCAGTTTTTGCACGTGGTGACGAAAAAAGGGCAGGGTTACAAGTTGGCAGAGGCTGACCCTGTGCTCTATCACGGTCCTGGCAAGTTCGACTTAGCGGTGGGCATTCAAAAATCAACGGTTGTACCAAAAGTCACGTTTACGCAGGTGTTTGGTCAGTGGCTCTGCGATATGGCCGAACATGACCCCCGCCTCAACGGTGTGACACCTGCGATGCGAGAAGGCAGCGGCATGGTCGAGTTTGAGCGCCGTTTTCCGACCCGCTATTTTGATGTGGGCATTGCGGAGCAACATGCCGTGACGTTTGCGGCCGGTATGGCCTGCGAGGGTCAAAAGCCCGTATTAGCCATTTATTCAACTTTTTTACAGCGTGGTTATGACCAGCTCATTCACGATGTGGCGTTACAAAATTTGGATGTGACCTTTGCGCTGGATCGTGCGGGACTCGTCGGTGCGGATGGTGCGACCCATGCGGGCAACTATGACATCGCCTTCTTGCGTTGCATTCCTAACATGGTGGTGGCAACCCCTTCGGATGAAAACGAAACGCGTTTATTGTTGTCAACCTGTTATCAGTACCCTGGGCCGGCTTCCGTACGTTACCCCCGAGGCGCTGGTGCAGGTGTAATGGTACAACCCGATCTTGATACGGTTCCGGTTGGGAGAGGCATTGTCCGAAGACGCGGTGCAGGCCTGGCAATGCTTGTATTTGGCACGCTATTGCCAGCAGCGATGAAGGCTGCTGAGGCGTTAGACTTGACCGTGGTGGATATGAGGTTTGTGAAGCCCATTGATACGCAGCTCGTGTTGGAAATGGCGGCAGAACATCCACTGGGTCTGGTGACAATCGAAGAAGGATCCATCATGGGTGGTGCAGGGGGCGCGGTGTCCGAGACGCTCGCTGCGCACGGACGGGTAGTGCCTATTTTGTATCTGGGCTTACCAGACCGTTTTATCGATCATGGTGACCAAAATACCTTGCTATCGGGTATAGGATTGGATGCTGCGGGGATTGAGCAGTCCGTCCGGCTGCGTTTCTACGCGACATGAGCGCTGGTTTCGTCATTCCCGCTTGCAAAAAAGCGCTAAATGCGCGATAATATTGGACTTTCTTGCTCGATTGACTTGTTTTGACTCAGCTGTAGAGAGTTCGATTCAGGTTCGACGGGCTGCCCCCGGTCTGAGTGTTTTGCTCAGTTCGGATATCCTTAGGAGTGCATTGCATGCGCCATTACGAAGTTGCTTTTATTGTTCACCCCGATCAGAGCGAGCAAGTGCCCGCCATGGTTGAACGCTACCAAGCGCTGGTGACAACCCAGGGTGGAAAAGTTCACCGCACCGAAGATTGGGGCCGCCGCCAGTTGGCTTACCCTATTCAAAAACTCGTGAAAGCACACTATTTGTGTTTCAACATTGAATGTGGTCAAGCGACCCTCGACGAGCTAGAGCATTCTTTCCGCTACAACGACGCTGTACTGCGTCACCTTGTCATCAAGATGAAAGCTGCTGAAACAGAGCCTTCCATCATGATGAAACAAGTCGAGCGCGAAGAGGCCCGCAAAGCTTCTGCAGAAATAATTTCCGACGACGTCGAGTAAATCGGAGTTGTCGTGCATCAGCCTGAAGGCAATCGGATCGATGTTGATTCGAGTGATGTGAGTCGGACAGAAGTCAATCAGTTCATCGTGCAAGGTTTGATCTCTGAACTTTCACCTCTGCGGTACACACCAGCAGGCGTTCCAGTTCTTGAGTTTTTACTAATTCACGAGTCCGAGGTCACTGAAGCAAGTCAACCACGTCGCATCTCTTTTGGTATTGGGGTGTTAGCGATGGGGGATTTAGCGCAAATGGCTGCCACGATGCGATTAGGTTGCAAGGTCCGGCTTCAGGGTTTTCTGGCTCCGGTACGTAAAGATTCTCAAAAATATAGGCTGCACGCGCAGCGTATTCAACAAATTTGAACAAGGCATATCATGGCTTTCTTCGGTAAACGTAAAGAAAAAAAGAAGTTCACGCAACAGAACCCGCTTTTCAAGCGTCGTAAGTTCTGTCGCTTTAGTGCGACTAATGTCGACCAAATCGACTACAAAGATCTCGACACATTGCGTGATTTTATTCAGGAAAACGGCAAGATTATTCCTGCGCGTTTGACAGGCACAAAAGCAATTTATCAGCGTCAGCTCGACTCAGCGATTAAGCGTGCGCGCTTCTTAGCTTTGTTGCCCTTCACTGATAATCACAACTGATCCCGGGGCACACCATGCAAATCATTCTGCTCGAAAAAGTTATTAATGTTGGAAACCTCGGTGAAGTTGTCCGTGTGCGTGACGGCTATGCCCGTAATTTCCTGATTCCTCAGAAAAAAGCACGTCGTGCAACGGAGGCAGCGCTGAAAGACTTCGAACTTCGTCGTGCTGAGCTTGAAAAAGCCCAAGCCGAGAAGTTGGCTGCTTGCCTTGCAATGGGCGAGCGTTTGGAGAGCTTCTCCTTGAGCATTAAACAAAAAGCGGGTGTTGATGGACGCCTGTTTGGTTCAGTCACCAACATGGACATCGCGCAGGGCTTGGTTGCTGCAGGTTTCGCTGGCATCGAAAAGTCGCAAATCCGTTTGCCAGAGGGGCCGCTCAAGGCCGTGGGTGAAACAGCTATTCAGGTTGCACTTCACCCTGACGTGGTGAGTAGTATCACTGTTGTCGTAGTGGGTGATTTGGTCTAATTCAGACCGATACGCTCCTGATAAAAAGCCGGCTTTTGCCGGCTTTTTATATTTATCCTGACCTCGCGAACGCAGTCAACACTGATACCTTGAGGTTATGATGTCCCTATGAATAATCCGCCCGATCCACAGTTAGAGTATCTTCGTGTCCCGCCACATTCTGTCGAGGCAGAGCAGTCCGTTTTAGGCGGACTACTGCTCGATAATGGCGCGTGGGAGCGGGTCACCGATGTCGTCAACGAAGAGGACTTTTATCGCTATGATCACAAGCTGATTTGGCATCATATTTCTCGTCTGATTAATTTATCTCGTCCGGCAGATGTCGTCACGGTTCATGAGTCGATTGCCAGTGTGGGAAAGTCCGAGGAGATCGGTGGTTTAGGTTATCTGAATGCACTTGCCCACAACACCCCCTCGGCTGCCAACATCCGTCGCTATGCTGAAATCGTGCGCGAGCGCTCGATGTTGCGCAAGCTTGTGACGGTGGCTGATGAGATCGCTGCGACCGCCTTTAATCCTCAAGGCAAAGAAGCCCGTCAGTTGCTCGATGAGGCGGAGTCTAAGGTTTTTAAAATTGCCCAAGAGGGTGCTAAAGCCAGCGCAGGCTTTAGAGAGATTCAACCCCTGCTATCTGAGGTGGTAGAGCGCATCGACGAACTCTATCATCGCGAAGGTGATACCGATGTGACGGGTGTCCCGACCGGCTTTACCGACCTCGACCGCATGACTTCAGGCTTGCAGGGCGGAGATTTGGTGATTGTGGCGGGTCGACCCTCCATGGGTAAGACCTCGCTTGCGATGAACATTGCTGAGCACGTCGCAATCGAACAGGGATTACCCGTTGCTGTGTTTTCTATGGAAATGGGGGCGGTGCAGCTCGCGATGCGTATGTTGGGCTCGGTGGGAATGTTGGATCAACACCGGATGCGAACAGGAAAATTGTTGGCAGATGATTGGCCTCGCGTGACCCATGCGGTTCAACGGATGCAAGATGCTCAAATGTATATTGATGAGACACCTGCCTTAAGTTCGGTCGAGGTGCGCGCGCGTGCGCGTCGTCTTTCGCGTCAATGTGGCAAGCTCGGTTTGATCGTGATTGATTACTTGCAATTGATGGGTGCAAACTCCGCAGGTGAAAACCGCGCAACTGAGATTTCTGAGATCAGTCGATCGCTCAAGGCGCTGGGCAAGGAGCTTGAATGCCCCGTGATTGCACTATCGCAGCTCAACCGAAGTCTCGAACAACGTCCCAACAAGCGTCCTGTGATGAGTGATTTACGCGAATCTGGTGCCATCGAACAAGATGCTGATTTGATCTTGTTTATTTATCGTGACGAGGTGTACAACCCTGATTCACCAGATAAGGGCACCGCCGAGATCATTATTGGCAAACAGCGTAACGGTCCGATTGGGACCGTACGCCTGACTTTCCAGGGCTCTAGTACAAGGTTCTTGAACTTTGCGGGTGGGAGTGGCGCAAGCTACTAGTTTAGTTCTGCACGGGACATTGCGATTGCTTGTCGATTTTGGACAATCTGTCTGATTTTGACGGCATCGCCGATGCGCGTGCCTTTACCGTCTGCGTTCAAGAGAACAATTGCCGTGTCACGATTATTGATGCGCGCGACCATCACCAGACATTGACCGGCTTCATTGATAAAGCCAGTCTTAGATACTCTGATATCCCAACTAGGATTCGTCACTAGCATGTTGGTATTGCGAAATAAGGTCGCATGTCCACGTGAAGAGATTTCGTGTTGCTGATTGGTGGTGTAGAAACGGATGCTGGGACGTGCCGCAGTGGCTTGCATGAGCTTGACCAGATCGCGCGGCGTGGCAACGTTGGCACTAGATAGTCCTGTCGGTTCGACAAAACGGCTGTCATGCATCCCGAGCTCGCGCGCTTTCTTATTCATTGCGGCGACGAAGGCGGGCATCCCACCAGGGTAGTGACGGCCTAATGCATTGGCAGCACGGTTCTCAGAGGACATTAACGCAAGGTGTAGCATGTCTCCTCGAGAGAGTTTGACGCCTACTGCCAAGCGTGAGCGACTAAATTTCACAACATCTACATCTTCTTGCGTCACCTGCAGCATTTCATCGAGGGGTTGCTTGGCATCTACGACGACTAACGCCGTCATGAGCTTGGTGATGGATGCGATCGGGCGTGCCACATTGTCATTGCGAGAAAAAATGACAGTCTTGCTGTTAAGGTCCTGGACAAATACAACGTTTGAACGCAATGCGCCAGTAGGATTGCCAGATTTGCGTTCTGCTTGTGCACGTTGTGCGTTTGCCGCGCTTGTGACGGCTGCTGTGGTGGCGCCCGCTGCAAGGGCTTTTTGTGTGGTTGAGTTTGATTTTTTACCGCGCGCTCCCTGCGGCGTTCCAGCAGGCGCTGCTTTCTTAGGGGAAGCGGACTTCGTTGACGCATTTTTTGAAGCAGTTGTAGTTTTCTGCTTTGTAGATTTTTGGGTGGTTTTTTTAGCTGGAGTTGCTGTTTTTGCTTTGGATGCTTGGGGTGGCGCTTTGGTGGCCTGAGGCACTGAAGTCGTACTTTGTGCAAAGCTAGTGGGGGCAACGAGCGCTAGGCTCATGCATATGAGGCTAGTAAGGCAAGCATTGCGGAGGGGTAAAAAGTGACCAGCACGCATTCCCAGCGCCCTTTAAAGTATAAAATCTATGCAAATTATATACTTAGCTGGGTTAGTTAAACCAATTATTTATTAATTTTTCTTTGCACTAGGGTTTACACCTATTAATCTTGGTGGTATTTTTCCTGGGTCAACGAAATAGCTAAATTAAACGCGGTCAGCAGTGAGCCTGGGTCTGCTAGACCTTGACCGGCAATATCAAAGGCCGTGCCATGGTCTACGCTGGTGCGCACAAAAGGAAGTCCCACTGTCACATTGACGCCTTCATCGACTCCCAGATATTTAATAGGAATCAAGCCCTGGTCGTGGTATTGCGCGACGCAGATATCGAACTCACCCTTGCGCGCCCGCATAAACACTGTATCTCCCGGCCATGGGCCTGAGGCATCAATCCCTTTTGCACGGGCAAGTGCGATGGCTGGGGCGATAATGTCGAGATCTTCACGACCAAATTTGCCATGTTCACCCGCATGAGGGTTGAGACCTGCAACTGCAACACGGGGCGAGGCGATACCCATGCCACGACACGCAGACGCCGCAAGTTCGATCGCACGCAGTTCGAGCTCGACTGAAAGTGAGGGGGACACTTCAGAAAGTGCAATATGTATTGTGGCCAACATGACACGCAACTGATCATTGACCAGCATCATGGCGACATGGGGTGTGTTTGACCGGGCCGCCAGTATTTCTGTATGTCCCGGAAAGTCAACGCCTGCCGCATGCATCGACTCTTTGTTTAATGGCGCCGTGACGATGGCACGGACGCGTCCCGCCATCGCATCTTCAATCGCCATCAGCAGCGCATCGACAGAGGCCTTGCCCGCTTGCGCGCAGACCACGCCAAAAGGTAGTTCAATAGGCAGCGCGGGCGTGGTGGGACGCACAAACATGCAGCCAGGCGCTTGGTAATGACCCGCGAGAGGATCATCGGCGTTGAGCACAATGATCTTGATCGGTAAATGTAAAAACGCGCACGCACGCGTTAACGCGCCGACATCGCCATAGACCACGCAGGGGGCCGAAAGCCCCCGTGCGTGAAGCTTGACGATGATCTCGGGGCCGATCCCTGCCGCATCCCCCATTGTCATTGCAAGTGGAGTGCGAGGGCTAGGCGAGGGCGTTGGCGTTTGCATGCGCGCGTCGATCAGAGCACTTCGCCAGCATAGTCGGCCAGACGGGAACGCTCACCACGCTGCAAGGTAACATGTCCTGCATGGGGCCAGCCTTTGAAACGATCCACTACAAAGGTTAAGCCAGAACTCCCTTCTGTCAGGTAAGGGGTATCAATCTGGGCGATGTTGCCCAAACAAATCACCTTGGTTCCGGGGCCTGCACGCGTGACCAAGGTTTTCATTTGCTTGGGTGTCAGGTTTTGCGCTTCATCAATAATCAGATACTTGTTTAAAAACGTGCGGCCACGCATAAAGTTTAAAGACTTCACTTTGATGCGTGAACGAATCAAGTCCATGGTGCCAGCGCGGCCCCAATCATGGGTTTGACCACTCGCGATCGACGTGCCGCCATCCGTTTCGCCCATGGTCAACACCTCGAGGTTATCCTCAAGCGCACCCATCCAAGGTTGCATTTTTTCTTCTTCAGTACCCGGTAAAAAGCCGATATCTTCACCCACAGGCACCGTGACGCGTGTCATGATGATCTCGGTATAGCGTTTCGTTTCCAGTACCTGTGCAAGGCCAGCCGCGAGAGCCATGAGCGTTTTACCTGTGCCCGCCTGACCAAGCAAGGACACAAAATCACAATCCGGATTCATCAATAAATTCATTGCAAAATTTTGTTCACGATTACGCGCAGTGACACCCCAGACATTATTTTTTCCATGCGTAAAGTCACGCAACGTAGCCAATACAGCAGTTTTGCCATTGACTTCGCGAACTTGGGCATACAGTGGCATCGGACCTTCAAAATATACAAATTGATTCACCATAAATTGGTGACACAACGGTCCTGAAATTCGGTAAAAAGTCGTGCCACCTTGTTGCCAAGACTCAACGCCTTTGCCGTGTTTGTTCCAAAAGTTATCGGGAAGCGCGAGGGTGCCGCTGTAGAGCAAATCAGAATCCTCAAGGACCTGATCATTGAAATAGTCTTCTGCTGCAAGTGAGAGCGTGCGCGCTTTCAAGCGCATATTGATATCTTTTGAGACCAGCACGACTTCGCGATCGGTAAATTTGTCGTGCAACGCGCGCACCACACTCAAGATCTGGTTGTCGGCTTTACCCATTGGCAGATCGGGAGGCAAGGTACTCGCCATCGCGGTGGTCTGAAAAAACAGACGTCCGATTGCGTCTTTATGGCCCAAACCATTCAAGGGAAGTCCGAGATCGATATCGCGATGCTCACCCACAAGCGTGTCGAGTGAACGACTGACTTGACGCGCGTTACGCGCAACTTCTGACATTCCTTTCTTTTGATGATCGAGCTCCTCGAGCGTCATCATAGGCAGAAAGACGTCGTGCTCTTCAAAGCGAAAGAGAGAGCTTGGGTCGTGCAGCAAGACGTTGGTGTCGAGCACGAATAGTTTACGCAAACTGTTACCTGTGGTCTTTGCTTTTGTGGTGCCTGCTGCTGTTACCTTAGGCAGTTTTTGACGAACAGAGGATTGAGTTTTGCTTTTTGTTTTGGCTGCGCCAAGTGGGGCTTGCTCTTGCGCAGAAGATTCAACTAATCCGGACAGATCAAGTGTGATGGACTTTGATGGTTTGTCTAGTGTTGGTGTGGCTTTGGCTGGCGCAGGCTTCTGGACGAATGCAGAAGAGGGCGTCGCAGTGGCTTGCGCAGAGACACCCATACTGACAGGCGAGGACTCGATCGGTTCGAGCTTGAGGTCTGTCACTTCGAGAATAGCGGCAGGGCGTGTGGGCAGCTTTGGCAACGGCATACTAGAGATCTCCCAGGAGTCGAGCGATGAAATAGCGTGAGGTCAAAAAAGGTTAAATCGGTTAAGGCGAGGTCAAGTCAAGCTTCGGGCAGCTTGAAGCACCTCTTGCACGTGTCCCGGTACTTTGAGTCCACGCCAAGCTTGCATCAATTTGCCATCGGCATTGATTAAAAAAGTGCTGCGTTCTATCCCGCGTACCTGTTTGCCATACATTTGTTTAAGTTTGATCACACCGTAGGCGTTGCAAACTGTTTCATCTGTGTCGGCGATGAGCGGAAAAGGCAAGTCGAGTTTTTTGGAAAAGTTTTCATGGGATTTTAGAGAGTCGCGAGAAACACCAATGACGACACAGCTCATGGCTAAAAATTCATCGTGATAATCGCGAAAGTCTTGCGTTTCTGTGGTGCAACCAGGCGTATTGTCTTTGGGGTAAAAATAAAGAATGACACCGCGTCCCAAGCAGCGCTCAAGCGATATTTCCCCAAACGTGCTGAGGGCTGAAAAGCCTGGTGCGGGCTTACCAATCTGGGCTGTGCTCATCATCCTTTCTCCGGTAGTAAGGCAGCAATCACTTGACGGCCCTCGGCCATCAAGATGTTGTAGGTGCGGGCAGCAGCTTCTGTCGTCATACACTCAACCCCAACACCCGCGCGCAAAAGTGGCGCGATGACTTTGTGCTCTAGCATCCGTTGACGCGCACCCATGCCGACCAGCAACACTTCAGGCTTGGTGCCTTCCATTTCTGGTGAAGGGGGCAGCTCTGAGTCTAAAAATGCCATGGGATCGATGGGCTTGAGTGTCAAACCCGCTGCTTGTAATAGCAGTGCAGTAGAGATTTCTTCTGGATGCTCGGCAGGCCATTTGTTGACTGGGCCTTCCGGACCAAAGGCAATCGCGTGGACAAAAATTATTTTGTTGATTTCGACGAAGCCATCACCGTACCCGGTGACGGTATTTAGCGCCGCATTTGTATCGGTATGAAGCTTCAATAAATACTCCAGCAAGTTCTGCCGATGATAGCGCACTCATCTGGATACTGTGATGACAACGTTGTCCATCTTGGGCGTTGCAAAGACTGATTTTTTGATTCCGCTCGGTGCGATTTGCGGCATCGGTCCTGATGCGCTAGATTACAGGGTTTTGCTGCGCTGCAAATAAAGCGAAGTTAAGCATTACTTACATAAGGTATGAGGATGAGAAAGTTTTCTCGCATTGAGCGTCTGCCCCCCTATGTGTTCAACATTACTGCTGAGCTCAAAATGGCTGCGCGGCGGAGGGGCGAGGACATCATCGACATGTCAATGGGCAACCCAGACGGCGCAACCCCCCCTCATATCGTGAACAAGATGATTGAGGCGGCAGAGCGCCCAACTACCCACGGCTACTCCGTCTCAAAAGGCATTCCTCGACTGCGCAAGGCCATCACGGATTGGTACGCACGCCGGTATAACGTGCAATTTGACCCAGACTCAGAAGCGATTGTGACAATTGGTTCCAAAGAAGGTCTTGCACACCTGATGCTGGCCACGCTTGATGCAGGGGATACGGTGCTGGTCCCCAACCCAAGCTACCCGATTCATATTTATGGTGCGGTGATTGCAGGTGCAAATATTCGCTCTGTCCGCATGACACCCGGCACGGATTTTTTTGAAGAACTCGAACGCGCAGTGCGTGAGTCGATTCCAAAACCCAAAATGATGATTTTGGGCTTTCCTAGTAATCCAACCGCTCAGTGCGTCGATCTTTCTTTTTTTGAAAGAGTGGTCGCACTCGCGCAAGAACACAATATTATTGTGGTGCATGACCTCGCGTATGCTGACATTTGTTTTGATGGTTATCAGGCACCATCGATCATGCAAGTGCCAGGCGCTAGAGACGTCGCGGTTGAGTTTTTTACAATGAGTAAAAGCTACAACATGGCGGGTTGGCGCATTGGTTTTATGGTCGGAAACGCCGAGTTGGTCAATGCCCTTGCGCGGATCAAGAGCTATCACGATTACGGCACGTTCACCCCGATTCAAGTGGCGGCCATTGCAGCGCTCGAGGGCCCGCAAGATTGCGTGGCCGAAGTTGTTGAAAAGTATCAAAATCGTCGCGATGTGTTGGTCAAAGGTTTGCATGAGGCCGGCTGGATGGTTGAAAACCCAAAGGCCTCTATGTATATCTGGGCGCATATTCCGGAGCCATATCGTGCCGCTGGCTCGCTCGAATTTGCCAAGCGTATTCTCGAAGAAGCCAAGGTTGCCGTTTCTCCGGGCATCGGGTTTGGTGATTATGGCGACGAGTACGTACGTTTTGCTCTGATTGAAAATGAGCAGCGGACCCGTCAAGCGGTTCGCGGCATCAAAGAAATGTTTCGCAAGGATGGGTTGTTGTAATGGAATCAATCAAGGTCGGTTTATTGGGTTTAGGCGTTGTGGGTGGTGGTACTTGGAAGGTTCTCGCCCGCAATGCGGGAGAAATCTCCCGTCGTGCCGGCCGCAACATTGAGGTCACCCGTGTCGCGGTTAGAGATATCGCCAAAGCGCGTACCATGCTTGGTCAAAACATTGAGCTTGGTACCGACCCTTTTGCAGTGGTGCGTGATCCAAAAATTGATATTGTGGTCGAGTTGATTGGCGGCGATACGCTCGCACGTGAACTGGTGCTTGAAGCGATTGCTCAGGGCAAACATGTGGTCACGGCCAATAAAGCTTTGTTGGCCAAATACGGCACTGAGATTTTTGCTGCTGCCTCTGCCAAGGGCGTGATGGTGGCCTTTGAGGCGGCTGTCGCAGGCGGCATTCCGATTATCAAGGCGATGCGTGAAGGCTTGACAGCTAACCGCATCGAGTGGGTGGCCGGTATCATCAATGGCACGACCAATTTCATCTTGTCCGAAATGCGTGCGCGCGGGTTGCCTTTTGCGACAGTCTTAGCCGAGGCGCAAAAGCTCGGTTATGCCGAAGCGGATCCAACGTTTGATATCGAAGGCGTTGATGCGGCGCACAAGCTGACGTTGCTCGCGTCATTGGCGTTCGGTATTCCTGTGCAGTTCGACAAGGCGCACATCGAGGGTATCTCCAAGCTTGCCTCGGAGGACATCATGCTTGCAGAGCGGTTAGGGTATCGGATTAAGTTGCTTGGCATCACTAAGCGTCGCGCCAACGGTATTGAATTACGCGTGCATCCCGCACTGGTGCCAAGCGCCTCTTTGCTTGCGAATGTCGAAGGTGCGATGAATGCTGTGCTCGTGCGCGGAGACGCTGTCGGTCAGACGCTGTATTACGGTAAAGGTGCAGGCGAAGAGCCCACGGCCTCCGCTGTGGTGGCTGACTTGGTCGATGTGACACGTTTACATACCGCCGACCCGGAGCATCGCGTCCCGCATCTTGCGTTTCAGCCTGATGCCATGGCAGATACACCGATTCTGTCGATTGAGGACGTGGTGACGTCGTATTATTTACGCATGACGGTGGCGGATCAGCCCGGTGTGCTGGCCGATATCGCCCGGGTGTTAGCCGATGCACAGATTTCAATCGGCTCCATGATTCAGCAGCCTTCAGATGCGGATGGTAGTGCGGACCTGATTTTCTTGACTCACGAGGCGCTTGAGCGAAATGTCAACGCAGCCATTGCACGTATCGAGGCTCTTGCATTTGTTCGTTCGCATGTCACCCGTTTGAGAGTGGAAAGTTTGTCATGAAATACGTCTCGACTCGCGGTGGCATGGATGCCTTAACGTTCTCCGATATTCTGCTTGAAGGCTTGGCTCCCGATGGCGGCTTGGCTGTGCCTGAAAGGATCCCACAGGTGTCTGCCCAGATACTTGAGTCTTGGCGGTCATTGCCTTATCACGCACTGGCGACTGAGGTGTTGTCTTTATTTGCGACGGATATCGACCGTGCCACACTCGCCACGATGACCGAGGCAGCCTACTGCAAGTCATCGTTCAAGACCGAGGCGATCGTGCCCGTTCAGCCTTTGTATGATGGCATGTCTTTATTAAGCTTGTCTGAAGGGCCGACGCTCGCGTTCAAAGACATGGCGATGCAGTTTCTTGGCCAAGTTTTTCCCTATGTTTTAAAACAGCGTGGCACAACGCTGAATATTTTAGGTGCTACTTCCGGTGACACTGGCTCTGCGGCCGAATACGCAATGCGTGGCAAAGATGCCGTAGCCGTATTTATGCTTTCTCCACACGGTCGCATGAGTGCGTTTCAACGTGCGCAGATGTATTCGTTGCAGGATGCCAATATTCACAATATTGCAGTCAAAGGCGTGTTTGATGAAGCGCAAGATGTGGTCAAAGCGCTTGCCAGCGATTTACCCTTCAAGTCCAAGTATCGTCTTGGTGCGGTAAATTCAATCAATTGGGCGCGTATCGCTGCTCAAGTGGTGTATTACTTTCATGGCTGGTTGCGTGCGACGTCTGGCCCCGGCCAAGAAGTCTCGTTCACGGTACCTTCAGGCAATTTCGGTAATATTTTGGCGGGTCATATCGCGCGCTCCATGGGTGTCCCGATTCGTCGTCTTGTGCTGGCAACAAACGAAAATAATGTGCTCGAAGAGTTTTTCCGCACTGGTATTTATCGGCCGCGTGCCGCTGCGCAAACCTTTGCGACCTCAAGCCCTTCGATGGACATTTCACGCGCCTCCAATTTTGAACGTTTTGTTTTCGATCTGGTGGATCGAGATGCCACGCGTGTGGCTGAACTTTGGCGTGCGCTGTCGCGCGACGGGTACTTTGATCTCTCAAGTATGAAGCCTCAGTTAGAGAAAAAGTATGGTTTTGTCGCCGGTTGCAGTTCGCATCAAGATCGTTTGACGACCATACGGACGGTGCATGCTCGGACTGGCGTGCTGATTGATCCGCACACAGCCGATGGGGTCAAGGTCGCAGCGGGCTTTGTCGAGCCAGGTATTCCAATGTTGGTACTGGAGACGGCGTTGCCTGCTAAGTTTTCAGAGATTATCGAAGAAGCGCTTGGCATGCCTGCACCGCTTCCACCTGGTCTGGAAAACATCGAGTCTTTGCCGCAGCGCTTTACTGTAGTGCCTTGCGATGTCGCCAGTGTGCGCGCCTATCTGACTGATCACGCGAGCACCTGACCCACTATGCAAATGCTGACCTCCTCGCACTTCTTGGCTGTAGCCTTTGGCGCTACAGCAGGTGCGTGGCTAAGGTGGCTGCTGGGCTTATGGCTGAACCGTCATGCGGATATGCTGCCTTGGGGTACGTTCGCGGCCAATATGTTGGGTGGCTATCTAGTAGGACTGGTACTGGGCGTTGTTGCGGCACATCCTGAGTGGCCACAGTTTTGGCGGTTGTTATTGATAACAGGTTTTCTGGGTGGGTTGACTACTTTTTCCACGTTCTCAGCCGAAGTTGTGGGCTTTGTCGAAGAAGGTCGTTTGGGTATGGCACTTTCATATGCAGGCATCAGTCTTGCAGGTTCTTTGGCATTGACATTTCTGGGTCTGCTGTCAGCGCACAGTTTCAGAGGTTAAGCGTGCTTTTTAAAGTCGCTGCCGCGCCCAAGCCACTGCGCACTGCACCTTCAAGCACGGCGGGATAGCCCGTGTCAGTCCAGTCACCTGCTAGCGCAATGCGTGGCCATGGACTCCGATTAGCGGGTCTTATCAACGCGGGGACGGCATTAAAAGTTGCCCGTTTTTCTACAATCAAGCGTTGATATTTGACGGCTGGCATCGCTTTAAGATTGGCTGGGTGTTTCGCACATTGCTCGCGAATTTGGGTGGCGATCGCGTCAACAAAACGTTCTCTGTCGTGCTTTAAAAAATCGCTTGCATCGCTGATGACAACCGCAAGTTGTTTGTCATGTCCAAGTCGATTAAACACCCACTGGCCAACATGTCCACGGGTGGGATCTTCGTCTAGCATCAGCATGTTGTGTGGCAATCGCCACGCGCCCTCAAGCTCAAGTGCAAGAGTAGCGATCGCACGATATTCAAAGCTCTTTAAGGCGCTTTGTAAAGAAGCCTCTGATTGTTGTGGCGATTGCTTGTGTTGTGGCAAAGGGTCTACAAAGTTGGACGGGTTAAACAAAACACGCTCGGCAGCATAGGGCGGTATCGCCACGATGCATGCGTCAAAATGCGCACCATCGATATCGACATGTGTATTTGTGGCACGGACTGCGCGCACAGTATGGCGATAGCGCATCGTGAGGTGTTCTGCGGCAGCTGCAGGCCAAAGCGCAGTCAAATCCACGCACGGAATCAGGCAGTCACTGGCATGACGCGGTCCGTTGAGACTATCCCGCAAAACATTCATAAAAAGCTGCGCGCAGCTTTGTTGGATCGGTGTGTTGAGCGCGGCTAGGCACAGAGGCGTCCAGAGCCAGTGGCACAGGGTCTTCGTTTGGTGGTAGCGCGACAGTAGCGCTGAGACTGTCTCATGGGGACGTGCCTGCCAGCCTGTTAGCCGGCAGCGCACCATCATGCTGAGTGCCTTGACCCGATCTGCAGGGGAGAGTCCTTTTGCGGAAAAAATGGCCATTAAGGTATTAAAGGGTGCGGGGAGTGCGGGGGCTCTTAACTTAAAGTTACCATCCGCACTTTCGAGATGGAGTGGTTCGCGCAGGATCAACGAATCGATCGATTTCAACGGATGTAAGCGTTCGATGAGCGTCAGGGTTTCAGCATAGGCGCCCAGCATCAAGTGCTGTCCGTTATCGATGCGACCCATGTGGATGTCATCGACGCCGCGCGCGCGACCACCTGTCACGGGGGCCGCCTCAAAGACCGTGACGCGTGCCCCGAGGTCTTTGAGTGTGACCGCTGCGGCAAGCCCCGCCCAGCCCGCACCGATGACTGCAATGTTCAACTTGGATTGCTCGACTGCCTGATTTGTTTTAGTACCCCGCGTCCTGCGCCGACAAAGTTTTTCCAGGCTAACCAAAATTTGCGAAGAGGGGTGAGAGAAATACGCTGATCAAGGACTTGCCACTTCTCGTGTTCGATTTCACCCAGCAGGGCGAAGTAAATGGCCGCCATCATCAAGCCTGGGCGCTGGGATCGGCGATCACGCTCTGGCAAGGCATCAACCGCCTCACGATACAAATTACGCGCGCGATGCGCCTCAAAGGCCATCAAGGCAGAAAAGTTTTCAGAATATTGGCTGTTCAATACGTCAGCCGCTCTGACGTTAAATTGTTGCAAATCGCTAATTGGTAAATAGATGCGCCCGCGACGTGCATCGTCGCCTACATCGCGAATGATGTTGGTCAGTTGAAAGGCAATGCCGAGCTTGCTCGCATACGTGAGTGTCGCCGGGTCATGATAGCCAAAGATCCCAGCCGATAATTCTCCCACCACACCTGCGACATGCCAACAATATTTCTCTAAACCCGGCCAATCTAGATAACGCGTTTGATCCAGATCCATTTCCATACCGTCGATAATGGCGAGCAAGCGTGCTTGCGTCAAATCAAACGTTTTTAAATGTGGTGCGAGGGCTTTTGTCACGGGGTGGTCAGGTTTGCCCTCAAACATCACGTCAATCTGAGTACGCCACCACGCCAATTTGATGCGGGCGATTGAGGTATCTGTGCATTCGTCCACCACATCATCGACTTCGCGACAAAAGGCATAAAGCGCAGTAATCGCCTGACGCCGCTCGGGAGGCAGAAATAGAAAGGCGTAATAAAAGCTTGAACCGCTTTTCGCTGCTTTTTCTTGACAGTATTCGCTAGGGGTCATTGCATCAGGCTCTTAGGGCGCGCCAGCACATCAAAACCCAATCATGGGCGTGTAACGTCGGGCGATGCCGGAAAACATCAAAACGGGCATTCTCTATTTTTTCGAGAATTCTTAGCCCGCCCTCAATAATTAGTCTAAGCTCAAGGCCGATTCTGCCAGTGAGTGTCCGACCAAGCGGACGTCCAGAGTTTAACAAGTTGCGGGCGCGATCGACCTGAAATTGCATCAGTGCGCGCCAGGCTGCGTCCGTGTTCGCATGCGCGATGTGGCGTTCAGTCACACCAAAACGAACTAAATCCTCTTGGGGCAGATAAATCCGCTCTTTTTTCCAATCAATCGCGACATCTTGCAAAAAATTAATCAGTTGTAATGCGGAACAGATCGACGCAGACTGCGCCATTGAGTCAGTATCGGTCGTGCCATAAAGATGCAATATCAGTGTTCCAACCGGATTGGCGGAGCGTCTGCAATAGTCGAGTAACGCGGCAAAATCCGCATATCGCGTTTGCTGAACATCCTGATCAAACGCGGACAATAAGTCTAAAAATGGAGCGACCGGCAATGCATGCTGGGTGATTGTCTGTGCAAGCGTTTGAAAAGGGGCTGCAGGCGATTGCCCCTCGGCGATTTTGAGGATAGCTTCCCGATAAGTCTGCAAGGCCTCCAACCGCTCGCCAGGCGAGGCATCCCCTTCGTCCGCGAGGTCATCCGCACCGCGCGCAAAGCGATAGATGTCCGTGACCGCCCTGCGTAGGTGCTTGGGCAGCAACAGAGAGGCAACGGGAAAGTTTTCGTAATGGTCAACGGCCATGTATCAATCACACCAAATTACGTCTAAAACGACGCTCAAAGTCAAAGTGTAGTGGTTCACCTCGTCGCGGTTGTGGGATTGGCAGGATATTTTCAGGTCTTTTAGGGTAAGCCCCTGCGTTAGACTATGGGGATGCGGTGCATTGTGCGCCAGAGACTTTCATGGCCAAAATCAAAACAATCTTTACGTGTTCCGAATGCGGTGGCATCAGCCCAAAATGGTTAGGGCAATGCCCGCACTGTCAAGCATGGAATACGCTAGAAGAGTCAAGGGATGCAGGTCTCTCGGGTCAGGCGGAACAGCATCGCTACGCGCCGCTAGCGGCGTCTGCGGCCTTACGCAGTCTTTCCGATGTCGAAGCGCTGGAGTTACCCAGGATTTCTACTGGTATCCCAGAGTTTGATCGCGTGTTGGGGGGCGGGCTGGTAGCCGGGGCTGTCGTCTTAATTGGCGGTGACCCTGGTATTGGAAAATCTACCCTTTTGCTGCAAGCGCTTGTCGCGATGTCGGGTGAGCAGAGAGTCCTGTATGTGACGGGTGAGGAGTCCGCTGAGCAAGTAGCCTTGCGTGCCCGTCGCCTAGGCCTCTCGGGTGATGGGGTTGATTTATTTGCAGAAATTCGTCTTGAGGCGATTCAGTCGGCGCTGCTTGAGCAAAAACCTGCTGTCGCAGTGATTGACTCGATTCAGACCATGTACTCCAGCGAGCTCTCTGCCGCGCCAGGCTCGGTGTCTCAGGTCAAAGAGTGTGCCGCCCAGCTGACCCGGCTGGCTAAACAGGCCGGCATCCCCATTGTCATGATTGGGCACGTCACCAAGGACGGTGCACTCGCGGGACCGCGCGTGCTGGAGCATATTGTCGACACGGTGTTGTATTTTGAGGGGGATACGCACTCATCATTTCGTTTGATTCGCGCCTTTAAAAATCGCTTTGGCGCGGTCAACGAACTCGGTGTCTTTGCCATGACGGATCGAGGTCTGCGTGGTGTCGCCAATCCTTCAGCATTATTTCTGTCCCAACATTCTGCGCAGGTCTCAGGTTCCTGTGTGATGGCCACCCAAGAAGGCACTCGCCCGTTATTGGTGGAGATTCAGGCCTTGGTCGATACGGCACATGTGCCTAACCCGCGACGCTTATCGGTCGGTTTAGAGGGCAATCGCTTGGCCATGCTTCTGGCAGTGCTCAATCGACATGCCGGTGTTTCGACTTCCGATCAGGACGTATTTGTCAACGCAGTGGGAGGGGTGCGCATCACCGAACCCGCAGCGGACTTGCCGGTATTGCTGGCGATTTTGTCGTCATTGCGAGACCGTCCCCTGCCTAAGGGCTTGTTTGCTTTTGGTGAGGTAGGCTTGGCAGGCGAGGTGAGACCAGCACCACGAGGCCAGGAGCGCTTGCGCGAAGCTGCAAAGTTGGGGTTTTCTGTGGCAATTATTCCTAAGGCCAATGCCCCGCGACTACCTATCGAAGGACTTGAGGTGTGGGCGGTTGACCGACTGCAAGATGCACTAGACAGGTTAAGAGCATGAACATTCTGAGAGTGATCTTTAGACAAACATGGCGTGATGCAAGAGCGGGAGACTTGCGTCTGTTGGGTTTGGCTGTGGTGATTGCAGTGGCTGCGGTTACGAGCGTTGGATTTTTGGCGGACCGTGTCGGTCGGGCTTTGGAACGTGATGCGGCGCAAATGCTGGGCGCAGATCTTGTGGTGGAGTCATCCAAACCAATTCCATCCACTTTTATTGCGCAGGCGAAAACCTTAGGCTTAGGCACCGCGTTGGGTTGGCAATTTCCCTCGATGGTGGGTGTAGATGGCCGTCTGGTACTCGCGTCTATCAAGGGCGTCGAGGCCTCTTATCCGCTAAGAGGTGTGCTCAGGACTGCGGAGCTATTGGGGGGCCCCGAGCTACAAACGATGTTAGCGCCCGAGGTGGGGCAAGCGTGGGTCGACGCACAGGTGTTGGGCCAGACTGGCTTAACAATTGGCGAAACCATCAAGGTCGGCGATTTGAGTCTGCAGATCGCACGCGTCATTACCTATGAGCCCGATCGGGGTGCCCAGTTTGTCAATCTTGCACCACGCGTAATCGTGCGCGCCGAAGACTTGTTACGTTCTGGTTTGATTGCACCAGGCAGTCGAATTGGCTACAACTTTCTGGTTGCGGGCGATTTGCCTGCAGTCGATATTTTTCGCCAATGGCTCAATACCGCGATGACTTCGGGTCAAAAGATTGTCACGCTTGAGGCTGGTCGTCCAGAAATTAGGCGTTCGCTGGATCGTGCGCAGGAGTTTCTCGCGCTGGTTGCGATGCTCTCGGTCTTGATTGCAGCGGTAGCGGTCGCCCTTGGTGCGAGGCGCTTTGGTCTGCGCCATCGCAGCAGCGTCGCCGTCATGCGTTGCTTGGGCACGAGCCAAGCGAAAGTCACGACTATTTTATTGGGTGAGTTTGTCGTGACGGGTTTCCTCGCCTCGTTGGTGGGGCTTGTACTTGGCTGGGGTGGGCAGGCGTTGATGGTGCAAGCGTTAGGGGAGGTGTTAGGCGCAGATCTTCCTCAGGCGGGTCTTGAGCCTGCCTTACAAGGTTTGTTTGCGGGTCTTTGGCTGTTACTGGCCTTTGCGTGGCCCCCCCTAAATGGGCTGCGCCATGTTCCGCCCTCGCAGATCCTGCGCGCGCAACAAGCATCAATTCCGTTGCAAAGTGTGATGGGCTATTTGATGGGGCTATCGGGCTTTGCGCTACTGATGTGGTGGGTTGCCAATGACATCAAACTCGGTATAGGTTTAGCTACGGGATTTTTTGCCGCGGCTGCAGTGTTTGCAGGTTTGGGTATGCTGGTGCTGTGGGTGTTATCCGGCTTGAGAGAACGTCTCAAATCTTTTCCCATTTTGCGTTTTGCTTTGGCAGGTGTGGTGCGCCGACGGGGGGCGACGATCGCACAAACGAGTGCTCTAGCCATTGGAATGATGGCGATTCTTTTACTGACGATTGTGCGCACGGATTTGCTCGCAGGTTGGCAGCGTACGCTCCCTGCTGATGCACCGAATCGTTTTTTGATCAATATCCAGACGGATCAAGTGCCAAGTATTGAAAAAGTGTTAAGCGAGGCTGGCCTCACGCGGGTCAAGCTTTCCCCAATGGTGCGTGGTCGCTTTGTGGCACTCAATGAGCGGCCAGTCTCTGCGACGGATTACGATAGTCCTCGGGCCCAGAGATTCATTGAGCGCGAATTTAATTTGTCCTATGCCGATCGTTTGGCTGAGCCAGGGCAGATCATTGCAGGGCGCGACTTGAATGCCTCCCGACCAGAGGTGTCGCTCGAAATCGGTCTGGCTAAGTCACTGGGTCTCAAGGTCGGCGATATGCTGGATTTCGATGTCGCGGGTGAAAACATTCGTGTCGAAGTCACCAGTATTAGGCGTGTAGATTGGGACTCGATGCGTGCCAACTTTTTTGCAATTACGACACCCGCAGCGCTTAAGCAAGCCCCTCAAACCTGGATGACTGCCTTTTATTTGCCGCCTGACCGTATCACGGTGACGCAAGAATTGGTCAAACAGTTTCCCAATCTGACAGTTTTTGACGTGGGAGCAATTTTGAGTCAGCTACAAAATATTCTCGACAAAGTCTCTGTGGCGGTTCAGGGTTTGTTTTTATTTTCTGTGTTCGCAGGGGCCATCGTGTTAGCCGCGGCTTTGTCCGCCACGCGTGATG
>CAMAYM010000023.1 GCA_945862495.1 Bordetella parapertussis | reverse complement strand
ATCGACAACAAGATCATTCGTCCGGCAGCCAACTATACCGGTCCTGATGATCAGAAATTTGTTCCACTCGCCAAGCGTCGTTAATCCATATGAATACTGCGAATCGCAAACCTCTTCCTGGCACCAAACTGGATTACTTTGACACCCGTGCGGCTGTCAATGCAATCAAGCCTGGTGCGTATGACAAGTTGCCTTACACCTCGCGTGTATTGGCTGAAAATCTGGTGCGTCGTTGCGACCCTGCAACGCTCGTCGCTTCTTTGACGCAAATCATCGAACGCAAGCGCGATCTGGATTTTCCCTGGTTTCCTGCCAGGGTTGTGTGCCATGATATTCTTGGGCAAACCGCCCTCGTGGATCTGGCAGGCTTGAGGGATGCGATCGCAGCGCAAGGCGGAGATCCCGCACTCGTCAATCCGGTTGTTCCAACCCAATTGATTGTCGATCACTCTCTGGCAGTCGAGTGTGGCGGTTTCGATCCCGACGCGTTTGAAAAAAACCGTGCCATCGAAGATCGACGCAATGAAGATCGCTTCCATTTTATTAATTGGACAAAAAAGACCTTCAAAAACGTTGACGTGATTCCTCCCGGTAACGGCATCATGCACCAGATCAATCTGGAGCGTATGTCACCGGTCATTCATGCCCAAGAAGGCGTCGCCTTTCCGGATACCTTGGTTGGCACAGACAGTCACACGCCGCATGTAGACGCGCTTGGTGTGATCGCCATTGGCGTGGGCGGCCTCGAGGCTGAGAGCGTCATGCTCGGTCGCGCCTCTTGGATGAGACTGCCTGACATCATTGGCGTGGAGCTCACCGGAAAATTGCTGCCAGGCATCACCGCCACTGATTTAGTGTTGGCACTCACAGAGTATTTGCGCAGTCAAAAAGTCGTGTCGTCCTACCTCGAGTTTTTCGGCGAAGGTGCAGCACACCTGACACTCGGCGATCGCGCAACGATCTCGAATATGACGCCAGAATACGGTGCGACAGCAGCCATGTTTTATATCGATCAGCAAACAATCGACTACCTGGCCCTGACAGGTCGTGAAGCCGAGCAAGTCAAGCTTGTTGAGACCTATGCCAAGCAGGCAGGTCTGTGGGCCGATAGCCTCAAGACCGCTGAGTATGAGCGTGTATTGCATTTCGATTTGTCTACTGTAGTACGCAACATCGCGGGCCCATCCAATCCACATCGTCGTGTCGCCACAACCGACCTCGCGGCCAAAGGCATTTCCGGCAAGGTAGAAAACGAACCAGGCCTGATGCCTGATGGCGCTGTCATTATTGCGGCGATTACGAGCTGCACCAATACAAGCAATCCGCGTAACGTGATTGCTGCAGGCCTGTTGGCTCGCAATGCGAACGCAAGAGGACTGACCCGCAAACCTTGGGTTAAAAGTTCACTCGCACCTGGCTCGAAAACGGTTGAGCTTTACCTCGACGACGCAAAGCTTTTGCCTGAGCTCGAAAAGCTCGGCTTTGGCATTGTGGCGTTTGCTTGCACGACCTGTAACGGGATGAGCGGCGCGCTGGATCCTGTGATTCAACAAGAGATCATTGATCGCGATCTATACGCGACAGCTGTCTTGTCCGGTAACCGTAATTTTGACGGCCGCATTCACCCCTATGCCAAGCAAGCGTTTCTGGCCTCGCCTCCCCTAGTGGTGGCCTACGCGATCGCAGGCACCATCCGCTTTGACATCGAGCGCGATGTGCTGGGGATCGATCAGCATGGCAAACCCGTCATGCTCAAGGACATCTGGCCCTCGGACGAAGAGATTGATGCCATCGTCAAAGCTAGCGTCAAACCCGAGCAGTTCCGCAAGGTGTATGAGCCAATGTTCGCCGCGACGGTGGATACAGGTGAGAAGCTCAGTCCACTTTATGACTGGCGCCCACAGAGCACGTACATCCGTCGCCCGCCCTACTGGGAAGGCGCGCTCGCCGGTGCGCGTGAACTAAAAGGGATGCGTCCTCTAGCGATCCTCGGTGACAACATCACAACAGATCACTTGTCTCCTTCGAACGCCATCATGCTTGATAGTGCGGCAGGTGAATATCTCGAAAAAATGGGCTTGCCAGAAGAAGACTTCAACTCTTACGCGACCCATCGCGGCGACCATTTGACGGCGCAGCGCGCGACGTTTGCCAACCCCAAGCTCCTGAACGAGATGGTGTTGGAAAACGGCAAGGTCAAACAGGGCTCTCTGGCGCGTATTGAGCCTGAGGGCAAGGTCACAC
Organism: Bordetella parapertussis; assembly: GCA_945862495.1. Taxonomy (GTDB): domain Bacteria; phylum Pseudomonadota; class Gammaproteobacteria; order Burkholderiales; family Burkholderiaceae_B; genus Zwartia; species Zwartia parapertussis_G. Next base: position 25,826 of record CAMAYM010000023.1, on the reverse strand, counting down.
GCATGTGGGAAGCGATCGAGACCTATATGGAACGTAAACAGCCATTGATCATCGTGGCAGGTGCGGACTATGGTCAAGGCTCCTCGCGCGACTGGGCGGCTAAAGGCGTTCGCCTTGCGGGCGTTGAAGCGATTGCAGCCGAGGGCTTCGAGCGTATCCATCGCACCAATCTTGTGGGCATGGGTGTTCTTCCGCTTGAATTTAAAGCCGGTGTTGATCGCAAGACCTTACAGCTTGATGGCACTGAAATCTATGACGTGCTGGGCAAACCCACACCGCTCGCGACCTTGACTCTAGTCATCACTCGCAAAAACGGTGAAAGGCTCGAGGTTCCAATGACGTGTCGTCTCGATACTGCCGAAGAAGTCTCGATCTACGAAGCAGGCGGCGTCTTGCAGCGTTTCGCCCAAGACTTCCTCGAATCGACTGCAGCGGCATAACCCCCCAAGCGGGCCCTCACGGAGGGCCCGGCCGAACTCCACTGAGAGCTATTTACTTTAGGAAACGTTCAAATGGCGCATGCACCTCAAATCAAAGTTCCCGCCACCTATATGCGTGGCGGTACGAGTAAAGGCGTGTTCTTTCGCTTGCAGGATATGCCGCCCGCCACACAGGTGCCCGGAGCAGCCCGCGATGCCCTGCTGATGCGCGTCATTGGTAGCCCAGACCCCTACGGCAAACAAACAGACGGTATGGGAGCGGCAACATCCAGCACCAGTAAAACTGTCATTTTGGCCAAAAGCACGCGCCCAGATCATGATGTGGATTACTTGTTTGGCCAAGTCTCCATTGACAAGCCTTTCATCGACTGGAGTGGTAACTGTGGCAACCTGTCTGCGGCGGTCGGCCCTTTTAGCATCAGCAATGGACTCGTTGATTCCAGCCGTATCCCACAAAACGGCATTGCCACAGTCAGAATCTGGCAAGCGAATATTGGCAAAACAATCATCTCTCATGTGCAGATGACCGATGGTGCTGTTCAGGAAACAGGTGATTTCGAACTCGATGGCGTGACCTTTCCCGCCGCTGAAGTGCAGTTAGAGTTTATGGACCCCGCGGCCGAAGAAGAAGGCGGTGGTGGCGCGATGTTCCCGACAGGAAACCTTGTGGACGATCTGGTTGTACCTGGCGTGGGTACGCTCAAGGCGACCATGATTAACGCTGGCATTCCCACGATTTTTATCAATGCGGAGGCTATCGGTTACAAAGGTACCGAACTTCAGGACGACATCAACAGTGACCCCAAAGCACTTGAGATGTTTGAAAAAATTCGTGCGCACGGTGCTGTCCGTATGGGACTGATTAGTCATCTTGATGAAGCGGCCAAGCGCCAACATACGCCCAAGGTTGCGTTCGTCGCCAAGCCTGCTGATTACATTGCCTCTAGTGGCAAAGCAATCTCTGCCTCCGATATCAACGTCTTAGTTCGCGCGTTGTCGATGGGCAAACTCCATCACGCCATGATGGGCACGGCGGCTGTCGCCATCGGTACTGCAGCGGCCATCCCCGGTACGCTGGTTAATCTTGCTGCAGGTGGCGGCAACTTGGATGCAGTGCGTTTTGGTCATCCGTCAGGTACGCTTCGAGTGGGTGCACAGGTTGATAAAGTAGATGGGGAATGGCAAGTCAAAAAAGCCATGATGAGTCGCAGTGCGCGTGTACTCATGGAAGGCTGGGTTCGCGTTCCGGGCTAATCCGCGCGAATACATATCAACGATCAAGCAGACTGTATGCAACAATATTTTTCTCACGCACTCGTTCTGACTTTTACCTTTTTCATCACATGCTCCTTTGTATTTTTTATCTCAGGCGCTTACTTGTGGTTTTACAAAATCAACGAGGTCAATCACCGCTTTAAACATCCCTATCTGAAGGAGCGTAGATTCGCAGATCTACCCATCAGCATTAGACTGACGATTACGCTGGACTACTTTTTACGTATCCTGTTTCACAAATCTACTGCCTCGTTTGCCAGCAACGCCAATCGTTTGCTGTCGCACGTGGATCCTGTCAACTTGCCCATGAGTGTTCGCTGGCCCATTGTCGGCCTTTGGGGCAGCTGTGCAGTAGGACTCATAGCAATGTTAGGACTTTGGGCGCTCTTGATTATGGGATCCAACTAATGAACACAATTGAACACAACGTCACAGGCAAACGCTTTGAGCTCAAGCTCGAAGGACATCTTTGCGTACTTGACTACACCCTGAACAATCAAGTGATGACCGTGACGCATACCGGTGTCCCGAACGAGCTTGGTGGTCGCGGACTCGCGGCCGAGATCACTAAGTTTGCACTCGACTACGCGCAGACTCAAGGCTGGAAGGTGGTGCCTCAGTGTAGCTACGTCGCGGCTTACATCAAAAAACACTCGGAATATGCACCACTTGTTAGTTAATAAGTATTTCTTACATTATGGTCTTATATAAGATATAAGACACTTGCGACTCCAAGCTCTTCCCTCTACAATCAAAATATCCTTCACCACATAGAAAGGCGCTCACATGCTACAAGCCTATCGCCAACACGTTGCCGAACGCGCAACCCTTGGTATTCCTCCCCTTCCACTTTCAGCGCAGCAAACTGCTGACCTCATCGAACTGCTCAAATCACCTCCAGCAGGCGAAGGCGAAGCACTCCTCGAACTGATCACGCATCGCGTGCCAGCAGGTGTTGATGATGCCGCTAAAGTTAAGGCGTCTTATCTTGCAGCCGTTGCGTTGGGTTCAGAGAAATGTGCGCTGATTTCGCGTGCCAAGGCTACAGAATTGCTGGGCACGATGCTCGGTGGTTACAACATTGGGCCATTGGTTGAGTTGCTGGATGACAAAGAAGTCGGCACGATTGCTGCAGATGGCCTCAAGAAAACATTGTTGATGTTTGATGCCTTTCACGACGTCAAAGAAAAAGCTGAAAAAGGCAATACCAACGCCAAAGCTGTGATGCAAAGCTGGGCGGATGGCGAGTGGTTTACCAGCCGCCCCGAAGTCCCCGAGAGTCTCAAGATTACTGTCTTGAAAGTGACGGGCGAATCCAACACGGACGATCTGTCTCCTGCCCCTGATGCCTGGAGCCGTCCTGACATTCCTTTGCACGCCCTGGCGATGTTGAAAAACCCACGCCCAGGTATCGAGCCACAAGAACCAGGCAAGACAGGTCCTGTTAAGCTCATCAACGACCTCAAGAAAAAAGGCAACCTCGTTGCTTACGTAGGTGATGTGGTCGGTACAGGCTCTTCACGCAAGTCCGCGACCAACTCCGTGCTGTGGTTTACAGGCAAAGATATTCCTTTTGTGCCGAACAAGCGCTTTGGCGGCGTCTGTCTGGGCAACAAAATCGCTCCGATTTTCTACAACACGATGGAAGATGCTGGCGCGCTCCCAATCGAACTCGATGTCTCGAACATGAACATGGGTGACGAGATCGAGTTGCGCCCTTATGACGGTGAGGCATTGAAAGATGGCAAGGTCATCGCAAAGTTTCAAGTCAAATCGGAGGTGTTGTTTGACGAAGTCCGTGCCGGTGGACGTATTCCTCTGATCGTTGGCCGTGGCCTGACGGGCAAAGCGCGCGAAGCGCTCGGTCTGCCAGCTTCGACCTTGTTCCGCTTGCCACAAAATCCTGCTGCCTCTACCAAAGGCTTTACCTTGGCACAGAAAATGGTCGGTCGTGCGTGCGGCTTGCCTGAAGGCCAAGGCGTTCGCCCCGGTGCCTACTGCGAGCCCAAGATGACTTCCGTGGGCAGCCAGGACACCACCGGCCCCATGACACGTGACGAGTTGAAAGACTTGGCTTGCCTGGGCTTTTCTGCTGACCTCGTGATGCAGTCGTTTTGCCACACCTCGGCCTATCCAAAGCCTGTGGACGTCAAAACGCATCACACACTGCCTGAGTTTATGAGTAACCGTGGCGGTATTTCGCTGCGTCCCGGTGACGGCGTGATTCACTCCTGGCTCAACCGTATGTTGTTGCCTGACACAGTGGGCACAGGCGGTGACTCGCATACACGTTTCCCAATCGGTATCAGCTTCCCAGCAGGCTCTGGTTTGGTGGCGTTTGCTGCTGCGACCGGCGTGATGCCTCTGGACATGCCTGAGTCGGTGTTGGTTCGCTTCAAAGGCAAAATGCAACCTGGCGTCACCCTACGTGACCTGGTCAGTGCGATTCCTCTTTATGCAATCAAAGCTGGCTTGATGACTGTTGACAAGTCGAACAAGAAAAACATCTTCTCTGGTCGCATTCTCGAGATCGAGGGTTTGCCAAATCTCAAAGCCGAACAGGCCTTTGAATTGTCAGACGCGTCGGCTGAGCGTTCCGCTGCGGGTTGTACTGTTCGCTTGAACAAAGAGCCCATCATTGAATACATCAACAGCAACATCGTGATGTTGAAGTGGATGATTGCCAATGGTTACGAAGACGAGCGCAGCCTGACACGTCGTATTCAGGCAATGGAAGCATGGTTGGCCAATCCACAGTTGCTCCAGCCTGATGCAGACGCCGAGTACGCCGCCGTGATTGAGATCGACCTGGCCGACATTCATGAGCCCATCGTGGCCTGCCCAAATGATCCAGACGACGTCAAAATGTTGTCAGAAGTTTCTGGCACCAAGATTGACGAAGTGTTTATCGGTAGCTGCATGACCAACATTGGTCACTTCCGTGCGGCTTCCAAGTTGCTCGAAGGCAAACGCGACATGCCAGTCAAGCTCTGGATTGCACCTCCAACCAAGATGGATGCAACACAACTAACTGAAGAGGGCCACTACGGCGTCTTTGGTTCGGCAGGTGCGCGCACTGAGCCACCAGGCTGCTCGCTGTGCATGGGTAACCAGGCTCAAGTTCGCGAAGGCGCGACAGTGATGTCTACAAGTACGCGTAACTTCCCGAATCGTCTCGGCAAAAATACCAACGTGTATCTGGGCTCTGCCGAATTGGCTGCGATTTGCTCAAAACTGGGTCGTATTCCGACCAAAGAAGAGTACATGACAGACATGGGTGTATTGAAAGACAGCAGCGCAGAGATCTACAAGTACCTCAACTTTGATCAGATCCCAGATTACAAGGATGTCGCTGACGCGATTTAATTCCTGATGAAGGATCATTGGTTTGGGACCAAAACGTTCTTGTGGGACCCAAACCAGTAGATCAAAAATTATATTTGCTGGATCGCCCTACCATCCGCCTCTGGGTTTGCCCCCACAGGCGGATTTTTTATTATGTGTTCACACGCGACGTGGTGTAGGATAAAGGGATCAACACCTCGGAGCGTATGCCATGAAACACGACACACTCAACACGCTTAAAAAATTCAAAATCGGCAAAAAAGAAGCGCATTTTTACTCACTTCCGGCGCTCGGTGCGTCACTGGGCATCGATGTCTCTCGTCTGCCGATGTCGATTCGAATTGTGCTGGAGTCTGTGCTGCGCAACTGCGATGGTAAAAAAGTCACGGAGAGCCATATTCGTGAGCTCGCGGCTTGGAAACCCAAGACTAAACGCGAACTTGAAATTCCCTTTGTTGTGGCGCGCGTCGTCCTCCAAGATTTTACGGGTGTGCCGTTGTTGGCGGATCTCGCCGCAATGCGTGCCGTTGCTCAGAAAATGGGTAAAGACGCGACAGCCATCGAGCCTCTGGTACCTGTTGACTTGGTCGTCGATCACTCTGTCATGATTGATTATTTTGGAACCAAGGACGCACTCGATCTCAACATGAAAGTTGAGTTTTCGCGCAACAAGGAACGCTACCAATTTCTGAAATGGGGCATGCAAGCATTTGATACGTTTGGCGTGGTCCCTCCTGGCTTTGGCATTGTGCATCAGATCAATCTTGAGTATCTCGCACGCGGCGTACATCACGACAAAAAACATGATGTGTACTACCCGGATTCTCTCGTGGGCACCGACAGTCACACCACCATGATCAACGGTATTGGCGTCGTAGGCTGGGGGGTTGGCGGGATTGAAGCCGAAGCCGGCATGTTAGGCCAACCCGTGTACTTTTTGACCCCTGACGTGGTCGGTGTCGAACTCACGGGCGAGTTGCGTGGGGGTGTGACGGCAACAGACCTCGTATTGACGATCACAGAGTTGTTGCGTAAAGAAAAAGTGGTGGGCAAATTTGTCGAATTTTGTGGCCCTGGTACGGCAAAGCTATCAGTGACAGACCGTGCCACGATCGCCAACATGGCACCCGAGTATGGCGCCACGATGGGATTTTTTCCCGTCGATCACCGCACGATCGATTATTTCAATGGAACCGGACGCACCAAAGACGAAGTCCAGGCACTCGAGGCGTATTTCAAGGCGCAGGAAATGTTTGGCGTACCCAATGCCGCCGATATCGATTTCACCAAAGTTGTGAAACTTGATCTCGGTTCGGTGGTGCCCTCTCTTGCTGGGCCAAAGCGTCCGCAAGACCGGATTGAAATTGGCGATATAAAGAAAAACTTTAGAAAGCTTTATGCGAAACCGATTGCGGATAACGGCTTTAATCAGCCTGCCGCCAAGCTCAGCAAAGCATTTACAACAGCCACAGGCAAGACCCTGCATAATGGCGACATTTTGATCGCAGGTATTACTTCGTGCACCAACACCTCCAACCCGAGTGTGATGCTAGCGGCAGGTTTGTTGGCTAAAAAAGCTGTCAAGGCGGGCCTTAAGGTGCCTGCTCATGTAAAAACATCCCTCGCACCCGGCTCGCGCGTTGTCACCGAGTATCTGGAGCGTGCCGGTCTGTTGCCCTATCTGGATCAGCTCGGTTTTGATGTCGCGGCCTATGGTTGCACAACCTGTATTGGCAATGCTGGCGATCTGGCAGCGGACTTTAATCAAGCCATCATCGATAACGACCTTATCTGCGCAGCTGTGCTGTCAGGCAACCGAAACTTTGAAGCGCGCATTCATCCCAATTTAAAAGCAAACTTTCTTGCCTCGCCTCCCCTAGTCGTTGCCTACGCGCTGGCAGGTAACATGATGCGGGACTTGATGACCGAACCCGTTGGTGAAGGCAAACATGGTCCGGTCTACCTTGGCGATATCTGGCCGAGCGCCAAGGAAGTTGAAAAGCTGATGAAGTTTGCGATGGATCCTAAAGTATTCCGCAGCAATTATGCCAAGGTCGAGAAAAAACCAGGCAAGCTCTGGCAAAACATTGAAGGTGTGACTGGGGATGTCTACGACTGGCCACTTTCCACCTACATCGCCGAGCCGCCATTTTTTAATGACTTTACGATGGAACCCAAGCCCATGCCAACCGTTAGAGGTGCACGCACCTTGGGTATTTTTGGTGATTCCGTGACAACAGATCACATTTCACCAGCGGGTTCAATTAGTGAAACTTCTCCCGCAGGTCAGTGGTTGCTGGCGCACGGCGTGCAAAAAGCAGACTTCAATAGTTATGGCTCGCGGAGGGGCAATCACGAGATCATGATGCGAGGTACCTTCGCGAATGTCCGCATCAAAAATCTGATGATTCCTGCCAGAGCCGACGGCTCACGCGTTGAAGGTGGCCAGACGCTGATGCAACCAGGCGGCGAGCAAGTGTCGATTTATGATGCCGCCATGCAGTATGTGGCCAATGGCATCCCGACTGTTGTGTTCGGTGGTGAAGAGTATGGGACGGGGTCTTCGCGTGACTGGGCGGCAAAAGGCACTCAACTGTTAGGAGTCAAGGCGGTCATTGCCCGGAGTTTTGAGCGCATCCACCGTAGCAACTTGGTCGGCATGGGTGTGTTGCCTTTGCAGTTTAAGGGTCATGACAGCGCAGAGTCCCTAGGTCTGACGGGTGTGGAAACCTTTGATGTTGAAGGTCTTGAAAATGGGATCGTGCCGCAACAGGACGTCACCCTGGTCATTCATCATCCAAATGGTTCAAGCCAACGTGTCGCAGTATTGTTGCGAATCGATACCCCGATCGAAGTGGATTATTACCAACATGGGGGGATTTTGCCCTTTGTATTGCGCCAGTTGATCGCTGCATAAGAGGGAGATGCGAGCAAAGCTGGCAAATATAAGCGATTCGACGCAAAGGAAAGCGAAGGGAAGATAGTTCGTTACACTAGACTCCTTTTGTAGGCAGGCACGCAAACTCATGGCACGTCTTCGTTCGACCCCTGGTACCACCCGCTTGACGCGAGATGCATCGCGTCTGGTGGCCCTCGCACTTGCGCTGCATAGCTCTGGCAGCCGCGTCGAGGACTACTATTGGGAAAGTGAACTGGCCACCGTCCTACTCAAGCTCATGCGCGCTAAGAACGATGCCCCGATTGATGCAGCGCTCGATCATCTGTCACAGACGCACTTGGGTGGCTATGAAGTCCTGATCGAACAAGCTGAAACCTTGTCAGAGTCCTGCATCCTCACGCAGGACGGCAAACCTTACGATGTCTTGCTCGTGGTGGCACCACTGGTCGCCTGGACACGTTATAGCATTCCCGCCTGCGAGGTACCGACTGCTCCTGCTCAGGCTTTACGCGAACATCTGCAATCACATGTGCTCGCGCAAGACACACAAATTGCACTGTTTCCTCATCTGACCAGCCTCGACCAAATGCCCCGTACTTTTTGCGAGACATGGGAGTGGTTGCAAAAGCTCGGCCTCGCAGCGCTTGGCGTGTCTTATACGGCTCCTACTTTAAATAGTGAGCCTGAGGCGTTCAACATGTTGGCGGATACGCGTTATCTTGTCGCGGCAGTGGCTGTCCCACAAGGAAAGCCTTTATTTCGCTGGCAAGAAGAACCAGGCGAACTGGGCCAAGCTCGCGAAGGCTGCCTGGAAAAATGGGCCGCAGACACAAAGAGCATTTTTTCAACGCTCTTGCCAGGTTGCGGCTTTGAGATTTTGACACCTGATGCGTATTACGTGAGCAACAGAGATGCAGATCGTTGCGTGCGCCCTCTCTCGGTCAAGGCAGCAGTCTCATGGCTAGGGGCAGCGCTGAATATCGAGGCGGCACAACTACGCGCTGTTGTCGCGGGTTGTGGTGAACATCGCTTGGACGAGTATCGGATTGGCTTTACCCAAAAGAATCAAAACGAGGTGGTGTACGGCTGCCTGTGGCCAACATATGGCCGCGAAGATGAACAGCCCCTGCTGGATCACGAGCCCCCCCCCATTGAAACGATTGATGAAATCGCTGCGCTACTCAAAGAGTGCGGCGTCAACGACATCCGTCGCTTACCAGGTATTTTGACGCCTGAATTTTGCGAAGATTGCGGCGCCCCCTATTTCCCCAACCCAAACGGTGAAATGGTGCACGCCGAACTCCCCGCAGACGCAGAAACAGCACCCGCGCATTTTCACTAAACATGCACGCAGATATTTTTTGCCGAGTTATCGACAATTTTGGCGATATCGGCGTGACGTGGCGTATGGTGCGACAGCTTCAACAAGAGCACGGTTGGTTGCTACGACTATGGGTCGATGACCTCAAGAGCTTTCAGCGATTAGAGCCACGCGTCTCCATTGCTGCCACTCAACACATCGACGGTGTCGAAATCATCCATTGGCCACAGTCAACCGACTTCACCCCCGCGCCAATCGTGATTGCAACTTTTTCTTGTGACTTGCCAGAACAGTATGTCGAAAACATGCGTGCCCAGCGCAATCATCCAACTGCAAGAGGTGAAAGCCTGTGGATCAATCTTGATTACCTGAGTGCTGAGGACTGGGTCGAAGGCTGCCATGGACTACCCTCCTTACGTGCTGACGGTTTGTCCTCGCATTTTTTCTTTCCGGGTTTCACAACGCAAACAGGTGGATTGCTGCGTGAGTCTGCACTGATTGCACAGCGCGATACCTGGCAAACAGATCGTGCAGCGCAACGCGCATTCCTGGAAAAGCTGGACTTAAGTCAAGCGGCGGTCGCTGCGCTTTTTCCTGCCACGCGGGACACCCCCGCAGCCAGACTCGTCAATTTATTCTGCTATAACAACGCGCCTGTCGCCGAACTCATCGGAGTACTTCGCGCAGACGCACGACAAACGGTCTTGCTTATCCCCGAAGGTGTTCACACGCAATATACGTCTGAACAACAGGGACAGCTATTCATAGAACGAGTGCCTTTTTTGCCTCAAACCGAATACGACAAAGTCCTCTGGACCGCCGATCTAAACTTTGTCCGTGGTGAGGATTCGATTGTTCGTGGAATATGGGCTGGCAAGCCCCTGATTTGGCAAATCTACCCCCAGACAGAGAACACCCATCTGGAGAAATTAAGGGCATGGTTAGCGCAAACAGGATTACCTGAGGATATCTGTGATGTCATGATGGGTTGGAACCCAGAAAGTGCAAAGAGTGATTCTGCTGCTGCAGATGACTGCGCTGGAGCAGCAGACCCCACCCATCAAATAAAATCATCCGGATATGAAAACCATGATGACGAAGCTGACGCTCAAGCAAGCCGGTCTCAAACCACTGAATTCAGCAGCGTACTGCAACAACAGCTCAAACCAGAAAACTTTCACGTCTGGCAGCAGCATGCACATCGCTTCTGCACCAGTCAAACGGCCCAGACTGACTTGGCTACAGCGCTAACGACGTTCTGCCTGAGCAAGTTAAGGGAGCAAAGCAAATTTGCCCCAGAAAGGCTAAAATAAAAGGCTTTTCTATCCCTAACTCCGGCTTATACAGTCCCGGAGACTAATAGCTACCGGAGTTTATTCGAATGAAAACAGCACAAGAGCTGCGCGTCGGCAACGTGATCATGATCGGCAAAGACCCAATGGTCATTCAGCGTGCCGAGTACAGCAAGTCAGGCCGCAACGCCTCTGTCGTCAAATTCAAATTCAAAAACCTGCTGACCGGTTCAGGCGCAGAAAACGTTTGCAAAGCGGACGAAAAATTCGAACTGGTTGTACTCGATCGTAAAGAGTGCTCCTACTCGTACTTTGGCGATCCAATGTATGTGTTTATGGATGCTGATTTCAACCAGTATGAAATCGAAGCCGACAGCATGGGTGATGCCATGCACTACCTCGAAGAAGGCATGCCAGTTGAGGTTGTGTTCTATGACGGCCGTGCAATTTCTATCGAATTGCCCACGATGCTAGTTCGCGAGATTGTCTACACCGAGCCAGCCGTGCGCGGTGACACCTCAGGCAAGGTCATGAAGCCTGCAAAGATCAACACGGGTCACGAATTGCCCGTGCCTTTGTTTTGCGCGATTGGCGACAAGATTGAGATCGACACACGCACAGGCGAGTACCGTAGCCGCGTGATGTAGTCTGATTGGATGCACGCTAAGGTGCGTTCAGATCACAGCATTAAAAGAGATAGGCGACATAAATGTCGCCTATCTCTTTTATGCATTTAAAAAAGCAGGTCCATTTGGAGGGGCGGGTTCAGAGAGTCGGTGCGATGTATTAAAGTTCATTCAAAATATCCTAAATTAATTCCCATAATTTTGAATGAACTTCGCGACTGCGTCTGTTTCATTATGTAACTCATTACACTTATTGCCGCTAACGACACTAAATTGATTGTTAACGCGTTACACGCTCAAGCTCCCCCAACCACTGCAACGCGTACTCCCGATTCTCCCCGCACATTTCTACTGAAGGCTGTAGACCGCCACAAAACGCGGGTCGCTCTGGCTGACCAAAGATCGCACAGCGAAAATCTTGTTGTAAGTGAATACAAGGCACGCCTGCAGGCTTGCCGTGAGGCATACCAGGTATTGGGCTCGTGATAGAGGGTGCAATACAACAGGCGCCGCAATCAGCACGGCAACGCATAGAGGGCTCTTTTACTGCGATAGCGGTCACTGCAATCGATCGGCATCGAGAAAATCAGGCAGGGCGACGACAGTGATGCCGTCTTCGACCAACGACTCTCGCTCCTCGGGTGTAGCCGTGCCACGGATGGGGCGCTCTTCGGACTCACCTTCGTGAATACGGCGGGCTTCATCGGCGAAACCCGCTCCGACATTTTCTGTATTGCGGACCAACTCGCGCATCTGTTGCATGATGGCGGCCTGGATTTGGGCTAACTGAAGGGCTTCTGGTGAAGCTGCCAAGACAGTTTCACGTGAGACGCTCGCGCCACCACCACCGGCCTCTGAGGCGCGTGGTTCAGCATCGAAATGACCCACGTTGAGTCTGGGTGCTGACAAGCGCTTTTCAATCGTGGCGCTCTGACACATGGGGCAGGTCAGCATCCCGCGGCTTTGTTGGGAGTCGTAATCTTCATGCGAACCAAACCAGCCCTCGAAAAGATGGCCGTGTTCGCACTGCAAATCGAAAACTTTGAGTCCCATATACCTAATCTGAGGGCAATGTTGTAAATATCAAGTCTACAAAGTATAGCGGAGACCCTCGCTCGACAAGCACATCACCCTAGTCGAGGCACGGCTGCAAGTAATTCGCGTGTTACCGCACTCTTGGGGGACTGCAGCACCTGCGTCGCATCGCCCCACTCCACGATACTGCCGGCATCCATTACTGCCACACGGTCAGCCAAATACTCAACTACGCTAAAGTTATGGGTAATGAACAAGTACGCCATACCTGTTTCTTTTTGTAAATCAGTCAATAAATCAAGGATTTGTGCTTGCACCGACACGTCAAGCGCCGAGGTAGGTTCGTCCAAAATCAAGACCTCTGGCTCGACGGCTAACGCACGAGCGATCGCAATCCGCTGACGTTGACCACCCGAAAATTCATGCGGATAACGATCTCCTGCATCCTCGGGCAAACCGACACGCACAAGTAACGCTGAAATACGCTGAGACTGTTGCGCAACTGTCCACTCAGGTCTGAGCGCCACAATCCCTTCGTGCAAGATCTCTCGAACGCGCATGCGTGGATCAAGCGAAGCGAAGGGGTCTTGAAATACGATCTGAATCCGACGTCGTAGTGTCCGCAGCGCATGACGGGAAGCCGTGAGCAAATCTTGTTCACCCAGTTTCGCGGCACCCGAGATCACTGCAGAAGAATCCAGCAACCTCAACAACGCCTTGGCGACGGTCGTCTTGCCACAGCCCGAGGCGCCGACAAGCGCAAGCGTCTCTCCCCTCAGCAGAGAAAAACTCACCGCCTGAACCGCTTGATTCATCCCGACTTGCCTGCGCAACAAGCCCTTACGAATAGGGTAGCCAACTGCCAATTGGTCCACCAAAAGGACGGGGGCTTGCGCATGAGGCGCCAATACAGATGCGTCCTCTGGACTAAGCGGCAAGCGCTGAATAGATGCGTGCGGTGTCGCATCGGTCGACGCTTGCGCGCTCAATGGTTGACCACGTTTCGCAAAAGACGGGATCGCAGCAAATAACTCTCGTGCATAGGGATGCTTGGGCGCTCTGAAAAACTGCTCTGCAGGCGCCGTCTCAACAATCTCACCAAACCGCATCAACGCCACAGTATCGGCCACATCATGCACAACGGCTAAATCATGGGTAATGAGTAAAACTGCCATACCGAGCTCTTGCTGAATATCACGAATCAAACTTAGCACTTGCGCCTGGACGGTCACATCCAGTGCAGTGGTAGGCTCATCCGCAATCAATAACTCTGGTTCTGCTGCCAAGGCAATCGCAATCATGACGCGTTGTTTTTGTCCGCCAGAAAACTGAAAAGGATAATCATCAATCCGCTGTTCGGGATCTGGAATCCCAACGCGTTGCAACCACTGAATCGCACGCGCGCGTGCCGCAGCCCCGCGCAATTTCGTATGTGTGACAATGGCCTCGCATAACTGATCGCCAATACGCAGGACAGGGTTCAGACTGGTGCCAGGCTCTTGAAAAATCATACCCGCACGTCCACCGCGCACGGCACGCATCGAAGACTCAGATAACGTATTGATGTCCACACCCCCCACCACAATGTTTCCCTGTGTGACACGCAAGGCCTCGGGCAATAGTCTCATCAACGCAAGTGCTGTCATGCTCTTGCCAGAGCCAGACTCGCCCACCAAGGCAAAAGTCTCACCACGATGTACGGTCAGCGCCAAGGCCTGCACAGCATGGCGCCAGGCCTCACCCGTATCAATCACAACATCGAGGTCTTGTACCTCAAGTATCGGTGCCTCTGGGGGACTATCTGAGTTGTGCGTGGGGACGGTGGCAGTGGCTTTATTAGAGGCTGTGGCTGGCACGGGGGCCATCGCCGTAGCAGAGGATGACACACCATTAGATGTAAAAAGCTTAAAACGTCTTGGGCGAAACATCCTAGAGCGAGGATCAAACGCATCGCGCACCGCATCGGCAAACAAGTTAGCCGCCAGCACCAGAGCCAGCATAAACACAAACGCTGCGAGCAGGTTCCACCAGATCATCGGATCACGCGACATTTCGAAACGCGACTTTTCAATCATCGAGCCAAAAGAGTTCATGCTCGGATCGACACCGATCCCCAGATAAGACAACACGGCCTCATACAGGACCAGACCAGAGAACTCCAACACCACTGTGATCAGGACAATATGCATCACGTTTGGCAGCAGGTGTCGCGCCATGATGCGCCAATGAGAAATACCGAATGCACGGGCAGCTTGCACATACTCGAGCTCACGTAATTTGAGCGCCTCGGCACGCAACAAACGACACAAACCTGCCCAGCCGGTCAATCCCAAAATCATGCACAGCAGAAACAGGCGAAGATCAGCGCGCTGAGCAGCCGTCGGAAACAGCCCGGGGTGGGTATCGATATAGACCTGCATCATCAATACGCAGGCTGCGATCAGCAGCACGCCTGGAATGGATGTGAGCGTGGTGTACACGTACTGGATCACATCATCGATCCAGCCTTTAAAGTATCCTGCGGCGATCCCCAAAATCAGTGCGAGTGGCAACATCGCGACGGTGGTGAGACTGCCGATCACCCAAGCAGTACGAATGCTTTTCAAAGCCTGCCACAAGACATCGTTGCCCGTGCGATCCGTACCGAGGACGTGATACCCCGTTGCCAAACCGAATACCACGCCCAGCAACAGACACAGCACAAAAACCGTGATCAGCATGGCACGCCAAGGGAGTTCGGACTCGCCGCGCACGATCTGTCTAAAGACCTCCGCGCGCGAGCCTGTGCCCACACATAATAGCGTCACACCTGAAAGCAACAGCGCAACTAAAGCACCCGCCAGCACGCCCAGCCCCGCTCGGCGTCCTACATCGCTGCCCCACTCAGCAGCCGGATCTTCGAGATGCCGACCGCCAAACCGCAGGCGAGGAAAATCTCGCGTGGGTGCGCCGCCTGCCTGCAGCATCGATTCTTTGGTGAACTGTAACCAAGCTAAGGGCGCTGAATAGGTTTTTTCTGGTCGAACAAACGCCGTATCCTCGAGCAACACATCGAGTACCGATACCACCTTAGGCGCATACACAGGTAAAGCCGACGCAGGCGCACCCGCCACAGGAGGTAGACGCGGCTGAAAATGCATAGAGTCCAGCAGACCAATCACGACAAACACGGAAAGCACCACCGCCGAGCACATTGCAGGCGTGCTGCGCGCGACTCTTGACCACGTGGCACGTAAATTGCGGGAGCGTGAGACATGCCATCCATATAGCAAGGTCGCGGCGAACAGCGCGAAGATGGCAACATCGGTCCAGAGGAAAACAATTTTAGGCATGGGCGGTTACTCGAAACGCACGCGCGGATCCGCGAGCGTGTAGGATATGTCCGCCAGAATCAAACCGACGATGTAAAGGCTCGCGCCCAAAAACACCATGGCGCGCACGACTGAAAAATCTTGTGCACCGATCGCATCGATCGTGTAGCTTCCCAAACCCGGGATACCAAAAAACGACTCTGCGATCAGACTGCCCATAAACAGTAAAGGCAAAGCGGATACCGTGCCCGTCAAGATCGGCAACATCGCATTGCGCAACACATGTTTAAACAATACAACTCGCTCACTCAAGCCGCGTGCCCGTGCAGTCCGAACATAGTCCTTACCAATTTCCTCGAGAAAGAGACTACGATAAAAACGTGCCTCTGGCCCAAGTCTTGAGATGATTGCAACCAAAACCGGCAAAGCCAAAAACTTGACCGCATCCAAGCCCCAGGCGAATCCTGAATAAGGGACAAGCCGCAAGAGTTTTGAAAATAGCCACTGTCCCGCGATGATGTAAAAAAGACCCGAGATCGAGAGCATGAACACGCACAAGACGACACCCCAAAAGTCCAGGCGCGTCGTCCGAAAAAAGACTAGTGATAATGAAAATGCAATGCTGACCAATAGCCCGAGGATAAAAGTCGGGATCGCCAACGCAAGGCTTGGCCACATCCGCACACCGATTTCACGACCAATATCTCGGCCTTCATCCGAGTCGCCAAAATCAAATTTCAACAAGGGTACCGAGCGCTGATAAAAAATAGTGTCGGTATATTTATTGAGTCCAGAGGCCTCGGTATTTATAAAAAGAGGCTTATCGTAACCACGTTCTATTTTCCATTTTTCGACGGCATCGGCGCTCACGCGTTGTCCGCCAATGGCAAGTCGTGCCATATCATCGGGAGTGTTGACTGCAAAAAACAAAATGAAGGTGAATACATTGACGCCAACTAAAATCAGCGCACCGTACATCAACCGCCGAAAAATATACGCCATCATTTACGCAACTCCTGCCGTTGACCGGACGGCACTTGATGCGCTGGTGTGTGATGCTGCTGCACACTTTCACCAAAAGCATTGAGACGCTCTTGTCTACGCAACACCCGCCAGGCAGGCCACACAGCAGCGGCAAGTAAAGCGATCAGCACACCCAGTGGCCACCAGACCGGTGGATTCCACTCAGTGATTTTCTTGGCACGCAACGCAGGATCAATCTTCATGTACTGCAGGGTATTGCGCACCATTTGTGTCGGCTTGGCATTGCCGACCCACTGTTGGAACGCGCCACCCGATTTTGGAAAAGCACCAAACATCCATGGCGCATCTTCCTGCAGGATTTTTGTCATCTGCGCGATGACTTGAGCTTTTTCATCTCCATCAGGTAGGTCACGCATTCTTTCAAAGAGCGCGTCATACTCCGGGTTGACATAGTTGGAGGCATTTTCACCACCCTTGCCTGCTTTGACATTCGGCCCATAAAGCAGGAATAAAAAGTTTTCTGCATCGGGGTAGTCAGCCACCCAGCCCCACATATACATTTGGGCGACGCCGCGTGCCATTTTTTCTTGAAAGCGGTTGTAGTCGGTTGAGCGCACATCAAGCTGCACGCCAATATTTGCAAACTGACGCCGCATCCAATCGAGCGTGGGGCTTGAGCCACCCGCGCCACTTGCCGAATCAAAATGCAACACCAGCGGCTCACCGGTTTTCTCGTGTCTGCCGTTTGGATAGCCCGCTTCGGCTAACAAGCGTCGCGCCTCGTCAAGTGACTTACGTTGCGGCTTTCCGTCCTTGATGTCGTACACCACGCGATTGATGCCTGCCTCGCCGCTTTGGTACCCCAAAATACCAGGCGGGATGGGTCCGTAGGCGACCTGCGCCTGATCGTTTTGAAAAATCGCGACAAATTCTTCCCAGTTAAAAGCGATGCTTAATGCCTGACGTAATTTGCGATTGCGCATCTGCTGTTCGGGCGTATCACCCTGACCGACCACTGGATCACGCCAATTGAAACCAAAATACTGCATCTGCGCTTCGACTGTAGTGGGAAGCTGAATCCCATGCTTGGCATACAAGGCCGCTTTTTCAGTGGAATCACTTGCAGCCACCAGCATCGCTACGCCGGTGTCGCCCCGATCCACTTGAGGAATGTCGTAATAACCCTGCATAAACTTTCCCTGCAGGGGAATACTTTCTTTTTCAATATTAAAAACAATACGATCAATGAAAGGCGTCATTTTCCCGCAGTCGGCTAACAACCCCGCGGCTTGGTCGCTCGGCTCTCCCTCACAGGGGTATGGCTCACCACGAAAATTCGGATTACGCGAGAGCACGTGACGTCTGTTTTGCAGAGACTCCGTCAACATGTAGGGTCCCGTTCCCACCGGCCAGTGATTCAACGATAGATTGCGCTGCGCCATGCCGGCTTGACTATAAAAACGATCCGCTTCCCAAGGAATGGGTGCGACAAAAGTCATGGCAAGCCAATACTTGAACTGCGGATATAAACCTTTTACGCGAATTCGAAGAGTGTGCTCATCCAAGGCCTCAATGCCAGCAAACCCAATACTACGTAGGTCCAGCCAGGGTAAATCACGTGCCCCCACTGGAATGCCCTGACGAAGTTCGGCATCGATTTCGCGCAAGCGCTTGCCGTAGGCTTGCATACCAACAATATGCTGAGCCAAGGTTGAAAAGATCGGTGAAGAGACACGCGGACTCGCCAGTCTGCGCAAGGCATACACGTAATCGTGCGCGGTTAATTCGCGTGTGCCCGTATGCTGGAAGTCTGGAATTGAAAACTTATCTTCAAACGCCTCCCCCTCCATTGGCCAATACTGAAAGCGACCATCTTCCTTGCGCGCAAAAGCAGGATGAGGTTGGTACAACACACCAGGACGCAACGTGATGTCGTAAACACTTTCCACAATATCCGTGGCAGGCGCCTCTGCATCCAGAATATTGCCTTGCCAGTCCAGAAATACGGGCTCAGCAACATGCGTCGCTGTACGGGGAATCAGTTCGTAAGGACGCTTGAGATAGTGATAGCCATATAAAGGCTCATAAATATTGTAGGTATATGGCGTCTCATCCGTCGAATAGGATCGCGCAGGATCGAGGTACTTTGGGGAACGCTGTGTAAAAGCGGTGTACAAGACATTTTGTTTTTCAGCACCCGTTGCATACGGGCTGTTAATTGGAGAATCAACCGAGGCATGCCCTGAAGGCGTGCTTTGTTCGCAACCATTCAACAAAACGATCGCGAACAGAACAAAACATCCGGTCAGCCACTTTAGGAGCATTTTTTATTTTTCCAGCATTGCACGCGCCAATCCCAAGGCGCGACGGCTCCTGGCTCAGCCCATAAGCCGAGCTTTTTCTGGCGCGCAGATTTTTCCAGATCTACCAGAGATTTATCGCGCAGAAACTTTCCCTTGGCCTGCTGATTTGCCCAGGCATAGCCCTGCTCGACTTGCAAGCGATTGGCAGTGGTCCCGTTGACAGGGATATCACAAATATGGCGATCGTAGTGATCTTTTTCAAAACACACCACGGTCAGTGTTTTACCTGCCACATACTCTGCAAGATTTTTTCTCGAGGCCTCACCAAAAGGCTGACCTGGTTGACTGCTCCCATGGGCCGTTTCTGGTGCGTCAATACTCGCCAAGCGAATACGCTCCTGTTTATTTTCAACTAATAAATTGACCGTATCACCATCTGAAACGCGAACAACTTTACCCGTTAATTTGTAAGAACTCCCTGCGGCATGCGCTACCGGCAAGAGATCGACCAGTGAAAGTTGAGCTGACCAGAGTCCTATTGCAGTCATGACAGAAGCGAGGCGCCAGTAAAAACTGCTTGTCTTTTGTTGATTGTTTTTCATTTAAGCTTATGATTTATATAGAATTATCAGATGAGATAGCCCTTCAAATCCAGTCAAAGGCTGACCCGCCAAATGACTGCACCTCAGACTCGATTGGAGCCCTGCTCTTGCGCTAAGTTCACTCTGACCGCCAACATGATTTAATGCTCAATTACCGAATTAACGGCAACAGATATCAGACCACATTTGGGCAAAGTGTAACCATGCAAATCGTATTTCTTGATAGCGACACCATTCCAACACCCTTGCCCGTCCCCGAATGGGTCACCAAATGGGTGAATCTCCCCGCGACAGCGCAGGATCCAGACGCCGTTGTAGAGGCCCTTGCCGATGCGGATATCTGCATCACGAACAAAATCAAGCTGACCCAGGGCATTTTGGCTCGCCTGCCTAAACTGAAATTTGTCTGTGTCGCGGCGACCGGTTATGACTGCGTAGATCTGCAGGCTTGTCGTGAACACGGGGTGATCGTCTCAAATGTCCCAGGCTACTCGCGTCAAAGCGTAGGTGAAGGCGTCATCGGTTTTATTTTTTCTCTTCGACGCGCCTTGCCCTACTACCAGACCACCGCGCGTCAGGCTTGGCCGGACTCCCCGCATTTTTGCGTGCACGGCGCACCTGTACTGAACGTTCGAGGCGCCACGCTTGGCATTTTTGGGCGCGGCGCAATCGGTAACGAGGTCGCGACCCTCGCGCAAGCACTTGGCATGAACGTCCTCTTTGGTGAGCATCGGAACCGGCCTGATGTACGGCCAGGCTATGTTAGGTTTGAGACATTATTGGCACAAAGCGACGTCATTACTTTGCATTGCCCTCTCACAGAAGCCACACGCAGCATGATTGGACAGGCAGAGATCGCGCAAATGAAACGTGGCGCAATGCTCATCAATACCGCGCGCGGACCGCTTATCAATGAACAAGCCGTTGCTGACGGCTTGCTCAGCGGACAACTGGGTGGGGTGGCACTGGATGTACTGGCAGTCGAACCTCCTCCAGCAGAAAACCCCCTATTACACATGCACTTGCCCAACCTGATCATTACGCCCCATATCACTTGGGCCAATGAACACGGCATGCGCAGCCTGATGGATGGGATTGTGGGCAATCTTAATGCGTTTGCCCAGGGTCAACCTGTCAACGTGGTGAGTTGAGAACCCGTTGAGCATGCCCCCCGCTTCGCAGTCCCTTCGCTCGGCCTACATCAAACTCGTGCTCTGCGCCTTTTTTTGGGGTGCAACGTTTATCGCAGGCCGAATTGCGGTTCAAGTCATGCCCCCACTGACAGTGGCGACCGGTCGCTTTGTGGTGGCGTCCTTGCTATTGCTCGTAATTGCATATCGCGTCGAAGGTGGCTTGCCCAAACTGAGTTACAAACAACTTTGGGTGACCTTACTTTTGGGTTTGACCGGCGTAGCGATCTATAACGTTTTTTTCTTTGGGGCTCTTGAACGCATGCCCGCAGGGAAAACTGCACTGCTGGTCGCACTCAGCCCAATCATGACCGCTGTGACGGTGGCCCTGATCCTGAAAGAGAAGCTTGGGCCCTATCGCTGGGGCGGTATTGCTCTTGCGTTAATCGGCACACTCACGATCGTCACAAAAGGGGACATTTTGGGTGCCACGCAAGGTTTATTGCAGTCATTTGGCTGGGGTGAACTGCTGATGCTGGGCGCCATCATTAGCTGGGTGAGTTACACCGTCATCAGCCGCTTTGCATTGCGAGGCCTCTCTCCCATTGCAGCCACTACCTATGCATCGCTTTGGGGCGCACTCGTACTAGGCCTGGCTGCACTTACCGAAATCGATACGCTTAGACCAGAGATGCTCAACTGGAGTAACTTTTTCACCATCTTTTATCTTGGATCCTTTGGCTCTGCGATCGCCTTCATTTGGTATAACGAAGGAGTCAAAATGATTGGTCCTGCACGTACCGTTGTCTTTACAAACCTTGTTCCTGTTTTTGGCTTATTGTTAAGCTATCTGATCCTCGACGAACCCGTATATCTTTCTATGGTGATTGGCGGGGCGATTGTTATTGCTGGTGTCACTCTCACTAATCAGGCAAAAAAATGAGCTCTTTATCTTCCTCTGATTCAGTACAGCGACCGCTTTATGTCGGTTGCGCAACCGGCTTTTCCGGTGACAGAACCGATGGCGCGGGTCCTGTTGTGGACACACTCATCGCACTGGGCGGCGGCATACTCAATTTTGAAACGCTCGCTGAACGCACACTTGCGCTCGCGCAAATTGAAAAGCGCAAAGATCCCAAGATGGGCTATGAACCTTTACTCGCTGACCTCGTCGGACCCGTACTCAAGCGTTGTCTGGATCACAAAATTCAAATCGTCAGCAACTTTGGCGCAGCCAATCCTCAAGCAGCAGCGCAGCGTATTTTCGCTCTCGCGCGCGAACAAAAGCTACGCACTCCGCGCATTGCGGTCGTCTACGGTGACGATCTGACGGAGCCTGAGCAACTGAAGTTTTTGCTTAAAAAGCTCGGCTCCAATATTGACCCTGCGCGTGTCGTTAGCGCCAACGCCTACATCGGTGCCTATGAGATTGCGCAAGCGCTCAAAGAAGGGGCCGATGTGGTGGTGACGGGACGCGTGTCGGACCCCTCTCTGACGCTCGGCCCTGCCATCGCGCATTTCGGCTGGGCTATGGATGACTGGCACAAAATGGGCTGCGGCACGATGGCCGGCCACATGCTGGAGTGCGGTACACAAGTTTCGGGTGGTTATTACAGCGTGCCCGGACAAAAATCAGTCCCTGGCATGGATAGAATTGGTTTTCCCATCGCTGAAATCCGTGCAGACGGCACGTTCTCAGTGTTTAAGGCCCGCGACACAGGCGGACTCGTCGACGACCGCACCGGCCGCGAACAAATTTTGTATGAAGTCCATGACCCTGCACGCTATTTAACCCCCGATGTCACGGCTGACATCACCGAAGCCAACATTACACAAGAGGGCCCCGATCGCATTCGTGTAGAAGGCATTCAGGGGCACCCCAGACCGGCCGAACTCAAAGTCAATGTCTGTTACGACAATGGCTATTTAGCAGAAGCAGAAATCTCTTACGCAGGCTTTCGCGCCAGAGAGCGTGCTGCACTTGCAGGTGAAACCGTGCGCAAACGCATCGGTCACTTGCTACCCTTGCGCGTGGACTTAATTGGTGCCATCAGTATTTTTGGTGATGATGCAGGTGAGCTGATGAGCAAAGGTTTGCCTGAAGCGCGTGACGTACGCCTGCGTGTTGCCGGTGTGCATATTGATAAATCCATCGCAGAAAAAATCCTCCGCGAAGTGACCTCACTTTATTGCTGCGGACCAGCAGGCGGCGGTGGTGTGCGCACCTCTCTTAGACCACGACTCGACACTTTGTCGTGCACGATCCCCCGTGAATCCGTCCCCTGTGGCTACAGCTTTGTTGAGGAGCAGCGCGTATGACTTCCATGACTCAACCCACCACTACACTTCCACTCTATCAACTTGCGCATGGCCGCGCTGGCGATAAGGGCAACACCTCCAACATCAGCGTCATTGCATGGGATCAAGCTTGTTTTGACGTGTTGGTGGCACAAGCGACCGAAGCCAAAGTCGCAGAATGGTTCGGTTATCGACACCCGACCAACGTCACACGGTATGTGTTGCCAAAGCTCAAGGCGATGAACTTTGTCCTCGAAGGCATTCTTGATGGTGGCGTGAACGACGCACTCAATCTGGACACCCACGGCAAAGGTTTGTCTTTTTGGTTGATGGATATGCCGATTGAGGTCTCGCAAGAACTCGCTCAAAAGCTCACTGTGAGAGAGTATTCTCAAACTGTTTGAGGCAGACTGCCGTAATATTTACTTTCATCAATTTGCATGGAGTCCTTCTTATGAAAACCAGACGCATCGCGCTCATTGCTGGCCTATCCGCCCTTGCCTGTTTGACCGCGCCTGCTGCATCCTTTGCTCAGGCCTACCCGAACAAGACCATTAAGCTTGTGGTGCCCTTTCCTGCAGGTGGCGCCACAGATCTCGTGTCGCGCGTCGTTGCGCAACAACTCGGCATCGAGCTTGGGCAAAGCGTTGTGGTTGAAAACCGCGCAGGTGCGGCGGGTGTGATTGGCTCTGAGGCCGTGGCACGCTCGGCCCCCGATGGCTACACCATCCTAATTGCAACCTCCAGCACGCACACGATCGGCCCAATTCTCAACCCAAAAATTCCTTACTCTCCTACAAAAGACTTTACGCCAATCATGTTTCTGGCCTCATCACCACAGGTGGTCGTGGTCCCGTTGTCTTCGCCAGTCAAGACAATGCCTGAGCTCATCGAGTACATCAAGAAAAACCCAGGCAAATTAAATTTTGGCTCGGCTGGAACTGGCGGAATCCCTCACTTGTCCACCGAGCGTTTCTTGGCGATGACCGGTACAAAAATGACACATGTGCCTTACAAAGGTACTGCTTTGGCCATGCCTGACCTTATGGCAGGTCGCTTGGATGTCATGTTTGACTCTATTTCAGTCTCGCTGCCCCATATCCGTGACGGCAAAATTCGCGCGCTTGCGGTGACTTCACCCACACCATCCTCTGTTGCACCAGACATCCCCCCACTGTCTAAGTTTGTTCCAGGATATGAGTCTCTGACGTGGTTTGGCGTGTTTGGTCCTGCTGGTATGAGTGAGCCCGTTTTAAACAAGCTCAACGCGGCCTTGAACAAGTCCCTGAAAGATCCAAAAGTCCTAGCCCAACTCGCCAAGCTTGGTTTTGATCCCGGTGGTGGCAGTTCAGCTGATTTTGCCAAGAAAATGATTCAAGAGAGTGCTGTTTGGAACAAAGTGATCACGGATGGCAACATCACCATTGAAAAGTGATCTGATTCACACTCAAAATCACGTTCATCCCAAAAAGCTTTTACTCAGCAAGTGGACAGCAGTACGCCCCATGCACAAGGAAAAGCATTTTTGGGTGACCAAGGTGATCGAGCCAGAAATACTTGGCGCACCGGTGGTGGAGATAGAGCTAGAGGCCGCCATGACTGGGCGCGTGGTTCGCCTAGCTTGGCGTGACCTGAAGAATCAAGAAAATTGGCTGCGCGGCTGGGTCTAACGCTTAGGCGATAGGTTATTTATGCCCGCGCAACTTTTAGCACTATCCGAATGGAGAAACTCGCGACATAAAGCACGATTAACGTACCCGAGAGATCTCCTACAAACATCGGCAACACACCAGACCATGCGTCATCAGACATTCCGGTCACATAGAAAAAAAGATTGTGGGGAAATACATTAAAAATGGCTCCCGCAACTGCGAACACTAATAACTGAGACCGCTGTAATCCAGCTAAATCACCAGGTAGCTGCAACCATCTTGTGCAAAGATGAGCTGCTGCGAGTGGACCGAGCGCGGAGAGTCCCGCAAGCACCAATACATTGAATGGTTCAAACTCAAGTTGACTGAGATTAGTCAGGATCGCGCCAAAAAATAACCCCAAAGCCCCAGCCCAACCGTTTATCATCACAGCCAGCATGCGAATGGCTGCAGGCAAAAAAATCCAGCTTATAAAGCTGGATAGGTTGATCTCTGAAAAAAGAAAATTATTTAATTGGAAGAGTGCTACCCAAACGATAGTGATTCCCATCGCAAATAAGATCATCGCCCCAAAACTGAGGCGATGATTAGCATTTATTTGATGGACATCGCCTTTGGGCGTAGAAAACATTGGATTAACCTGACTGGTGAGCCTTGTCGATCGCTTGTCCAAGCGTGCTGAAATATTGCTCTGCAAGAGGCGTCGGTACGACGTATTTCACGCGACTATCGATCTTGTCTGTATCGAGATCAATCATGCCCTTTTTACGCAAGGTCTTGAGTCGACGGTGTGCGGTCGTAGCGGAAATTTCCGTTGACAAGCTCATCGCTTCGAGAACGCTAACTTTTTTGCCATTGTGCCAATTGACACCCAACATGGCGAGCAAACGCTCCTCGACGGGATCCATCGAAGGAAAAGTAGGGATCTGCTTGATCGCATGAACAAGATTCAAGAATCGCAGGTAAGTAAGTGATGATTTGGATTCAGTAGTCATAACTGGATATTAACGCCAATTTTTACGTTGTGGTGACAGTTATACGCCGAAAAGAGTATGAATTAAGTCTAGGTTTACACACCAAAATGGACAGGGGCTTACAGAAATTCATCTGTAAGCCCCTGATTTAATGGTGCGCCCGGCAGGATTCGAACCCACGACCCCTTGGTTCGTAGCCAAGTACTCTATCCAACTGAGCTACGGGCGCTGCAAAGACCAAGATTATATCAGCTTTTTTCTATTATTGCTTTGTAATCGCCACGACGAAATCAGGTCGAGGCCTATTCCCCCTTGGATGTGCGTCAACATTTAAACCCG
>CAMAYM010000022.1 GCA_945862495.1 Bordetella parapertussis | reverse complement strand
ACCATGTTTAATCAACGTTGCTTGATCATGCAAAACAAACTTGGGTAGCGAGGTCGTTCCTGAGGTGGTAAAGCACAGCACACCAGCATTGCCAAAGGCGGGCGGAGGAACGCAAGGTGCGTCGAGTAAAGCGTTGTAGCCCAACACCTTGTAGCCGCGTGCCGCAATCGCTTGCGTGGTCGCACTCTGTGTGTCGCCCAGCGTAATGATGGCGCGCAAGCGCGATAAGACGTCCTTGGGGACATCAGCCAAAATGTCTGCAAAGGCAATGCCTTTAAAGTCTGGCCACATCAAGAGCCAGTCCGCCTTGCCCCGACCCACAATATCCGCCACTTCCTGGCTGCGAAAGCGTGTGTTGACGGCCAGCACGGTCGCACCAAGATGGGCGCATGCTAAAAATGTTTGTAGCCAAGCCAGACAATTAGGTAACCAGACCGCTACCCGATCATTGGGACCGATTCCCAGTTGGGCAAGATTGCCAGCAAGTTGCAAGGACTGTGTATGCAATTCAGCAAAGGTCGTGGGAATATCCTGATCGATTAATGCGGGCTGCTGGGCATGACTCTTGGCCAGTGCGGCCATGCGTTCGTAAAAAAACATGAATTGTCTCAGGTGAAATTAATGCAGCGAATCTCTAGGTACTGCTATAGTGATCTAGTAGAGCTATTACTATAGTACTTATTTACGTACTTTTTATTTAAGTTTCACATATGAAAAACGTCTCAACGAAGGCGTCAACCGACAGGAGCAAGACCTTATGAAATCAACGCGTTTTATGATTCGTGCAATCGCTGCCGCATTTACTTTGGGCGCTGCAACGCTGGGTATTGCCCACGCACAAACTTTTCCTTCCCGTCCGCTCACGTTAGTGGTTCCTTACCCCACGGCAGGAGCTGCAGATATTTTTGGACGCTCGATCGCCCAAGCAATGGAAGCGACGCTTAAGCAGCCAGTGATTGTTGAAAACAAGCCTGGTGCTGCGGGTAACGTTGGCCTGACTCAGGTGGCTCGTAGTAAGCCTGATGGCTACACGATTGGCCTCGGTACGATCGGCACCCAAGCGATCAATCAGTTCATTTATAGCCAAATGCAGTTTGATCCCGCAACGGACTTAGTCCCAATTGCCTTGGTTTCTTTGACACCGAACGTCTTGGTGGTTGCCGCTAATTCCCCCTGGAAAAACCTGGGTGACGTCCTGACAGCCGCACGCGCTGCCAAGGACAAAAAATTGAGCTATGGCACGCCAGGTATCGGCTCATCGCCACACCTGACGGGTGCGTACTTTGAAGCGATGGCAGGTGTAGAGTTGCTACATGTGCCGTTTAAGGGCGTCTCGGCCTCAATGCCTGCCTTGATTGGCGGTCAGATTGATCTGCTGTTCGACAACTTGTCTGGTTCGATCGCTCAAATCAAAGATGGCTCACGTGTACGCGGTATTGCTGTGACCTCACTTGAGCGCTCGCCTATGTTGCCAACGCTCCCCAGTTTTGCAGAGAGCGGCGTCAAAGGTTTTGATGTCACCGCCTGGTTTGCGATTTATGCACCCAAGGGCACACCTCAGCCTGTGATGGACAAGTTGATCGAAGCGGCTCGCGTGGGTTTGAAGTCAGAAAAAGTCATCCAAGCCTATGAGCGTCTGGCTGCTGTTCCTGGCAATCTGTTTGGACCTGACTTGGCTAAATTTGAAGCAGCTGAGCGTGCCAAATGGGGTAAGTTGATCAAAGATCGCAATATCAAGGCACAATAAAATGAAAGGCACCACAGCACTTGTGACCGGCGGAAGCCGCGGAATTGGTCGCGCTGTGGTGCAGTCTCTGATTGAGGATGGCTACGAGGTCATCAACTTCAGTCGGACTGCACCCGC
The DNA here is from genome assembly GCA_945862495.1 of Bordetella parapertussis. Lineage (GTDB taxonomy): Bacteria > Pseudomonadota > Gammaproteobacteria > Burkholderiales > Burkholderiaceae_B > Zwartia > Zwartia parapertussis_G. The sequence continues at coordinate 26,765 of CAMAYM010000022.1, read as the reverse complement.
ACAGTTATTGCCTGGAGAGATTTTCGAGTCAGTGGATTTGGGTGACCCCAAACGTGCGCGCGAAGCTGCTTGTGACTGGGCGGCTAAAAAAGACATTCTGAGTCTCGTCAATAACGCTGGCTTGATCCACGTAGGCAAGATCGAGGACATCACGCTCGAGCAAATTGACGATATGCTATCGCTCAATATGATCGCACCCTTGATCATGATGCAGGCTGTTTTGCCAGCAATGCGGGCCAACAAGTTTGGTCGCGTAGTAAATATTGGCAGCCGTGCCGCACTCGGTAAGACCGGACGCACCATTTATGGCGGGACTAAAGCCGGTTTGGCAGGTATGACGCGCACCTGGGCACTGGAGACTGCGACTGACGGCATTACGGTCAACGCCATCGCACCAGGTCCTGTTGCGACTGAGTTATTTATAAAAAGTAATCCGCCGGATTTACCTCAGACCAAAAAGATTGCAGAGTCAGTTCCAGTGGGTCGCTTTGGCGAACCAGAGGAAATCGCCCATGCGGTCCGAATGTTTCTCGATCGTAAAGCAGGCTTTATCACTGGACAGCTTTTATACGTCTGTGGTGGGATGTCTGTCGGCTTGAGTACCTGAAGCGGTTAGCCTTGGCGGATTGCTTCAAATTTCTTGTCGTGCATGACTTCCTCGACGGACTGTCCTGCACGCACCGCCTCAACCATGCCGTCCTGACGGGTGGCAATGCGCTGACTTAGGGCGATAACTTCTTGGATTTTTTCTGCAGGGATAAATACTGTTCCGCAGCGATCCGCAATGACATAGTCATTTTCGTGCACCATCACGCCCGCCATCTGAACAGGATTGCCCGAGTCAATCTGAATAATCCGATTGCGTGCGCTGATCATCGTGACACCTCGACCATACACCGGGTAGCCAATCGACTCGCTGCCTTCGATGTCGCGGCTCAAGCCGTCAATGACAGAGCCCCGAATCCCTTTCATCTTAGAGGCGTTTGCCAAGATATCGCCCCAGCAAGAAATGCCTTCGGGTCCGCCCGCGATGACGAGAATCCTGTCATCGGTCGTAATGCTGGTGATGACGGGAGTGATTAAGTGCACAGTGGGAGCGGTGCCTTGTTTGGGGCCTAATAAGATCGTCGCAGCACGGCCAACGATTTTTGGACAGTTCCACAGAGGTCTTAGCCCAAAGGTCGCACCGGGTAGCCCCATAAAATCAAGTGCATCTGACACTGTATTGGTGTCGAGTTGCGCAAGGTCACGGAGTATTGCTGCGGAATCGGTCATGGCTATTTGTTCTCTGAATCAATGCAGTATTAATCAAGTTGAATATTGGCGGCTTTGGCGGCAGTTTGCCATTTTGTAATTTCGGCCGCGATAAAGGCTTTGGTTGGAGTCGGACAACGCTAATCCTTGATACCGGTGATCGAAGCGACCATGGCGCGAGGATCGCGCATAGGCCAACGACCGCTTGCTGCGTGACTAATAAAATTGCCCACGATGTGATTGAACTCATTGGGCATTTCAATATTCATTGTGTGACCGCAATTTGGCAAAATGGCCAAGGCAGCAGAGGGAATCGTTTCCTTTAGCATCAACCCGGGTTTCAGGCAGGGCCAGTCTTCGTCGCCGTTCAAAATCAAGGTGGGAACAGTCAGCTTAGCGAGCTGTTCTTTTAGGTTGTAAAGCGAGGGACGCTCGCGCTGCACGCCAAGTTGTGTATTGGCAGAACCGAGTGCAGAGTGACCGTAAAACTGTTGCTTAAACTCAGCAAAGCCGTGCGGATCCGCACGTTCAAAGGAGATGCGAGTTGGGCCGTGTGCATACTTGTCCACAAAGGCTTTCATGCCTTGGGTGAGCAACATGTCGGCGCTGGCTTCTGCTTCTTTTTTAAACTGTTCTTGCTGCTCGAGTTCGGCACCGTAGCCGCAACCTGCAACACACAAGGAAAGCGCGCGATTGGGATGTTGTAAACCAAAGTGCAGTGTGGCAAAGCCGCCCATCGACAAGCCGACAATGTGGGCTTTTTCGATTTTTAGGTGATCCATCACGGCGATGATGTCGGCTACGGCACGATTTTGTGAATAAGACGACACTTCGGGTGGGACAGAGGAGGGTGGGTAGCCACGTACGTTGTAGGTGATCACTTGATATTGACGCGCGAAGTGACGGACTTGTGGTTCCCAGCTTTCTTTGTGTCCAGCAAATTCGTGGACAAAGATTATTGGGGTGCCCGAGCCATAGGTTTCGTAGACTAGATCAACGCCATCGTCAGTTTTTACGGTCAACATGAAGTTCTCCTAAGTAGGGGTCTAGCTTGGCATGAGGATGTCTGCAGCGTCAAGAGATCATGGTTGTTTTTGGTGTTTTGCGCTTGAGGGGCACTGTGCTGTGCAAGACCGGTGCTAGGTCCGGGCGTTGCCCGGACTTCCCTGCGCCCGCCTTGATGCCTCCGCACAACGCCCAAACTCGCCCCGGTGGGGCTCAGACAGGGGCGTTGTTGATGCGAAGGCATCTGCGTTGGGCTTGGCTGCGCTGACGGTCTTGCACAGCACAGTGCCCCTCAAGCGCAATGCATGGCACCGCGGATCTCGGTTAACTGATGGTCTTACTTTTTTTATTTAGAAATGTGGCAAATGCTTCTTGTGCTTCGGCGGACTTTAGGCGCTCATTGAAGTGCGCCCATTCGAAGTCGAAGGCTGCGTGTATTTGAGGGCGAAGGCTGTGCTTGAGCATCCGTTTTGATGTTTGCAGGGCCTCGGGGGGGAGGGCAGCGAGTTCGTGTGCGGTATCTAGGGCGGTCTGGAGTGCTTGGCCGGGCTGACAGATTGCTGTAATAAATCTTGCTTCTAGTGCTTCTTGTGCAGTGAAAGGGCGGCCACGTAATAACCAGTCTGTGGCGCGACGGGTCCCGACGATCTGTGCCATCAGCATGCTCGAAGCACCCTCAGGGCACAGGCCGAGGGGCACGAAGGGGATTTTGAATGTGACATTGTCCGCGGCGAAGATAAAGTCGCAATGTTGCAGCATCGTCACGCCAATGCCAATCGCGCTACCTTCGATTGCGGCGACGATGGGACAGTCACAGTCCACCAGACTGCGGAGAAATTTGATCCCAGCACTGTCTCCGTCTGGTCGTGGTGTTTGAAAATCTTTGAGATCATTGCCTGCGGTGAAATAGTGGTTAGCACCCGTCAGCACAATGGCTCGGATATTTTTGTCCTCACGCGCGGCTAATATTTGCTCGGCTAAGCCGAGGTAGGTCGCAATATCCAAGGCATTACGACGCTCTGGACGATTGATCGTGAGCGTGAGTACACCATTATTTTTTTCAGCCAGGACTGTTTGAGTCATCGAAGGATTTCCGAAAATGAAAACGTGATTGACAGTTGTAGCGCAAAATCGAAGAATGCGAGTATTGAATGAGAAAGGCCCACCGAAGTGGGCCTCTTTTTTGTCAGATCACTACGTAGTCAAAACACTACGAATTTAGTCCTTACTGCCGCCTACGATGCCAAGGATGGCGAGCAGGTTCGCAAAGACGTTGTAGACATCTAGGTAGATAGCCAAGGTGGCCGATACATAGTTGGTTTCACCGCCATTCACGACACGCTGCAGGTCGATCAGCATAAAGGCTGAGAAAATGACAATCGCCAGCACAGAGAGGGTGAGCATCAGCGCAGGAATCTGCAAGAAGATGTTAGCGATGCCTGCAAGCAGCAGAATAACCACACCGATAAACATAAACTTGCTCAGACCTGAGAGGTCGCGTTTGATTGATGTTGCCAAGGTGGCCATCGTGCCAAAGACAATAGCGGTGCCGCCGAAGGCAAACATAACCAAAGAGGTGCCGTTACTCATGCCAAGAACAAAACCAAGCATGCGCGAAAGCATCAGACCCATAAAGAACGTGAACAACAACAACAGTCCGACGCCTAAAGAGTTTTCTTTATTCTTCTCAATGGCGAACATCAAACCGAAGGCGCCTACAAGAAAGACGATCATCGTGATGCCAGGGCTGGTGGCCATGACTTGGTTGAGACCGCTGTACATGCCAACGGCTGCGCCGATGACGGTGGGAATGAGTGAAAGAGCTAACAGCCAGTAGGTGTTGCGCAAAACCCGGTTGCGCACGACCTCGGCTGTGCCCGTTTGGTAGGGGCTACCTGATAATGTGGGACGCGGATCATTCATATCAATTTCCTTTCTCGTAATTGGACTCTAACTGTAGGTGAAGTCAAAACAGTCCATGAGTCTATGACCGAAAGCATACCTTACAGTTCCCTGAAAGACTAGATTTCCTTCAAATTGTGGGGGTATTTTAGTCCTTGGGGCCAGCTGTGCCCTGCAGAGAGTATGACTTAAGATCGTGGCCAGCCGCTTGGTAACTCCGCCAGCGTTGGCGAGCAGCTTCTTTGTCTTCGGGTTCATCCGAGACGATTTCGAGTACCCGTTCCAGTGACCCACAGGTCGGTGGGCACGCGTCATCAAGGTTCAGTAACCACGTATCGGGTGACATACCCTCAAGAGTGCGCGCTAAGTCTTTGTTGACCAGCACGATGGGCGTTTGAGGGGCTGAGGGATCGTCTGACCAGACATGCGGCACGAAGGCGGCCTCATCGACTGCCCAGAGTTTTAGATCGAACTGGCGGAGTCGGGCGAGGTCGCTTGCATAGACGACCATATTTTGGCCTGCCAGATACTGTTTGAGTGTCGTCTGGCAAGCTTGCGTGATGCGTTCCGTCGCGCCAAAGGCGAAATTAATACGCGCCATTTGTCTGGATTAGGCTTGATTGAGCAGGTACTGGACCAACAATGGCACAGGACGTGCGGTCGAACCCTTTTCTTTGCCGCCCCGCCACGCGGTGCCTGCGATATCAAGGTGTGCCCAACTGTAAGCCTTGGCAAAGCGAGATAAGAAACACGCTGCAGTGACTGCACCTGCTGGCGGACCCCCGATGTTGGCGATATCAGCAAAGTTTGACTTCAGCTGCTCCTGATACGCCTCGTCTAGCGGCATACGCCATGCTGGATCGAGCGCTTGTTTACCGGCGGCAAGCAAGGCTTCGGCCAACGCATCATCCGTCGAAAACAGTCCGGAGTTGACGCCACCCAAGGCCACGACGCACGCACCTGTCAGCGTGGCGATATCAATCACTGCGGAGGGTTTGAAACGCTCGGCGTAGGTCAAGGCATCGCACAGGACCAGACGGCCCTCGGCGTCTGTGTTCAAAATCTCGATCGTCTGGCCCGACATGCTGGTCACTACATCACCTGGCTTGTTGGCGGTGCCACTTGGCATATTTTCGCAGGCAGGAATGAGTCCGATGACCTCGCCGGGAATCTCAATTTGGGCGATGGCACGGAAAGTTCCTAAGACACTTGCTGCCCCGCACATGTCGAATTTCATTTCGTCCATCGTGCCCGCAGGTTTGATGGAGATGCCTCCCGAGTCAAAGGTGATGCCTTTGCCTACCAACACAATCGGTCCTTTATCTTTGGCGCTTTTGGGAGCCTTTTTAGCGGTGTCGGTGCCCTTGTAATGCATCACAATAAAGCGTGGAAGCTCTGCAGAGCCTTTGGCTACGGATAAAAAAGAGCCCATGCCGAGCGCTTCGATTTGTTTACGATCGAGTACGCTGACTTTAATGCTTTTAAACTCGCGAGCAAGTTTTTTGGCGGTATCACCTAGGTAAGTTGGTGTGCACAAGTTACCAGGCATGTTGCCGAGCGTGCGTGCGAGTGACATACCTTGCGCGAGAGCGGCTCCTTCTTTGAGTCCTTGTTGGGCCGCTGATTGATCAGACTTGTTCACTAAAACCGAGATTTTTTTAAGTTTGGGACGCGCGTCAGGATCTGGTTTGCCGAAGCTCATATCGTAGTGGTAAGAGGCCTCGCCAGCGGCAGACGCTGCAATACGTGCGCGGTCTCGCGGCGTGCTCGCTCCATACACAATACCTGTCAGAGCTGAGGTGCCTTCCGTCAATCGTGCCTGGACGCAAACGTTTGCAAACGCGCGCTCTGCCTGTGCGTGGACCTTGGCCTTAAAGTCAGCTTGCTTGCCGAGGCCGACCATCACAACGCGTGTTGCCGTCACACCCGTTAAGTCGCGTAAAACGAGCGTGGTACCAGGCTTTCCCTGAAACTCGCTTTTTACGACTGCACGGACAGCCCCTTGGCTCGCCCGGTCGATGATGTCTGCGGTTGTGCTGAGAACACCGTCACTAAAAACGCCAATCGCGAGCGCTGCCGTTTTAATTTGATGGGGAGAGACGGTGACGAGTGTGCTGAAATCCATAGGTCCTGCCTGTTGATAGATGAGAGTATGTAAACATTCGATTGTATGGATTATCTCGCAAGTTTTATGCGGATGGTTGAATCTAAATGATGCTTTAAGTGTGTGCGCTGATTGCGTTAATGGTTAGTTGAGTCATCAGGTAATAGCTTATTCTAAAAAGTGATTTAGAATATCTTCTATATTACTTATAATTGTGTTGATAGGAGAGTCAACATGAATTTGCAACAGTTTCGTTTTGTCCGTGAAACCATCCGCAGGGATTACAACTTGACCGAGGCGGCGCGTAGCCTGTTTACCTCGCAGCCAGGGGTATCCAAGGCTATTTTAGAGTTTGAGGACGAACTTGGTGTGCAGATATTTGAACGACACGGCAAGCGAATTAAGGGCCTGACCAAGCCTGGCAAGGCAGTGGCACAAGTGGTCGAGCGCATCATGCAGGAAATCGATAATCTTAAAAAAGTTAGTGATGAGTTTGCCAGGCGGGACGAGGGGAGTTTGGTGATTGCCTGCACGCACACGCAAGCCCGCTATGTACTACCCAAGGTCATACCGGCTTTTCGTCAGCATTTCCCCAAAGTGCATCTTTCCTTGGCGGAGGGCAGCCCTCCGCAGCTCGCGCACATGGTGCTGAGTGGGCAGGCAGACCTCGCAGTGGCTACGGAGTCTTTGGCGTTGACACCCGGTCTTGAGACTTTGCCTTGCTACATTTGGGAGCACTCTGTTGTTGTCAAGTCAGATCATCCTTTGGCTGAGCTGTCTTTAAAAAAGGGTTTTGCACTCACCCTTGAGCACATCGCGAGTTACCCCATCGTGACGTATGACAAAGCGTTTTCAGGACGACTGTCTATTGATCGGGCCTTTGAGGTGCAGGGCATCCGTCCCGACGTAGTGTTGGAGGCGATCGATGCGGACGTAATTAAAACCTATGTGGATGTTGGCTTGGGGATTGGCATTATCGCGGGGATGGCCTATGAGCCTGCGCGTGATGGTCATCTGGTGAGTTTGCCTGCAGGTCACTTATTTGGAAAGCAAATAACCAAGGTTGCGTTGAAATCAGGCGTATTTTTACGTGATTACGTCTATACGTTTATATCGATGCTCAATCCTGAGTTGGATGCCGAGCGGGTGCGAAGATTGATTGAAAACAAACAAGAATGAGTATTATTACGCTTGCTATTTAAATAAGAATCATTATCATTTAGTCTGTTGCGAATACAAAGGAGCAGACATGATTTCAGTACACAGCGGTTCAGCATTGCAGGCACCTGCACTCAGCGCGGTAGTGGTTGGCGCAGATCGCCTAGGCAATATCCCAAATCTTCTTCGTGGTCACAACATTTCGATTACCCACCATATCAGCGGTAGGGATCCCGCGCACCAAAAAAAGACATTGGCGCTGCCCAGTGGCACGCAGGTCGTGATTCTTTTAACGGATTTTTTAGGCCATAACGTGATGAAAACGTTCAGGAATGCGGCTCAAAAATCTGGGGTAAAAGTAGTTGCGTGCAGGCGCAGCGTGTGTGCGATGCAGCAAGCACTCGAACAATGTGGTTTGTGTCAATGCACTGGATCAGCGCGATGCGAGCAGGGTCGGGTCTAATCGACGGGCACCCGTATAACGGGCCGTCCAATAGCGTTGTTTCATGTCTTCGATCCGAACCACGCTTCCGCGGGTAGGGGAATGAACAAATTTGTCCTGCCCTAGATACACACCGACATGGGAATAACGGGTACCCAGAGTGTTAAAGAATACGAGATCACCAACTTGAAGGTCTTTTTTGCTGACGGTATCACCAAACTTGGCGATATCGTCGGCACGTGGAGGGAGTCTGAGTCCCAGCGAGCGTTGAGCGGAATAGACCACTAATCCGCTGCAGTCGAACCCCGTTTCAGGTGACTTACCACCCCATTTGTACCGAATACCCAATTGGTTCAGTGCCTGATTAGCAAGAGGATGATCAATCAACCCCAAGCCAGCCACATATTGAGGACCCGCTGCAAAAGCACCGATCGGATCGGCGGAGTTACGCCAGTCAAAACCGGTACGCAAGCCCTTGCCGGATTCATCTTGCGCGCAGCCAGACAAGACGGCGACACCCAGACACACCCATACGACACGCATGCTTTGCAGCAAGCGTGAGGAAAAAAGGGTACTTGTATGTGTGGCGGATCTGACCGTCATCGTTCAGGTTTGCTCGGTAAAAAAAAGCGAATGGAAAGGCTCGTGCAAGCTTTAGCTGCCACAATAGTAGTACAAAAAGCCTCAAAATTCCAAAAATGCAGTCGGAGACAGTCATGCAGGCGATCAAAAGCACTCACCACCGCTCCCTTAATGATAGGGATCAATTCTGGTCAAAAGAGGCGCAACTAGTTCATTGGGAAACACCTTTTGAGCAAGTTTTAGACTTTTCTAACCCTCCGTTTGCCAAGTGGTATGTGGGCGGCAAGACAAATTTATGTTTTAACGCTGTCGATCGGTGGCTAGATGCGCAGGCAGACGAGCCTGCCTTGATCTGGGTATCGACCGAGGTCGATCAAGAGCAAATTTATACTCGTCGCCAAATCTACCAAGAAGTCAATGCGGTGGCGGCGATGTTGGTCGCTCAGGGGGTTGGGCAAGGCGATCGTGTCCTCATCTATATGCCCATGGTGCCTGCGGCAGTGTTTGCCATGCTCGCCTGTGCGCGTTTAGGCGCCATTCATTCCGTTGTGTTTGGCGGCTTTGCCTCGGTTAATTTGGCCCAGCGCATTGATGATGCGGCACCAAAAGTCATTATTTGTGCGGATGCGGGTTCTCGCGGTGGCAAAGTGACACCCTACAAGCCCCTGATGGATAAGGCAATCGCCTTGTCGACACGACCGCCTAAAAAGGTGATTGTCGTCAATCGCGGACTGTACCCGTTCGAGCCTGTTGCAGGTCGTGATCTGGACTATGACACCTTGAGACAAGAGTTTGATGGTGTGGAGGTGCCGGTCACCTGGCTGGAGTCGTCTTCACCGAGCTACGTGCTGTATACCTCTGGTACAACGGGCAAGCCTAAAGGCGTTCAGCGGGATACGGGTGGCTATGCCGTAGCGTTGGCATCTTCGATGCAGCGAATTTTTAACGGCAAACCCGGCGATACCTATTTATGTACCAGTGATATCGGCTGGGTCGTGGGACATTCCTATATTGTGTATGGTCCCCTGATTGCCGGTCAGACCACAATTTTGTTCGAGGGCACCCCTGTACGCCCAGACGGGGGCATTCTTTGGAGTTTGGTTGAGCGATTTAAAGTCAATACGATGTTTTCTGCTCCAACCGCGATTCGTGTCCTAAAAAAGCAAGATCCTGCATGGCTAAAAAAATATGATCTTTCCAGCCTGCGCGCGCTCTACATGGCAGGCGAGCCCCTTGATGAGCCTACCGCCCAATGGATTTCCGAGGGGTTGGGCAAGCCGATTATTGACAACTACTGGCAAACCGAGACGGGATGGCCAATTTTGGCTGCTCAGCCAGGGATCGAACATGTCCAGACAAAGTTCGGTAGCCCATCTTTTCCCGTGTATGGTTTTGATGTCCGTGTGCTGAACGAGCAAACGGGCGAGGATCTGGGGCCCGATGAAAAGGGCGTTGTGGCGATCGTTCCTCCCTTACCGCCTGGGGCCATGACTACCATCTGGGGCGATGATGCCCGCTTTGTAGACACCTATTTTTCTTCTATTCCCGGACGCAAGGTTTACTCGACCTTTGACTGGGGACTTGTCGACAAAGAAGGCTATTGGTTTATTTTGGGTCGCACCGATGACGTGATCAATGTGGCGGGGCACCGCCTTGGGACCCGAGAAATTGAGGAGTCCATCAATAGTCACCCCGCGGTCGCCGAGTCGGCCGTAGTGGGAATTGCTGATGCACTCAAGGGGCAGGTCGCAGTGGGATTTGCAGTGTTGCGCGACCCTACCCAGTTTGCAGACGCGGCAGCGAACATGAAGCTCGAAGGTGACATCATGAAATTGGTCGATGGGCAGCTTGGCCCTGTCGCGCGACCTGCCCGTGTTCGCTTTGTCACAGCGCTGCCTAAAACGCGGTCTGGTAAAGTTCTGCGCCGGGCCATTGTGGCGGTGTGCGAAGGACGTGACCCAGGCGATCTCACCACAATCGAAGACCCAAGTGCACTTGAACAAATAAAGGATTCACTATGAAAACCAAAGTTGTATTGACCGATGCAGATGTTTCACTGATTCTTGACGCGGCGAAAGCCCATGCCCATCAACATAAATGGGCCGTGACGATCGCTGTGGTGGATGACGGCGGACACATGCTCGGCATGCAGCGTCTGGATGGCGCCAACACGATTTCGGCCTATATTGCGCCGGCCAAGGCGCATACAGCGGCGATGGGCGCTCGTGAGTCCAAGATTTACGAGGATGTGATTAACAAAGGGCGAATGTCCTTTTTGTCCGCTCCTTTGTTACAGGGCATGCTAGAAGGTGGTTTGCCGATTCTTGTGGATGGCGTCACGATCGGAGCGGTTGGTGTATCGGGCGTGCAGTCCCACGAGGATGCTCAGATTGCCGCGGCCGGAATTGCAGCCTTAAAAATTTAATTGTCGTCATTAACTTGCATTAATAAAACCCACATCCTACCGGATGAAAGAGGAGACTCCCTTTTATGTCTAATTCGATTGAATCAACAATGATCGAGACGCGCGTTTTTCCACCTCCAGCGGAATTCGCCAAGCAAGCCAATGTCTCGCATGCCGCTGGCTATGCGGCGCTGCTGGAGGAATCCGATCGGGACCCGGAAGGTTTTTGGGGGCGTCTTGCACGTGAAGAGTTGCAGTGGAATAAGCCCTTTACCAAGGTACTCGACGAGTCGCGCGCGCCTTTTTATGAGTGGTTTGGTGACGGCGAGCTCAACGTGTCTGCAAACTGTCTGGATGTGAATTTGAACAATGGCAATGCGAATAAAGTCGCGATCATTTTCGAGTCGGACAGTGGTGAGGTTCAAAAGGTCACTTACCAGCAGCTTTACGAACGCGTGTGCCAGTTTGCAAATGGCTTGAAATCGCTTGGCTACAAGGCCGGCGACCGCTCGATTATTTATTTGCCTATGTCGGTCGAGGCCGTTGTCGCGATGCAGGCTTGCGCCCGACTCGGGATTACGCACTCGGTCGTGTTTGGTGGCTTTTCTTCCAAAAGCTTGCACGAACGCATTACCGACGTGGGTGCCACACTCGTGATTACCGCCGACGAGCAGATGCGCGGCGGCCGCGCGATCGCGCTCAAGCCGGCGGTCGACGAGGCCCTTGGCATGGGCGGTTGTGAGGCTGTGCGACATGTCGTTGTCTACAAGCGCACCGGCGGCAAGATTGCCTGGGATGCCAAGCGTGACATTTGGATGGACGCTCTGTTGGAAAATCAGGCCAAAGAGTGCCCCGCCGTACCGGTCAATGCGGAGCATCCGCTGTTTATTTTGTATACCTCGGGTTCGACTGGCAAACCAAAGGGTGTGCAGCACGCTTCTGGTGGTTATTTGCTCTGGGCAAAAATGACCATGAAGTGGGTCTTTGATGCTAAGGCGAACGATGTGTTCTGGTGTACGGCCGATGTGGGCTGGGTGACGGGCCACACGTATATCGCCTATGGTCCGTTGGCTGCTGGCATGACACAGATTGTGTTTGAAGGTGTGCCGACCTATCCGGATGCAGGCCGTTTCTGGAAAATGATTCAGGATCACAAAGCGACAATCTTCTATACAGCACCTACGGCGATTCGTTCGTTGATCAAGGCCTCTGAAGCCACCGCAGCGCATCATCCAAAATCCTACGACTTGAATAGTTTGCGTTTGCTGGGTTCAGTCGGTGAGCCCATCAATCCTGAGGCATGGATGTGGTATCACAACAATGTCGGGGGCGGTCGTTGCCCGATTGTCGATACGTGGTGGCAGACTGAGACAGGTGGGCACATGATTACGCCATTGCCTGGTGCCACCTCACTCAAGCCGGGTTCTTGTACCACGCGCTTGCCTGGCATCACGGCTGCTATTGTGGATGAGACGGGTGGGGATGTTGAAGCGGGGCATGGGGGCTTTCTGGTGATCAAGCGTCCCTGGCCATCGATGATTCGAAATATCTGGGGCGATCCCGATCGTTTTGTGAAGAGTTATTTCCCGCCAGAACTTGGTGGCTATTACCTTGCGGGCGATGGTGCCCAATGCGACAAGGATGGCTGTTTCTGGATCATGGGCCGTATTGATGACGTGTTAAACGTTTCAGGTCATCGCTTGGGAACGATGGAGGTTGAGTCTGCCTTGGTGGCTCATCCGATGGTGGCAGAGGCGGCTGTCGTGGGACGTCCTGATGACACCACCGGTGAGGCGGTCGTGGCGTTTGTCGTGCTCAAGCGTACGCGTCCCGAAGGCGACGAGGCGATTGCGCTTGGCAAAGAGTTACGCAATTGGGTCGCCAAAGAAATCGGACCGATCGCCAAACCAAAAGAAATTCGCTTTGGTGACAACTTACCCAAAACACGCTCAGGCAAAATTATGCGACGTTTGTTGCGTGTAGTGGCCAAAGGTGAAAAAGTCACACAGGATGTTTCCACTCTGGAAAATCCGGCGATTTTGGATCAGCTATTTACACCTGTATAAATACGGAATAGCCACATGAGGTGTAGGTTTAAAGGGTCTCAAATGAGACCCTTTTTTGTTGCGCAAATCAAATGAAGGGTAGACTGCGGTAAGACTATTCTGGAGATCATCATGTCAATTGCGATTTTGATTGTGTTGCATTTGTTAGCTGCGTTAATTTGGGTGGGTGGAATGTTTTTCGCGCACAGTGCACTGCGTCCTACTGCAGCAGAGGTGCTGCAACCTCCAGAGCGTTTGACGCTTTTGTGTGGGGTCTTTAAGCGATTTTTTATTTGGGTCAAAGTCTCAATCGTGGTGTTGTATCTCACTGGCTTTGGTTTGATTTCGCTGATGGGTTCTCAAGCCAAGCTTGGCCCCCATGTGCATGCGATGCTGCTGATCGCTGTTGTGATGACAGTCATTTTTGGTTACATCTATGCGAGTCCCTTCAAAAAGCTCAAGGCGGCCGTCGCGGATAAACATTGGCCCGTGGGTGCCCAGGCACTTGGGCAAATCCGTATGCTGATGTTGACGAATCTTGTGCTTGGTCTCATCACCGTCGTGATCGGTGCAGGCGGACGTTATTTCTAAATCTATGTGATGGATTGATTCGTCTTCGTGTTAGCTGTTAAATTGCGAAGGCATTCAACCAAGGAGAAGCAATGAAACTCGTACGTTACGGCGCAAAATGCAAAGAAAAGCCCGGCCTGATCGACAAAGAAGGCAAGTTACGCGACTTGTCTGGCGTGGTGTCAGACATCACCACCGAGCAGCTGTCCTCAGCCGCACTCGCCAAGCTCGCCAAAATCAAGACGAGTACATTGCCACTGGTCAAAGGCAAGCCACGCTATGGCGTACCACTCGCCAATGTCGGCAAGTTTCTGGCCATTGGTTTGAACTACTCGGATCATGCGGCAGAAGCCGGTATGCCCTGTCCAAAAGAGCCCATCATTTTCTTTAAGGCCGACACCAGTTTGTCCGGTCCCAATGACAAGGTGATGTTGCCCAAAGGCTCCAAAAAGTCAGACTGGGAAGTCGAGCTCGCTTTCGTGATTGGTAAAAAAGCCCGATACGTCAGCAAGAAAGACGCACTGAAATATGTTGCAGGGTATTGCCTGGTCAACGATGTTTCTGAGCGCGAGTATCAACTCGAGCGAGGTGGTACCTGGGACAAGGGCAAAGGCTGCGATACCTTTGGTCCCGTTGGCCCCTGGTTGGTCACGACCGACGAAATCAAAGATCCACAAAAACTGGATATGTGGCTCGATGTGAACGGCAAGCGTTTTCAGACGGGCAACACGCAGACCATGATTTTTGATGTGGCCACGATTGTGAGCTATGTCAGCGAATTCATGACTCTGATGCCAGGTGACATCATCACGACGGGTACGCCTCCCGGTGTTGGTATGGGCGTCAAACCCAAGCCTCGCTATCTCAAAGCGGGTGACGTCATGACGCTGGGTATTCAGGGTCTGGGCGAGCAGCGTCAGGAAGTGATCGCGTTTAAAAAATAAGACTGACAATTTGGACAAAAATGAGACAGCCCGAGGGCTGTCTCATTTTTTGCTCAATCAAAACCGGTCGCGTAGGGCCTGGGCGCAAAGTTTGACGGCTGTGTTGGCTTCGTCGAGAATCCGACCTAGCGGGACAAAGCCATGAATCTGACGCTCAAAGCACACATATTGCGTGGGGACACCCGCGGTCGATAGCTTGTCGGCATAGGCATAGCCCTCATCACGCAAGGGATCGTACCCGGCTGTGAGCACAAAGGCAGGCGGCAAACCGGAGTGGTCTTTGGCCAGCATCGGCGAGGCGCGCCAGTCTTGGCGCATCCACGTCTCAGGCATGTAATGTCCGTAAAAGTAATCCATCGAATCTCGGGTGAGCAAATAACCCTGGCCATTGGTGCGCATTGAGTCGCGCTCGCAGCTCGCATCGGTCACGGGGTAGATCAGCAGTTGCAAAACGGGCTTGAAGGCGCCGTCTTGTTTGAGCGCCAAAGCAACGACTGCCGCCAGTTGGCCGCCTGCGCTATCGCCACCCACTGCAATCCGCGTGGCATCAATTTGTAATGTGGAAGCGTGGGCATGCACCCATTTGGTTGCAGCGATACAGTCATCCGCAGCAGCAGGAAAAATGTGCTCGGGAGCGAGTCGATAGTCGACGGAAAAAACGGCGCACTGGGCCTGATTGGAAAGCGTGCGACACAGCACATCGTGTGTCTCAAGATCGCCGATGACATGACCACCGCCATGGTAGTAAACAAGGGCAGGCAAGATCGTGGCCGGTGTCGTGCCGAGTGGTCGGTAATGGCGCACGGTGATCGCACCTGCCGGACCGGGAACCTTGGTGTTCAAAGCCTGAGCAACCTCTGGCGGATCGGGCTGGCTAAAAAAGCGTCGCTCGGCGTAGAACTTCCGAGCTTGCACTGGCTCGGTTGTGTGGACTGGGGGGATCCCTTTTTCAACAACGAGATCAATCAGGGCCTTGGCTTGTGGATCGAGCATGTCATTTTTTCCGTAAAAGGGATTGAGACAGGATTTAGCGTATTTCGATCTCTACAAACACAACCTCGTGATCGCTGGCGTTGATGACGTTGTGGTTGACGCCGGCGCCGCGGGTGTAGGACTTGCCAAGCACCAAGGGAAACTCCTTGAGGCCGTCCGGCGTTTCCAGATGAAGCAGGCCGTTAGTGGTCGGCACCACCACGTAATCGTGGCCATGCGTGTGCCAGCCTGTTTCGGCACCCGGCGCGAAACGCCATTCGGTGACAATGACGCGGTCGTTGTCGATCTGAGTCGTGGGCGTGGCTTGAGGACGTGTTGTCATGATCATTGTTTCCCGAGGCAGTTACACGTTACATGCCGGTATAGACCGGACCTTCACCACCTTGCGGTGTGACCCAGACGATGTTTTGTGTGGGGTCTTTGATGTCGCAGGTTTTGCAATGTACGCAGTTTTGCGCATTGATTTGCAAACGATCCGCGCCCTGATCATCCTTAACGTATTCGTAGACCCCTGCCGGGCAGTAGCGTGCCTCTGGACCGGCGAACTTAGCCAAGTTGATGGACACAGGGACGGAGGCATCTTTGAGTGTCAGATGAATCGGCTGATTTTCCTCATGGTTGGTGTTGGAGATAAACACCGAGCTCAGTCGATCAAAGGTCAGCACACCATCTGGTTTTGGATAATCGATTTTGACGCAATCTGCGGCCGGCTTGAGGCAGGCGTAGTCTGGTTTGTCGCGATGGATGGTCCAGGGCATATTGCCCTTGAGCAGCCATTGCTCGATGCCGGTCATCAGTGTGCCAATTGAACGGCCTTTTTTAAACCATTGCTTAAAGTTGCGTGCCTTGTTGAGCTCAGTATGTAGCCATGAGCGTTCAAACGCAGCGGGGTAGGCGGGTAGCTCGTCGTGGCTGCGTTCGGCGACCAAGGCGTCGAACGCGGCTTCGGCGGCCATCATGCCGGATTTGATCGCGGCGTGACTGCCTTTGATGCGTGACGCATTCAAGAACCCTGCTTCGCAGCCAACCAGTGCGCCACCTGGGAACACCAGCTTGGGCAAGGACAATAAACCGCCTGCGGTAATCGCACGCGCGCCATAGGCGATGCGTTTGCCACCCTCGAAGGTGCCGCGGATAGCTGGATGCGTCTTGTAGCGCTGAAATTCCTCAAAGGGCGAAATCCAAGGGTTGGCGTAATCCAGACCGACCACCATGCCGACAGCGACCAGATTGTCTTTGAGGTGATAAAGGAAGGAGCCGCCATACGTATCCGCATCCAGTGGCCAGCCGGCAGTATGCACGACTAGACCCGGACGAGATTTGGAGGGTTCGACTTCCCAAAGTTCTTTGATCCCAATGCCGTAACTTTGTGGATCGCGGTTCTGGTCGAGTTTGAATTTTTCGATGAGCTGACGGCCGAGCTGACCGCGCGCGCCTTCGGCGAAGATGGTGTATTTGGCGTGAAGCTCCATACCCTGTTGATATTGATCAGTGGGTTGACCATCGCGACCCACGCCCATATCGCCTGTGGCTATACCGCGCACAGCGCCTTTATCGTCATAAAGAACCTCGGCCGCGGCAAAGCCGGGGAAGATCTCAACGCCAAGGGCTTCGGCTTGCTCGCCCATCCAGCGAGCAACACTGCCTAAGCTAACAATGTAGTTGCCGTGGTTTTGAAAACACTCTGGCAGCAGCCAGTTGGGTGTTTTTTGTGATCCAGTTGGGGATAAAAACAGGAATTCATCTTCGGTGACCGCTGTATTGAGCGGCGCACCCATGGCTTTCCAGTCGGGCAGCAGTTCGGTCAGCGCCTTGGGATCCATGATAGCGCCAGACAAAATGTGGGCGCCGATCTCACTGCCTTTTTCAAGCACACAGACCGAAATCTCGTGGTTGCGCTCTGCGGCAAGTTGTTTGAGCCGGATGGCTGTCGCCAGGCCGCCTGGGCCGCCACCTATGACGACAACGTCGTATTCCATCGATTCACGTTCGGACATGAGAGTCTCCCTGCTTCCAAGTATGATGTTTGATTGAAAGGGATTGTATTGCACGCGTGAGGCGTTTGACGGCTGCCAGACTTGCAAAGGCATGAACTCACCCTTTCGCTGTTTTTATGGAGAAGACTGTGGTGCAACCCGACGGATCGACCCGCACGCTTGAGGTGGGTGATATTTTTGACTTTGACCTGCCGATGCGCTGGGCGGATGCCGATGCGCTCAATCATCTCAATAACGCTAAC
Organism: Bordetella parapertussis; assembly: GCA_945862495.1. Lineage (GTDB taxonomy): Bacteria > Pseudomonadota > Gammaproteobacteria > Burkholderiales > Burkholderiaceae_B > Zwartia > Zwartia parapertussis_G. The sequence goes on along the minus strand of CAMAYM010000022.1, from coordinate 9,123 downwards.
TATTTTCGCTATATGGAAGAAGGGCGCATCAGGATGTTTGTGGAGGGCCGTGTGCAGCAAAACGCCCGTTATAGTCCAGTGGTGGTGCATTGCGCGTGTGATTTTAAAAAACCGATTACGTATCCCGCTCTTGTTCGGGTAAGCCATCGCGTGGAACGGATTGGACGCTCTAGCATGGAGCATGCGGTTGACTTATCTTTGGTGCACCCCGACAGGCTTGAACTTTGCGCGCAGGGAAAGTCGATCATGGTTTGGATGGATTTTGAGTTAAACCGCGGGCATCCCTGGCCTGAGGACGTCTTAAAGGCCTTGGCAAGCTGTATAAATCGTCGATAATCGAATCTAGGTGACCTTTTAGGAGTTGTTCTGATGAACAAGCTGTATCCGAGTGCAAAAGACGCGTTGACCGGTATTTTGAAAGACGGTCAGACAATCGCGGTAGGTGGTTTCGGACTATGTGGGATTCCGGAGGCCTTGATCGCCGCCGTCAAGGATCTCGGCGTTCAAAACTTGACTTGCATCAGCAACAACGCGGGCGTGGACGGGTTTGGCCTGGGGATTTTGCTCGAATCCAGACAAGTGCGTCGCATGATTGCTTCCTATGTCGGTGAGAACAAAGAATTTGAGCGTCAATACCTATCAGGTGAGTTGGAGCTTGAGTTTACGCCGCAGGGCACGTTGGCTGAGCGTTTGCGCGCAGGTGGTTCTGGAATCCCAGCCTTTTTTACTAAAACGGGCGTCGGTACGATCGTGGCTGAGGGTAAAGAAGTCCGCGAGTTTGATGGGCAGCAGTACATCATGGAACGCGCCTTGGTACCTGAGGTGTCCTTGGTCAAAGCCGAAGTGGCAGACCGCAGCGGTAATTTGATGTTTAGCAAGACTGCAAGGAACTTTAATCCGCCCGTTGCGATGGCTGGAAAACTTACAGTTGTCGAGGTCGAGCGTATTGTCGAAAACGGCGAACTCGAACCCGAAAATATTCATTTGCCTGGTATTTACGTGCACCGCATTGTGATCAATGCAACGCCTGAAAAGCGTATTGAGCAACGTATCGTTCGCGTGGCGAGCTAAGGAGAACAAAGATGGCATGGACTCGTGATGAAATGGCCGCGCGTGCAGCGCGTGAATTGAAAGACGGTTTTTACGTGAACTTGGGAATCGGTTTGCCAACTATGGTAGCCAACCACGTGCCGAACGACATGGAAGTTTGGTTGCAGTCTGAAAATGGTTTGCTCGGGATCGGTCCGCATCCGCTTGATAGCGAAGTGGATCCTGATTTGATCAACGCCGGCAAGCAGACGGTGACCACGTTGCCAGGTTCTGCGATTTTTTCTTCTGCCGACTCGTTTGGCATGATCCGCGCCGGAAAAATTAATCTCGCGATTTTGGGTGCGATGCAGGTTTCTGAGACAGGTGATCTGGCCAACTGGATGATTCCAGGAAAAATGGTCAAGGGCATGGGCGGCGCGATGGACTTGGTCGCGGGCGTTGGCCGTGTGATTGTGCTGATGGAGCACGTTGCGCACAAAAAAGATGGGACAACTGACCTAAAACTGTTACCGAAGTGCACCTTACCTTTGACTGGCGTAGGTGTCATTGACATGGTGATTACAGATTTAGGTGTGATGGAAGTCACGCCAAACGGTCTCAATCTTTTGGAACTGGCGCCAGGCGTGACCGTCGAGGAAATCCAGTCCAAGACGTCTGCCAAGCTGGATGTTTCAGCGCTCAAAGGATAATGCGGGGTGATGGATTTTCTCTCAATGGCGATCGATATGATGATGCATATCGATCGCACCATGCTGCAGTTTATCGAGCAGCATGGCGCCTGGATCTACGTATTGTTAGTCGCCATTATTTTTGCTGAAACCGGTCTGGTATTTGCTAGCTTGCTTCCTGGTGACTCGTTGCTGTTTGTTGCAGGCGCGATTTGTGCCATGGGAAAAATGGACTTACCGTTGCTGATGCTGTTGTTAACAACGGCTGCGATTGTGGGGGACGCGGTGAACTACTCAGTGGGTCGCTGGTTCGGCAAAGCGCTGATTGCGCGCACGAGATTGGTGAATCCTGCACGACTGGCCTATACCCAAGGCTTTTTTGACCGCTACGGCGGACAGACCATTGTCATTGCGCGGTTTTTGCCTATTGCGCGCACGATGGCGCCCTTTGTGGCGGGTTTTGCCAAGATGGCGCCAAAAAAGTTTTTTCTCTATAACTTTTCTGGCGGAATTCTGTGGGTCGTGTCGTTAACGGCAGCAGGATATTGGTTTGGAAACTTGCCTTTTGTGCGTGACAATCTGACTGCCGTAATTTTGGGCATCATTATTATTTCTTTGCTGCCAGGCGTGATTGCTGTGTTGCGTGCAAAATTTTCCAAACTCAAAACTCCCTAACTTTTCGTCATCAATGAACACTCCTGCTCTGAGTCCAATTGAGGCACTGACTGCACTGCGAAAAAGTATGCAGCAGGCGCACATAGATGCCTGTCTGATTCCTTCTGCCGACCCACATCTGTCCGAATACCTGCCAGCTTATTGGCAAATCAGGCCTTGGCTGACCGGGTTTACTGGCTCGGTGGGCACGGTCGTCGTGACACAAGATTTTGCGGGTATTTGGGTAGATAGTCGTTATTGGGTCCAAGCGCAGGCAGAGCTCGCGGGAACGCCCGTCACGCTCATGAAAATTGGTGTGGCGACGGATCCTGCGCATGCCGCCTGGTTGGGGTCGAATGTCCCGAGTGGCGGGGTGGTGGCGGTAGATGGTCGTGCGCTCGGTTTGGCTGCGCGTGAAGCCTTGCAAGAGCAGTTGGCCGCGCGTGCGATCAAGCTCGACTTATCCTTAGACCTGCCTGGTCAGTGTTGGCTGGATCGGCCTGCGTTACCGATTGCGCCTATTCGTGATTTGCCGGTTGAATACGCGGGGCAGTCTCGACAGGAAAAAATTGCCCGTGTGCGTGCCGAGATGGCGGAGCGGGGCGTGCAGTGGCACCTGATTTCGACTTTAGACGATATTGCGTGGCTGCTAAATTGTCGCGGGGCGGATGTGAGTTTCAATCCTGTGTTTTTGGCACATGTTCTGATCGGGACCGAGCAGATCTTGCTGTTTGTGTTGCCCGATAAAGTGGATGCCAACTTGGCACAGATGTTGGCGAGCGACGGCATTGAAGTTCGCCCTTATCAAGAGGCCGCTCAGTCACTCGCCGCGCTAACAGTAGAGTCTCGACTGTTGTTTGACCCTGCGCGGACAACCTGCGCCTTGATTGATCGTGTGTCTTGTCAGCTGGTGCGTGCGACGAATCCGAGCACATTTTTTAAGTCACAAAAAACGGACTTTGAGCTGAATCATGTGCGTCGTGTGATGGAGGACGATGGTGCGGCCTTGTGCGCATTTTTTGTCTGGCTTGAGGATGCGATTGCACGTTGTGACAGTGTTCCGCTGAATGAATTGATGATTGATGAGCAACTCACTGCACAGCGTAGTCAACAGCCGGGGTTTATTTCACGTAGTTTTGGCACGATTGCCGCCTATAACCGCAATGGGGCGATGCCGCATTATCGGGCCACCCCCGAGTCTTTTTCGGCCATTGCAGGAGATGGCTTGCTCCTAATTGACTCTGGCGGTCAGTATGTGGGGGGAACCACGGATATTACGCGTGTGGTCCCTGTTGGACAGCCAACTGCTGCCCAAAAAGACGACTACACGGCGGTACTGCAGGCCATGATTGCGCTTTCTCGGCTGAGATTTCCGCGCGGCGTGGCGTCTCCTATGCTCGATGCTGTAGCCCGTGCGCCCTTATGGGCGCGGCTTGCAGAGTATGGACACGGAACGGGGCACGGAGTGGGGTATTACTTAAATGTGCATGAGGGCCCGCAGGTGATCTCCTATCGCGCGGCACCAGGCCCTCAAACCGCCATGCAACCAGGCATGATCACTTCAAACGAGCCGGGACTCTATCGCCCAGGTCGCTGGGGTATTCGGATTGAAAATCTGGTTGCGAATGTGTCAGCAGGAACGTCCGAGTTTGGTGAGTTTTTGGCATTTGAAACGCTGACGCTTTGTCCAATCGATACACGTTGTATCCAACTGAAGCAGCTGAGACAGGATGAAATTGACTGGCTTAATGCCTATCACACAGAGGTTCGCAGGCGTTTAGCCCCCAAAGTATCGGGTTCAGCACTGCAGTGGTTGTTACACCGAACCGAGCCGCTTGCCTAAAAACTGCTTTGCCGCAATGAAAGCGAAATTTTGTTGAAAAATATAGACGGGTTTTCCGCAAAACTGAGTCAGACAGCTATAATCCAAATTTCCCGCATACGCCTCGTCATGAGGCGTCAAACACATGACCAAATTTGTCTTTGTAACCGGTGGTGTGGTGTCCTCGCTTGGCAAGGGCATCGCCGCTGCGTCGCTGGCTGCTATCCTCGAGTCCCGCGGCCTGCAGGTCACCCTGCTCAAACTCGATCCTTATATCAACGTTGATCCTGGCACCATGAGTCCGTTTCAACATGGTGAAGTCTTTGTGACCGAGGACGGTGCTGAAACGGATTTGGATCTTGGGCATTATGAGAGATTCATTTCCTCAAAGATGCGCAAGGTGAATAACTTTACGACGGGTCAGATTTACGAATCCGTTCTGCGTAAAGAGCGACGGGGCGATTATCTCGGGAAAACCGTTCAGGTGATTCCACACATCACCAATGAAATTCAGGACTTTATTGCCCGAGGCGCCGACCAGTCATGGAATGGTGCAACAGATGTTGCGATTGTTGAGATCGGTGGAACGGTAGGTGATATTGAGTCTTTGCCGTTCCTTGAGGCGGCACGTCAGATGAGTCTGCGACTCGGTCGCAATAATGCGGCCTTTATCCACCTTACACTGGTGCCTTTTATCGCCTCTGCAGGAGAGCTCAAGACTAAGCCCACCCAACATTCCGTCCAAAAGCTGCGCGAGATCGGCATTATTCCGCATGCGCTTTTGTGCCGTGCGGACCGTCCGATTCCAGACGAAGAACGTGCCAAGATCTCTTTATTTTCCAACGTCCCCCTTGATGCGGTCATTTCGGTCTGGGATGCGGATTCCATTTATAAAATCCCGTCAATGCTGCATAAGCAAGGACTGGATAACCTAATTTGTGAAGTCTTAAACCTCAATCCGCCCGCCGCTGATTTATCGATGTGGGACAACTTGGTCTATCGATTGGAACACCCCGAGCGCGAAGTCCGCATCGCCATGGTGGGCAAGTATGTCGACCTGACCGAGTCTTACAAATCGCTGACCGAGGCCTTGATTCACGCGGGGATTCACACCAAATCCCGCGTCAAGGTCGAATACATTGACTCAGAGAGCATTGAGGAAGGTGGTGTGGGGGTGCTCAAGTCGTTTGATGCCATTTTGGTCCCCGGCGGTTTTGGTAAACGTGGCACCGAAGGCAAAATCGCAGCGATTCGTTTTGCCCGTGAAAATAACGTACCTTACTTGGGTATTTGCTTAGGGATGCAGTTGGCTGTGATTGAGTTCGCGCGCAATGTAGCGGGTTTAGCTCAAGCTAACAGCACAGAGTTTGATCCCGCCTCGCCTCATCCTGTGGTGGCGTTGATTACGGAGTGGCTGGATCGTGAAGGGGTGTCTGAAAAGCGTGATTCGCAATCAGACTTGGGTGGCACGATGCGTAAAGGCTCACAAAAATGTCCGGTCAAGCCTGGCTCACTCGCGCATCAGATTTATGGCCCAGACGTCAACGAACGTCACCGCCATCGCTATGAGGTCAACAATATTTATGTGCCGCGCCTAGAAAAGGCGGGGCTTGTGATTAGCGCACGCACTCCTACTGAAAATCTTCCTGAAATCATGGAGTTACCGAATCACCCTTGGTTTGTTGGCGTGCAATTTCACCCCGAATTCACCTCAACGCCTAGAGATGGTCACCCCTTATTCACCAGTTACATCAATGCTGCGCTGTTGCATCAGACGCAGCGCAAGGACACCTGATGCAGCTGTGTGGATTCGATATAGGCCTAGACCAGCCCTTTTTCCTGATTGCGGGCCCATGTGTCATTGAGTCACGTCAAATGGCATTTGATACAGCCGGTCAGCTCAAAGAGATCACGGCTGCGCTTGGTATACCTTTTATTTACAAGAGCTCGTTTGACAAGGCGAATCGCAGTTCTGGGACGTCCTATCGTGGCCCAGGCATGGATGAAGGCTTGCAGATTTTGGCGGATGTTCGCGCTGAGCTCAAGGTACCTGTACTAACGGATGTACACGACAAGGATCAGATCAATGCAGTGGCCGCGGTGGTCGATGTGCTGCAAACCCCTGCTTTTCTTTGCCGTCAAACGGACTTTATTGAAGCCTGTGCCGCGAGCGGCAAGCCCGTCAATATCAAAAAAGGTCAGTTTCTCGCACCCCATGACATGTTGCAGGTCGTCAACAAAGCACGTCACGCCGCGCGTCAAGCGGGTGTCGCCGAGGACATTATGGTCTGCGAACGCGGTGTGTCCTTTGGCTATAACAACCTTGTCTCTGACATGCGCTCGCTTGCGATCATGCGTGAAACACAATGTCCTGTTGTGTTTGATGCGACGCATTCAGTGCAATTGCCCGGTGGCCAGGGCACGTCCTCGGGTGGACAGAGAGAGTTTGTGCCTGTCCTGGCGCGTGCTGCAGTGGCGGCAGGTATTGCTGGTCTCTTTATGGAAACACATCCCAATCCCGCGCAGGCAATGTCCGATGGACCGAACGCAGTACCTCTTGGTCAAATGAAAAACTTGCTCATTACCTTGGTTGAGCTCGATCGTGTCGTGAAGCGGCATGGTTTTCTCGAGTCACAATTTACGTAAAAGAATTTTTATTTTTTTAGGAAAGATAGACATGAGTGCAATCGTAGATATCATTGGTCGTGAAATTCTGGACTCACGTGGCAACCCAACCGTTGAATGTGACGTGTTGCTTGAGTCAGGCGCCATGGGACGGGCAGCTGTGCCTTCGGGCGCATCGACCGGAAGCCGTGAGGCGATCGAGCTGCGTGATGGTGACAAAGCACGCTATCTTGGCAAAGGTGTGTTGCGCGCCGTCGAAAATATCAATACAGAGATTTCAGAGGCCTTGATGGGCTTGGATGCACAGGAGCAAACATTCCTGGATCGTACGCTGATTGAATTGGACGGTACAGAAGGCAAGTCCCGACTTGGTGCCAATGCTATTTTGGCCGCCAGTATGGCTGTTGCACGTGCGGCAGCGGATGAGTCTGGCTTGTCGCTCTATCGTTACTTCGGTGGTAGCGGCCCGATGAGCATGCCAGTGCCGATGATGAATGTGATCAACGGTGGTGCACACGCCAACAATACGCTCGATATGCAAGAACTGATGATTTTGCCGATCGGTGCGACGAGCTTTCGCGAAGCGATGCGCATGGGTGCCGAGACATTCCATGCACTCAAGAAAATTATTAATGATCAGGGTATGTCGACGGCGGTCGGCGACGAAGGTGGTTTTGCACCAAACGTCGCGAATCATGAAGCTGCGATTCAACTGATTTTGCGCGCCATCGAAAATGCAGGCTATGAGCCTGGTACGCAGATCGCGCTGGGTCTGGACTGTGCCGCCTCAGAGTTTTATCGGGACGGTAAATATACCTTGCAAGGTGAGGGCGGAGTGTCGTTGTCCTCCGAAGCGCTTACCGATTTGTTAGCCACTTGGGTAGACAAATACCCCATCATTTCGATCGAAGATGGCATGGCTGAAAACGACTGGGCGGGCTGGAAGCACCTGACGGAAAGACTCGGCCGCAAGGTTCAATTGGTCGGCGATGATTTGTTTGTGACCAACACCAAAATCCTCAAGCAAGGCATCGATCAGGGCATTGCCAATTCGATTTTGATCAAAATCAATCAGATTGGTACATTGACTGAAACGTTTGCTGCGATTGAAATGGCTAAGCGTTTTGGTTACACCGCGGTGGTGTCCCATCGCTCTGGTGAAACCGAAGACTCAACGATTGCAGATATCGCAGTTGCGACCAACGCTATGCAAATCAAAACCGGCTCTTTGTCGCGTTCTGACCGGATGGCCAAGTACAACCAGTTGTTGCGCATTGAGGAAGAGCTCGCAGAAGTGGCGACCTATCCCGGTCGCGACGCTTTTTACAACCTGCGCTAATCGACCTGCCGGGGCGGCGACTCGCCGTCCCCGTGCAAAAAAGGTGCCATGCGTCTATTGTTGCTCGTGATTATTGCACTCGTCGCGCTGATCCAATATCCCTTGTGGATGGGTCGGGGCGGATGGTTTTCTGTATGGGACTTGCAGGCGCAAGTGATGGATCAACGCATGATCAATGAGGGTCTCAAAGCCCGCAACAAGGCCCTTGCGGCCGAAGTCGAAGATCTGCGCACTGGCACGGAGGCCTCAGAGGAGCGTGCGCGCAGCGAGTTGAGCATGATGCGTCAGGGCGAGGTGTTTGTCCAAATCTTGCCTCCTGGCGTCCAAGCGCCCGAGCTCAAGCCTGCTGCAAAGCCGCCAGCAAAACCCACATCATCCCCCGGAGCCTCTCCAGCCCAAAAGCAGCCGCCACGCTGAGGGGCGTCCTGCTAAGGTCGCTCGGTACTACGTTGCCTAAACACCCGATATTCGACCACTATTGGAATCAAACCCAAACCCCGGGCCTCTCGTTCAAGCGAGCGCTGTGGTACAGCAGTTTTTTTGCGTCTGGCGCTCAGATCTACAATTTTTTGCAGCAAGACTCTTAGCCACACCTGCATCGGGCTGTGCAAATAGATTAGACGTAAATGAATGGTTTCAGGCGATGAGGGAAGCACCACTGCTTGCCAGCATGGCAAACGAAACGCGTGTTTAAAGGCCTCGCAGGTCGCGTCTCTGCGCGCCTGGGGAGATGCGTAGTGACCAGCAGGTACATAGAGTGTGGAGAGTGCCTCGTGCAAGACAGGCTGCCAAGCATGCGGCGCAGCATGATGCACGGCAGCGACTCGGGCTGCCTTCTGTAGCGACAGAATGAGCAGATGACGGACCTGATAGCCGCGGGCCAGTTCGATACATAGACTACCCAGCAACAGGATTGGCAGGAGCGCTATCAGTGTCTCGGCGAGTGCTGCGCCGCGTTGTTTGCG
>CAMAYM010000021.1 GCA_945862495.1 Bordetella parapertussis | reverse complement strand
TGTTGGTTTCAGCGAAGCAAGTAATGCGCCTCGACTACAGCCCAACTCCAGCACCGTTGAGCCTTCCATCACGGAATGTTGGTACGTTGCAATCAAGCGTTCACGATAATAGCGAGAGGCTGATTGAACGGGTTTTGCATTCACCAAATCCCAATATGCTTCACGTGTATCGCGGTATTCAACTGCTTCGACTTCAAAAGTGTCCATTGATTTTCTAATCAGATCAAGTTTTAAGTAAATCTTATCACTTTATTTTTTATAAATAAGTCGGTTTCAAGCACGAAGTGCAACATGGCTTGAAGATTAATGAAAAACTTTTTACTTAAAACCGCCATTTAAAACAACGATCTTTCAGCAAACTTTGCTTTTCGCGTTCAAACTACAATATGAGTATTATTCAGATAAATCTGGATGGTCTTTCCCGGACAATTCCCCCATTGGGTGTTAATTATTAAATATGAGACATAAAATTCTTGTCACAGGGGGAGCAGGTTACATAGGTTCGCACACTACGTTGGCACTGCTTCAAGCTGGTTACGATGTCATCGTAATAGACAACTTGTCTAACAGTTCTAAAGCTTCTCTTGAGCGCGTAGGCGATATCGCCGGTCGAAATCCTCTGTTTATTGAGGGCGACCTCAGAGATGCAGCGTTGCTCAATCAAATATTCAAAGATCATCCAATCGAGTCTGTTATACATTTTGCTGCGCTAAAGTCTGTCGAAGAAAGCGTGAGAGAACCTCTCCGATATTTTGAAAACAACTTAGTCAGTACGATGACGCTTTGCCAGGCCATGGCAAGTGCGAATGTTTTCAATTTAGTATTTAGCTCATCGGCTGTCGTGTACGGGGCTCCCTCTATTGTTCCGATTGCGGAGCATCATCCCACAGGCCAAACAACGAACCCGTATGGACGATCAAAATTTATGATCGAACAAATGCTCTCGGACCTGGCGAATGCCGATCCGCGCTGGAAAATAGCGATTTTGCGCTATTTCAATCCAGTCGGCGCACATGCGAGCGGACGCATTGGCGAAGACCCGAATGGCATCCCCAACAATTTATTGCCCTATATCTGCCGTGTCGCCGTCGGCACACTGACTGAATTAAACATCTTCGGCAATGACTACCCTACCATCGATGGAACGGGTGTGCGCGACTATATCCATGTGCTTGATTTAGCCGACGGGCATCTAAGGGCTCTTGATGCCATCAGAAAAAGTGGCGGCACCCACATCTGGAATTTAGGAACAGGTCAAGGACATAGCGTGCTTGAAGTGCTAAAAGCATTTGAGGAAATATCAGGTCGTCCCATTCCATATAAATTCGCCCCTCGTAGACCCGGCGACATCGCGACATGTTTTGCTGACGTATCCAAAGCTGAACGCGAGCTCGGCTGGAAGGCAAAATTTCATTTAAATGAAATGCTGCGCGATGCTTGGAAATGGCAGTCAACCAACCCCTTGGGCTACGAATAAGGGGACGTTAATCTCTCGTATTAGTTAAATTGATTTTCAAAATCCTAGGGATTTGGTTTTATATATGCTTCGTCAAGTTTCCATCACTCAAAGCTTTGCCTTACTGATTGCCCTTTTACCGATCATGGTATTGAGTGAAATTGGACGCGCAAGTGCTGCTTTTATTTTATTAATGTGCCTGAGTAGTTATATTTGCATCTTTAAATTTGAGCGAAACAAAGCAATTTATTATTTTACAAATTACCGCCATTTGTTAGTCGCGCTTTTTTTAAACGCAGCCGTCATTTTGGTTTCCAGCACTTACCATGGAAAGTTTAGCGGCTCTGACCTTGAAAGAGCGCTTCGTTTAGGGGCGGGTGTTGCACTGTTTCTTGGGGCGAGTTTAAGTCTAAATATAAATGTATTAAAACAAGCCGTATGGGGTTTTCTGATCGCTGTATGGGTTGCAACATATTATGTGGTGGTCGCTGCATTAACCAGTTTTCCTGAACGACCCGATCTTGACTTCATTCATAATGCAGTGACCTACGGAAATGTGTTGCTGCTCGTGACAGCAATCTCAGCTTTTTCAATTGGCTGGCGCTTAACGCCCTATAAAAACGCAGAACTTGTTTTTAAAGTTCTGACGGTGATTGTGGGTTTAATTGGATTAGTGCTCACACAAACACGCGGGGCTTGGCTAGCTGTTCCTGTTTTTATAATAATTGCTAGTTTAATTTTTTATAGAAATATTGGTTGGAAAAAATTAATTGTTTCATTAGGACTGGCATTACTTGTCTTAATCGGTACGTTTACAGCAAGCTCTACACTGCGTGATCGCATGGCTACTGGTTTCCATGAGACCAAAGAGTGCATATCAACAAATACTTTAGCCTTTTCTTCCATGTGCAACCGCATCCAACTCTGGCATGCTTCGTTGTTAATGTTCAAGCAAAATCCGTTTCTTGGTAGTGGCTCTACTGCCAATTTTTCTAAAGCCCTTCCTTCATTTGCGGAACAAAAAATTGTTTCTCAACAAGTCGCGAAAGAGTTTGGTGAGCCGCATAGTGAATTCCTACAACAACTTTCAGCGTTTGGCTTACTGGGTTTTATTGCACTGCTAATGGTGTACGTTGCACCAGGCTATATTTTTCTGCGCAGGATAAGATCCCAAAGAGGTGACCTGTCATCAAAAATAGGTGCGGGGATAGGGCTCTCTGTTTGTACTGGATTTTTTATCTTTGGTCTGACCGAATTGATGTTTAGAACGATGCATATGGTGAGCCTATATGCAGTCATGGTGGGCTGGGCGCTTGCGCTTTCAGACCCTGAATCAATATCATCATAAGACCGAACTGTTAACGTACCGAAGTCGGAAGCTTTATTGAAAACAACTTTCCCCACTTCTACAAGAGAATTCATCTTGGCAATGGTTGGCATCGCCTCCTCAGCCATTGTGGTTGCCTTTGACGCAACAATTGTCAGCACGTCATTACCTCAAGTCGTGGCCGCCTTAGGTGGCATGGATCTCTATGCTTGGGCTGGTACGGGCTACTTTCTGGCCTCTGCAATCACCATCCTGATTTTTGGTCGCTTGGGCGATCTGTATGGTCGCAAACCATTGATGCTCATCTCGATGGTGTTGGTGATGCTTGGCTCTGTATTGGGTGGACTATCTCAGTCCATGGAGCAGCTGATTGCCTTTCGTGTGCTGCAAGGTCTGGGCGGAGGGATGATGATTGCCAGCACGTTTGCCGCTCCAGCTGACTTGTTCCCGGATCCGCGCCGTCGCGTGCGGTGGATGCTGATCATTTCTTTGACGTTTGCGACAGCGAGTGGCTTAGGTCCTGTTCTGGGTGGGTGGATTACTCAGTCTCTCGGGTGGCGGGCGGCATTTTTTGTGACACCGATTGCAGCGCTGATTGGGATTGTGACGACTTGGCGGTATTTTCCCTGGATTAAACCACTGCGGGATGCCAAGCTGCGTCTGGATTGGTTAGGGTCTTTGTTGTTGACGCTGGCTGTGGGGGCGCCTCTTGCTGGAGTCGAGTTGCTGACGGGGCTAGGTGAGTCGACCTATCGGCTCTGGGGCATTGTTTTGATTGTGCTGGGAGGTGGTGCGGCAGCTCTACTGGTACCTATAGAAAGGCGCGCCCAGACACCTATATTTCCCCTGAGGGTGCTGCGCACCTCAGAGTCACAATTCATTAATCTGGCGGGATTACTGTCGGGTGCGGTGATGTTTATTTTGATTTTTTACATACCGTTACTGTTGCAGGATGTCTTTGGCTACAGCCCCTCGCATGCGGGTTTATTGATGACACCTTTAGTAGCAGGGACGTCTGTGGGCAGCATCATCAACGGGCGGTTATTACCTCGGCAAAACGAGCCAGGGCGCCTGATGGTATTTGGGAGCGGGTTGTTAGCCTTGGGCTGTATATTTACGTTGACGTTTTCCGCAAGCAGTCCTGGGTGGTGGATTTTGTTGACGATGTCTTTATGCGGAATGGGGCTGGGCTTTTTATTACCAAACTTCACTTTGTTTATGCAAATGTTGGCCGAGCAACGCGATGTCGGTGTAGCCTCGGCACTGGTCCAGACAACACGCGCACTAGGGAGTGCGTTTGGGACCGCAATTGTGGGGATTGCGGTGGCAAGGATCTCTATCACCGTGGGGGTCAAGGCCGGCTTGGTGTGTTGTATTGTGATGTCGCTAGTGATTGGTTGGGTGTGTTCTCGCATCCACATGAAAAACTTTAGTACAACTTAGGTCTCTCTTATAAATCTGCCCCATGCGCCGTGTTGATGTCATCGATTTATTGTTACTCGCCGCGATCTGGGGGAGCTCATTTCTGTTTATTCGCTTATCCGTAGGTGACTTTGGCCCGATCGCACTGTCAGGGATGCGCACGCTCATCGCCGGTGTGACGCTGTTGCCGATTTTGTTCCTGAGTAAAAAGATCGCTGTGATTCGCACCTATTGGCGCTCCATCATCATCGTCGGACTCTTTAACTCGGCACTGCCCTTCATCTTTTTTAATTTCGCCACCATGACGTTGCCTGCAGGCACGATGTCCATCATCAACGCACTCACACCGCTTTGGGGCGCAGCGATCGCCTGGGTCTGGCTCAAGGACAAGCTACCGCCCCTGCGTATGCTCGGTCTGATGGTGGGCTTTGCCGGGATTTTGGTGCTGGTGTGGGACAAGCTGTCATTGAACGACACCGCTTCTATCTATGCCGTGATTGCCGGGGTAGCGGCACCGATCTTTTACGGTGTAGCGGCAAGCTACACCAAGAAATACCTCATGGATGCCGACCCCATTGCGACCGCTGCAGGATCACTCGTCGCGGCGGGTCTCATGCTGTTGCCTTTTACACTTTACACGTGGCCCTCGACTCCGATCTCAGGCGGCGCTTGGGCAGCACTGGTAGGGCTGGGTTTACTGTGTACTGCGGTGGCTTATGTGCTGTACTACCGACTATTGATCCGCGTCGGTCCCCCACGCGCCATGACTGTGACGTTTCTCATCCCGGTGTTTGGTGTGTTTTGGGGATGGTTGTTTTTAGGTGAAAGCATCACGTTGAGGATTGTGATGGGTGGTGGGGTGATTTTGCTGGGGACGGCGCTGGCGACGGGGTTTGTGGGTGGGCGACGGATCGTAAAGGGCAGTCAATAAGCCTAGGCTGAGGCTTTTAAATAAAATTCTAAGAGTTTTGGAGAAGTGAGTCTTGATTCTTGTATGCCTCTAGAAATGCGAGCAAATACGTCTTTATCTACTGGATCGTAGGGCGTCAATTGCCCACTTTTAACACCTCGAAGAATTTTGTCAGCATCTTCTAAACGTGCTTTTTGATACACAACGTAACTGTCGTGCTTAATAAAAGGATGATCACCCGAATACAGAATGCAAGTAGGGTCGTATGGAACTCCCTTTCTAATAGTGGATAACGAAACCATCAAAATGAAACGTGGACTCTGCGAGTCATTTTGGTATGGATCAGTCATTAGAATAAAAAGATGCTTACGATCCAGATCGCCCTGTGGACCCGATGGGATGAGAAGTGTTGCCCGCTTAAGGGGAAGAAACAGACTCACAGGCCCGAAAAGATTCGTGCGATTTCATGTTCAGCCTGAATCTGTTCTGCTAATTGTTTTGCAGAAATCTCATCAAAACCTACAGCCCGTGCCAAAGTTTCGTAATGTATTGGGTACGAAGAGCCTTTGGGATCTTGCCATTCAGCGCAATTCTGGTGAGTCCAATCTCTAATTTCCCACTTAGTCATCGCGCCAAATGACTCCCATACGGACTTAAGTACGTCGATCTCAGCTGGGGCCAATTCATCAAGCTTCTTGATATCCAAGGGAATACGCAACGACAGCTCATGGTTCTCCTTGTCAGAGATCCACTCCTCCCACCCTCCTGGCTGAGACTCAATATCGCCATCCATTAAGTTCAAGGTTTGCGATAAAACAGGTCCGTGAGGCATAGATACCAAACGATCACCAGAAATAGGCCATCCAAATACTTTGATTGCCTCACGATCTGATAGGTATAGGAGTTTCATTAACTTTAGATGCGACATTCTTCCGTCTGGGGATTGACCCAAAAAGAATGATGCCATCTGCGCTGCTTTACGTTCGCTGAACATAAGGGAACCCCACCCGGTGATTCCTTTATTGTAAGTCCTACCCAATTTTTTGACGATCATACAAATTACCGCTAAATACGAGTGAACCTACAAGGATCTAGAGTTAGTATTCCTATGTCAATAGGCTAGCAACATCTGGTTGCAATTCTTGTACTGTGGTGTTTACGTACGGAACTGTGCGTAGGGATTGAATCTGAGGGTCTGTTGGCGCAGACTGAGAGGCATCATTTATCGAAAGGAAGCCTGTGATTTTGCCCGTCCTGAATAGTGCCTATCAACAGTTGCTCGGTCACTAACCTGCCATGCGACTCGCTCATCCCCATCTGCGCTGGAAGGCTGACAACGATATTTCTCTTTTAGAAAATGGCGTTCAGCTTTTTCCTGCCCTCTGCGCAGCCTTTGATGCAGCGACGACGAGTATCCATGTCGAAATGTATATTTTCCGTCTGGATAGCGCGGGCAATCAAATCCTTCACCATCTCATACTCGCCGCTAAACGCGGTCTAAAAGTCAGGGTGCTGATTGACGGCTATGGGAGTGCTGCGGAGGACGAGGAGATCGTGCGTCTACTCACCGATGCGGGTGCACACTGCAGAATCTATCGACCTGAACCGAAACGATTCGCGCTGAAATCTTTTGACTTCATGCGCCTGCGCAGATTGCATCGCAAGATCGTTGTGGTGGACGGCTTGATAGGCTTTGTAGGCGGAATCAATATTGAAGATGACTACTCGACTGCAGATCCCGATATTCGCGCTACGGATCCTCGCTACGACTTTGCGGTGCGTGTCGCGGGTCCCATCGTATCGGACTTGGTCGAGGCCTTGGATCTGTTGTGGCTGCGCACGCGCAGCTGGCGGCCGCTTCACCTAAAGCAACTGCGGACAAGACTGCGATACTTTAAAAAACATAGAGCATCGTCTCGCGTGGCGTCTCAGGCTTCTCAAACGTCTCAGGCTTCTTCAACACTTTCCTCAGCCTTTTCTTCTGAAGCCTCCTCTGAGGTTTTCGCCACCACGCCCACCAACATGCGCGTGGCTGTCATCCTGCGTGACAATCTGCGCTACCGCCATACGATCGAAGCCGCCTATCTGTTTCACATCGCTTCTGCGAAAAATGAAATCATCATCGCGAACGCGTATTTTCTGCCAGGCGGCAAACTACGTCGTGCACTGATCGACGCCGCCCATCGCGGGGTCAAGGTACGCTTGCTCTTGCAAGGCAAAATCGAATATCAGATGCAATATCACGCGACGCGCTGGATCTACGACTTGTTCTTACGCGAGAACATCCAGATCTATGAGTATCTCCCGAGCTTTCTACATGCAAAGGTCGCCGTGATCGACGGCGTGTCGATTGTGGGCTCATCCAATCTCGATCCCTTTAGCTTGCTACTCGCACGCGAGGCGAATGTACTGATTAACGATGCGGGCTTTACGGCTCAGCTGCGTCAATCACTTGAGACCGCCATGACGCGCGGCAGTAGGATTGTTGAACTGACGCTCTATGGTCGTCGACCATTCCTAGGGCGCATTGCCGATGGGCTTTGCTATTTGCTGCTTCGTATTGGTGTCACGCTCTCTGGCAAGAGCGATCATTACTGATAATTGTAATTATGTTTAAAAATACGCGATTTAAAAGAATAAAAATTTATCCAACCTCAACAGGAGCAGGCAGGATCGACATGCATAAAGTAGACGCTACAACTGAGGCTGAAATTGCAGCTCAGATCATGGAAGATGAAAAAGAAGCAGATGCTGAAATACTAGAAAAAACAAATAATCTCGCACGCTGCTTAGTGTGCTGATACGGCCATCTTCAAGCCTGTTGCGTTTAGAACGGCAAATAATGTTTTTATCGTTGGATTTCCCCTTGCAGATAGTGTCCTGTACAGGCTCTCTTTAGAAAGACTTGTCTTCTCAGCCACTTCCTTTATGCCTCCTCTCGCCTCTACTACAAGTCTAAGAGCGGTCAGATATGTTTTGGGATCATCATCCTCACTTGCCGCATTGATAAACTCTGCAGCAAACTCAGCATTTTGTAATTGATTTTTTAGCCATTCATCATGATTGACGGTTTTCATTTTTATTTCCTCTCTTTCCAATCTTGCCAGCGCACAATAGCGCGTTTGATATCAGATTTCTGCGTCCGCTTATCACCACCCTCGCAAAGCAAAATCACTCTTCCTTCATCTATCGCATAATAAATACGATAGCCTGGACCAGCGTCAACACGAATCTCCCACACTCCGTTTCCGACAGGTTTGCAATCACCAAAATTGCCATTGTTGAGTCGGAGCAATCGCGCCGCAATACGTGATCTCGTCCGTATATCTGCGAGTGAGTCTAGCCATGCTCCAAATAAATCGTCACCAAAACTATTTACGTAATGCTTTAACTTGTACATGGAGATATTTTAGCTTATAAGCTAAAATAATCAAAGCTCAATTTACGTATGTAGGCACACTCAAGGCAACTCTAATTCCGCCAAAATAGGCGAATGATCAGACAGCTGTGACCAAGGCTTGCCCCTCAACACGCGGGCGCTTCTCACAGCAAACCCTCTCTGATAAATGCGATCCAGCCTCAGCATCGGAAACGCAGACGGAAATGTCCTGGGCGGGGGCAACATACTTTGCTGACCTGGCATCATGAGCTGATTGCGTCGCTCAAGTTGACGACCCATGACGCCAGCCCGGATTTCCTCCAGACTTTCTCCGCGCCATACACCCCTCAAGTGATGCATGGACTCTTTAAACCTGGGTGCCATGCCATGCGTGCGCGGTGAGTTTGCAAACACCTCGTATACGCCGAGTTGCTCAACAAAGAATGGCGCGAGCGTATCTTTCCAGTCGTTAAAGTCACCGGCAATCAGGATCGGCGCGCCCTCGGGCACCATGCGGTTGATCCGCTCGGCCATCACTTCGATTTGTCGCCGGCGTCCATTGGCAAACAATCCCAAATGCACGACAAAGCAATGCACCTCTCGCCCCCCGACCTTGATCACACCATGCAACAGGCCGCGTTGCTCGAGTCGGTGATCCGAGATATCTTGATTTTCAAAGTTAAGAATAGGATGGCGCGACAGCAGCGCATTGCCGTGGTCCGTCTTGCTACGAATGGCGTTACAGCCATACGCACACTCCATGTGCAAGGCAGCGGCAAGTGATTCGTGCTGTGCGTGCAGACGTAAGTCTTTATCGTTACGCCCCTGCACTTCTTGCAAAAACATCACGTCCGGTCTGAGCCCATGCAGGCCAAGTCGCAGCTCCCCCATCGAGTCGCGCCCCGCGAGGGAGCGGCCTTTGTGGATGTTGTAACTGACGACGCGGAGCAGTGACATGAAGAGGTGACTATATTGGCGCCCACCCGCAGGCAGGCGCCTCGGGAGGCGTTAACCCTGTTTGACTTCTGGCTGACGCAAACGGATATGGAGTTCGCGCAGTTGCTTTTCGTCAACAGGTGAAGGCGCTTGTGTCAGCAAGCACTGTGCACGCTGTGTCTTGGGGAAAGCAATCACGTCGCGAATCGATTCAGCACCGGTCATCATGGTGACGATACGATCCAGACCAAAGGCGATACCACCGTGTGGAGGCGCACCGTACTGCAGCGCGTCCAGCAAGAAGCCAAACTTGAGTTGGGCTTCTTCTGCGTCGATTTTCAGGGCACGGAATACCTTGCTCTGGACTTCTTCGCGGTGAATACGCACGGAGCCGCCGCCGATTTCCCAACCATTGAGCACCATATCGTAGGCTTTTGCGATCGCCTTTGATGGGTCGATGGTGAGGAGATCTTCGTGACCATCTTTCGGGCTGGTAAACGGATGATGGGCGGCCACGTAACGATCGGCTTCTTCGTCGTATTCAAACATCGGAAAGTCCACGACCCACAGTGGCTTCCAGACGTTTTCAAACAAACCGTTAGCTTTGCCAAACTCGCTATGACCAATTTTGACGCGCAGTGCACCGATGGCGTCATTGACGACCTTGGTACGATCCGCACCAAAGAAGATCAGATCGCCATTTTGTGCACCGGTGCGCTTGACCATTTCTGCCAACGCAGCATCATGGATATTTTTAACAATCGGTGACTGCAAACCATCACGGCCAGCAGCGATGTCGTTGACCTTGATCCAGGCCAAGCCTTTTGCGCCGTAGATGGCGACAAACTTGGTGTAGTTGTCGATTTCGCTACGCGAGATCGCACCGCCACCTGGCACACGCAAGGCGACTACACGACTGCCTTCCGTCGTCGCCGCTTGTGCAAAGACTTTAAAGTCCACGTCCTGCATCACATCGGTCAGATCGGTGAATTCGAGCTTGACGCGCAGGTCTGGCTTGTCCGAACCATACAAACGCATGGCTTCGCTATACGGCATGATCGGGAAAGTTGCGGCCAGATCCACGTTTTGCACCGCTTTAAAGACGTGACGAATCATCTCTTCAAAAATGGCGCGGATCTCTGTCTCGTTCAAAAACGAAGTTTCGCAATCGATCTGGGTAAATTCTGGCTGGCGATCCGCACGGAGATCTTCGTCGCGGAAACACTTGGTGATCTGATAATAACGATCAAAACCCGACACCATCAGCATCTGTTTAAAGAGCTGGGGCGACTGTGGCAAGGCAAAGAACTCGCCTGCATTGACACGTGAAGGCACGAGATAGTCACGCGCACCTTCGGGTGTGCTCTTGGTGAGCATCGGGGTTTCGATATCGATAAAACCGA
Source organism: Bordetella parapertussis (assembly GCA_945862495.1). GTDB lineage: Bacteria > Pseudomonadota > Gammaproteobacteria > Burkholderiales > Burkholderiaceae_B > Zwartia > Zwartia parapertussis_G. Next base: position 17,921 of record CAMAYM010000021.1, on the reverse strand, counting down.
GCTGGTCGAGAAACTTGCGCACCTCGATGGACACGCGGTAGCGCAGCATCATGTTGCGTTGCATCTGACCACGACGCAAATCCAGCACGCGGTGCGTGAGGCGCGTTGTCTCGGAAAGGTTTTCATCATCAAGCTGGAACGGTGGCGTCACAGACGGATTGAGAATCTCGACTTCGCGACACAGGATCTCAACTTCACCGGAGGCGAGGTCAGAGTTGGTCGTACCAGCGGGACGCTCACGCACCAGGCCGGTGATGCGAATACAAAACTCGTTACGCAAGCGCTCGGCCGTGGCAAAGCCTGCGGCATTGTCAGGATCAAATACGATCTGGGCCAGACCCGCGCGGTCGCGCAAGTCGATAAAAATCACGCCACCATGATCGCGGCGACGGTGCACCCAACCAAAAAGGGTGACAGTTTGACCAAGGTGGTCACGACAAACCTGACCGGTGTAGCAGGTACGCATGCAAACTCCAAAAGATCGTACAAATAGATCTGACAATAATTAATCGGTTAATACTGAACAACTTAGATATTACTCATTCGGCAGCGAAGACTGGCTCGCTGCCGCTTTAGACAATTTTTCTCGGACGGCTGCGCTGGGCAAAGGCGCCACGACACCCATTGAAACAATGTATTTCAACGCGGCATCCACTGACATATCAAGCGGCAATACCTCGCTGCGCGGCATCATCAAAAAGAACCCTGAGGTTGGATTGGGCGTTGTAGGAATGTAAACACTCACATGCTCGCCAGGTAGCAGACTGGCGACCTCTCCGCTCGGCACCCCCGTCAATAAACCAATCGTCCAGCTGCCGTGACGCGGATATTGCACCAGCACAGCCTGACGAAAAGCCTGGCCGTTAGGCGCGAGCAAGGTGTCGCTGACTTGCTTGACGGACTGATAAATCGAACGCACCAGCGGGATGCGGCCAAGAATATTTTCCCAAAGCTGCACAATCCCGCGACCCAGGAAGTTGGCCGCCAAAATGCCCGTACCCAGCACGACCGCAATCACGACGGCGACTCTAAACCCTGGAATATCGCGCCCAAACAAAGCTTGTGGCGATAAAAATGCCGGCACCACACTTTCGAGCGTATTCACCGCCAGGCCCAACACCCACACGGTGATCACCAGCGGCACCCAAATCAGCAAACCTGTAATGAAGTATTTTTTAAAGGATCGCATGATGTGGGTGGGCGGTTGTTGGCGCTTGGCGAGGTATGATCAGCAGCACTTAAGCCGCTGAACCACCCGAAGCCGGCTTGCTCGACGACGAAGTCGACGCGGACGTAGAAGCCGGGGCTGACGCGCTAGCGGCACTACCTGCACTCGTCGAGGGCGTAGAAGCTGTACTAGATGAGGAACCCGCAGTCTCTGAAGAACCCTTTGATGCGCCTTCACCGGAGGCGCTGCCGCCACTTGACGTGCCACCCGCAGCACCCGCAGCGCTATCAGCCGCCGTCACAGCCGGTGCGGCCTCGCTTGTCTTGGCACTTCCCTTGTCGCCACCACCGTTATTACGGAAGTCAGTGACATACCAGCCGGAACCTTTGAGCTGAAAGCCGGCCGCGGTGACCTGCTTGGCGTAGGTCTCCTGATGGCATTCGGGACAGACCGTTAAGGTCTTGTCGGACATCTTTTGCAACACGTCTTGGGCATGACCACAGGCAGTGCATTTATAAGCGTAGATTGGCACGATGAAACTCTTGAACGCGAAAACGATGGAAAGCTTTGTATTTTAACGGCTTTTCAGCCGAAACCCTCAGCAAATACACATCAAATACTAATCTCACGCCTGCTTCATCGTGCAATCCTGCACAAATGACCCTCAAATGCTGACTTTTAGGTCTTTTTACAGACCCAGGGATGACAAATCAGGGCGTTTCAAGTGCCATTGCGTCGCCGCCTGGAAGGCCATGCCAATCGTGACCAGGGTACCGTCGTCAAAAGGCTTGCCCAACAATTGCGCGCCTAAGGGCATACCGTTGTCAGCAAAACCGGCTGGCAAGGACAGTCCGGAACAACCCATGTAGTTGCCGGCACGGGTAAAGGCGGCCATCGGTGTCTTGGACTCATCGACTTCGGTCAAAGGACATGCACCGATCGGCGCGCTCGGTGACAACAGTGCGTCAACGTTGCTCATCCAGTCGGTCCAGGCCGCAATCGTGCGCTGGTGATCGGCAATCGCATCAATGTAGTCTGCGCCTGAAATGTTACGGCCAGACTGCACGCGCTTGCGCACAAACTCACCAAACGGACGCGCCGCATCATCAATATAGGCACGATGCAGTGCATAGGCCTCGGACGCAATAATCTGTCCGTTACGCAACATCATGTCGTTGAAATCAAACGGGAAGGGCTTTTCAATGACTTGAGCGCCCAGGTCCACCAAGACACGGCGCGTGTCATTGAGCATTTTGACGACATCCTGACCCAACGCAATCGGATAGTGCTCAGCCGGAAACATCGCAATGCGGAAACCCGCAAGAGGCTTCGGACCCGCGGCAGGCGCTTTCCAGTGAAACATCGGACGGTTGCAGCTCGTGGGGTCCAGTGGATCCTCGCCAGCCATCAAGGCTGTCAAGATCGCAGAGTCCTGCACGTCACGCGTCATCGGACCGATCGAGTCAAGCGTACCGGACAAGGCCAAGGCACCATGCAAGCTAATCAAACCACGCGTAGTTTTTTGACCGGTGATGCCATTCAGTGCTGCAGGAATGCGGACCGAGCCACCAGTGTCCGAACCCAAGGCTGCTGGGGCCAGCGCTGCGGCAACCGCCACGCCTGAACCACTTGAAGAACCGCCTGGGACGCGATGCGTCTTGAGATCCCAGGGATTCCAGGGCGTACCCATGACGGGGTTAGTCCCCCAGCCGCCAAACGCAAACTCGACCATGTGCACTTTGCCCAGCGTCACCATGCCGGCGCGCATCAGGCGCTCGACGGCAGTACACGTTGTCGGGCTGCGGCGATTGATCCAATCCTGTGAACCGCCAGTCGTGATCTGTCCCTCGATATCGCACAAATCCTTGACCGCCAACGGCAAACCATCAACCGGGCTGAGTGTGTAGCCCGAAGCGCGACGCAAGTCCGCTGCGCGTGCTTGCTGCAGTGCGCTCTCTTCGTTGACGCTCACGTAGGCGTGGAGTTTGCCATTCGCTTTTTCAATCCGCGTCAGATACTCGCGTGTGAGTTCTTCGGAGCTGTATTTTTTTTGCTGCAAACCCTGCGCAAGCTGGGTGAGGGTCGAAAATGCGAGATCGGACATGGTGACTCCGTGAAAGTTAGATCAGAAAGAAGGTCGCAGCAATCAGTGTCGGGACCAGCGCAGAAATGAACAACGGTCCGGGCGAGATTGTTTCGTCCTTAAAGCTTGATTTCAAAATAGCAAAGCCGGCAGGGTTGGGTGCATTGGCAATAACGGTCAAACCACCGCCCGTGACCGCACCCGCGACCAGCATGTAACGCCACTCTGCAGAAGTACCGTCGACTAAAGAACCCAGATAGGTCAAGGCAGCATTATCAGTAATGGCGGTCAACGCAGTTGAGCCCCAAAACAAGACGATCGGCGACAGGCTGCCCAAAAGATCTTGGAGCCACCATTTTTGCAGACCACCAAGCAACACCAAACCGGCCAGAAAAAAGCCCACCATCAGACCTTCTCGGATCATTAAGGGCGACTGGAAACGTTTGTATGCTTGGCAAAAGCCAATAAAGAACAATAACAAGCCTATGAAAATCGCAGGGTGATGTGCGGTAATGACGATACCAACCAAGAATGCCACGTGGATCAACATCGTGATGGGTGGAATCCGTGCGTTTTTGTCTTGCGTCACGCCATGATGCGTCTCTGCTTCACCGCTCGACAACAACTTTCGATGGATGATGGTGAGCAACAAAGCATTGAGGACAACAGCTGCTACAGCGCGCCAACCAAAATTGGTCAACATGAAGCTGGTGTCCCAGCCAAAAGTTTTGGCCACCATCAACACGGGCGGCGCAGCATACACACTCAGCACGCCACCAATTGAAACGTTGACAAACAAAACACCCAGCGCCATGTATTTAAAACCATTGTGGCCAGGGCGTTTAAAGTAACCATCGCGCAAGAGCAAGGCCGCCAGCGTCATCGCGGCGGGTTCCGTGATCAGAGAGCCCGCGAGCGGCACAAAGGTGAGCACCACAAAAAATGTGGCGAGTTGACGCGGGACAGGCAACGCCTGCGCGATCAAACGTACAGCTGCGCTTACCAGTTCAATAATCGGGCGACTGCCCGCCACAACCATAATGGCAAAAACAAACAAAGGCTCAGTAAAGTTGCGCGTATCCATGTAATCAATCATGGTGGAGGTACCCGCCAGCAGCGCCATGACCACCAACAGGACAAAGGCCCAGACACCAAAGACCGCCTCAACCTCAGCTAAAAAATGCCAGACACCGGCATGGGGTCCGTTTTTATGTGCCAGCTTTGCAAACACGGGCACAGAAAATGTATGCACGATCGCGATAGCAAATAAGACCGTCGCAATCACTTGAACAGAATGGGGAACATCCATGAGTGCATCTCACAAAAAAATAAATAGGAACAACACGCATTCAACCGATACTACTTTAGATGACATTGACTATACCGTAGCCGGATAAATTCACCCAAATGTTTTGCACTCGGTTACAACCGATCCACTATCGCGCGGAGGAGGCCAATATCAATTGAGCGGCTTTTTCCGCAATCATCATCGTCGGCGAATTGGTATTGCCCGAGGTAATCGTTGGCATGATCGAGGCATCGGCCACACGCAAACCACTCAGACCGTGCACACATAGACTGTCGTCTACAACCGCCATCGCATCCGCACCCATTTTGCACGTGCCAACTGGATGAAAAATCGTCGTACCAATTTCACCAGCGGCTTTGGCAAGCGCCTCCTCGGCCGCTTCTTCGGTTGCGTCTTGCGTGTTCCCTGCAGGACCCACCAAGCCCGGTTTAATTTCCACAGGTTTAAAGCGCGCCAAGGCCGACTGCCCAACAATACGTCGCGTCAGTCTGATGCTATCGGCTGCGACATGTCTGTCCTCTGGTGTCGACAAATAGTTACACAGAATCTCAGGGGCTTGTGCCGTATCAGGCGAGACAATATTGACATGGCCACGGCTGGTCGGACGCACATTACAAATTGACGCCGTAAACGCCGGAAAGTCGTGCAACGGCTCACCAAATCTTTCTAATGAAAGGGGCTGCACGTGATACTCAACATTGGCCCGCGTCTGTTCAGGACCAGACTTGGCAAACACACCTAGTTGCGAAGGCGCCATACTCATTGGACCGCGACGCGTCAGTAAATACTCGAGTCCAATCCACGCTTTACCCAGCAAAGAGTTGGCCAAGGTATTGAGCGTGCGTGTCCCCTCTACGCGATAAATCATGCGCAGCTGCAAGTGGTCTTGCAGGTTTTGTCCGACACCCGGCAAATCATGCACAAGCGGAATGCCCAACGGATCCAGCACACCTGCGGGACCAATCCCCGAGGCCTGCAAAATCTGTGGCGTCCCAATCGCACCGGCTGCCATCACGACCTCATGCTGCGCACGGGCGATATGGGCCTGACCCTCGTGGATAAATTCAACACCCGTGACGCGCTTGCCTTCTAGACACAAGCGCGTCGTACGCGCACCGGTCAATACTGTCAGATTGCGGCGATGTTTAATGGGTCGCAAAAAAGCTTTGGACGCATTCCAACGAAAACCGGAACGCTGATTGACTTCAAAATAGCTACTGCCTTCGTTGTCGCCGCGATTGAAATCAGGCGTCGGCGCAATGCCAGCCTGTGCGGCTGCATCACGAAACGCATCCAAAATTTCCCAAGACAGGCGCGCGGGCTCAACACGCCACTCGCCCCCCGCCCCATGAAAAGGGCTCTCACCAGCGTGATGGTCTTCCATGCCTTTAAACAGCGGCAGCACGTCATTCCAGCCCCAGCCCTTATTGCCCAACGCGGCCCAGCCATCGTAGTCCGCGCTCTGGCCACGCATATAAATCATGCCGTTAATCGACGAGCAGCCGCCCAGCACACGTCCACGCGGATAGCCCAGCTCACGACCGTTGAGCCCAGGGTCCGCCTTGGTGCGATAGCACCAGTCCGTGCGCGGATTACCGATACAGTACAAATACCCAACGGGGATATGAATCCAGTGCCAGTTGTCGGGACCACCCGCCTCGAGCAACAGTACGCGATTGTTTGGATCAGCGGAGAGGCGATTAGCCAACAGGCAGCCGGCAGAACCCGCGCCCACAATGACGTAATCAAATGCGAGTTGAGAATCTGTTTTTATAGTTGTGGTGTGTGTTGTGCTCATCGAATACCGAATACCGAGTCGAGATAAATTTGGCACAGCGTCTCCATGCCGCTTTGATCTTTTACATCAAAGCGCGCTGGAATTGGGCTGTCGACATCCCACACACCAATCAAACGACCCTCGTGTACCAGCGGCACCACGATTTCCGAGCGCGAAGCCGCATCGCAAGCAATATGCCCTGGAAAGGCATGCACATCCGGCACCAACTGCGTCGTGCGCGTCGTCGCTGCCGCGCCGCATACGCCACGCTCAAGCCGGATGCGCAAACAAGCGGGCTTGCCCTGGAACGGTCCGAGTACCAACTCCGTGCCGTCATAGAAATAAAAACCGGCCCAATTGAGGTCAGGCAGCGCATGCATCACCAGCGCCGACATATTGGCCGCATTAGCAATTCGGTCTGATTCACCTTCCATTAGCGCGCGCATTTGTTGGGCAAGCTGCTGATATTGCTCAGTTTTCGGCAGGTGGTGCAGGGAGAGAGCGTCGAACATGGTCGTGTCGCTTGAAAGTAAGGAATAGGTCGATTTTAGCCAGCCTGAATCTGTAGACAGCAGCTAAACCTCACACCATAATGTGGAATACTTGGTCATATGTTGAACTGTGAGCATTACACGTCATGAACACTGTTACCCCGGCGATCAAATCAGGCACCCAAGTCGTTCAACGTGTCGCCGCGCTGATGCGTGGCGTGTCCTCGCGCAATCGCGTCGGTGCCCGACTCATCGACCTCTGCACTGAAATCAACATTGAGCGCCCCACTGCACACCGAATTTTGCAGGGCTTGGTGTCCGAGGGACTGATCCGGCAAGACGAGTCCACCAAACGGTACTTTCTGGGCAACGTGATTTACGAGATGGGCCTGGCGGCCAGTCCGCGCACCAATATGCGCGATCTCTGCCACTCACATCTGCAACACATCGCGCAAAGCACCGGTGACACCGTCTTTTTAACCATCCGCACAGGTTTTGATGGCGTCTGCATTGATCGCGCCGAAGGTGCGTTTCCCATCAAGGTTTTTGTGCTCGAAGTCGGGCGTCGTCGGCCCATCAATATCGGTGGCGGCGCACTCGCCCTCCTGAGTTTTCTCGAAGACAATGAAATCGAGCGCATTCTCAAAGTCAACAAAGACCGTTGTTTGGAAAAGTTTCCCAACTATTCCGAAGCCGAAGTCCGCAAAAACATCTTACGTGCCCGCGCGCGTGGTCACGTCATCAGCGACGTCGTCGAGCTACCCGGCGTGCGCACCATTGCAGTTCCAATCTTTGACAAAAACAACCACCCCGTTGCTGCGATCAGCGTCGCCACCCTAAGTTCACGTTTAGACAAAGATCGCACAGAACTTGTGCTGGACTGCATCAACAAAGCGATCGCACAGATTCAACCGAATTTGTTAAATATTGAAACAGAGAATTAAAAGCGCTGCGCTAGGATCTGCGTTGAACTAAGGCTGAGTTTCCAACCAACTCAAGGCCCCTCGAGCCGTCGCCTGTCCCGACGCCATCACGCCGTTCAACAAGTAACCACCCGTTGGCGCCTCCCAGTCCAGCATCTCGCCGGCACAAAATACGCCAGGCAGATTTTTCAACATGCTGTGGGCAGTCATCCCTTCAAACTGCACGCCACCTGCTGTACTAATCGCCTCGTCGATTGGACGACATGCACTCAACACAATGGGTAGGTTTTTAATGCCAAACGCGAGCTTTTGTGGGTCGTTAAATACGTCGACGGATAAGCGCTCGCGCAACAGCGCAGCACGCACACCTTGCAAGCCAAGACGCGTGCGCAGATGCGAGGACATTGAGCGCGTCCCACGTGCGCGCGACACTTCGTCCAGGACACGCTGAGGACTATGGTCTGGCAACAAATCTAACAGCAGTGTTGCCTTGCCACGCGTCAAAATCCGATCGCGCAACGCCGCGGACAACGCATAAATCGCCCCGCCCTCGAGCCCGTGCTGTGTCACCATGCACTCACCACGCAAAGGCGCAGCTTTGCTACCCTCAATCCGAAACTGAGCGGGCTTAATCGGCTCGCCGGCACACTTTTCCAGAAAATGCTCAGACCACGTTGTCTCGAAACCACCATTGCTTGGCAGTAACGGGCTCAGCGGCACGCCTTGCTCGTTGAGCCATGGCCACCACGCACCATCCGAACCGAGCTTGGCCCAGCTCCCGCCCCCAAGCGCCAAGATCGTGGCATCAGGCGCGGTAGTAATCTCACCCTTGGGCGTCTCAAACCGCAACTGCTGCGCATCATCCCAGCCCAGCCAACGATGGCGCATCAAAAACTGAACACCCTCGACCCGCAAACGATGCATCCAGGCGCGCAACAAAGGCGCGGCCTTCATCTCATGGGGAAACACGCGCCCCGACGAACCCACAAACGTCTCAATACCAAGCGCCTGCACCCACGCACGCAAGGCCTCCGCATCAAACTGCTCTAGCATGCGCCCCATTTCCGGAGCCCGAGCACCGTAACGCGCGACAAATTTTTCAGAGGGTTCGGAATGGGTGATATTGAGCCCACCCCGTCCCGCCATCAGAAACTTGCGACCGACAGAAGGCTTAGCTTCATAAACCTTTACCGCCACCCCCTGACGGACCAGCGTTTCCGCAGCCATTAAGCCTGCGGGACCTGCTCCAATGACGGCAACAGCAAAGCGTGTTTCTGACATTATTTTTTTGCAGCAGTCACGATGACTTCTACCAACAGGTCGGATGCGGCCAATTTGACCTCACCCGTCGCACGGGTTGGCAGCGCATTTTTAGGCGCCCACTCTGCCCAGACTGAGTTCATGCCCTCAAAATCCTTGGAGATGTCTTTTAACCAGATCTGTACTGTCAACAAATTGTGTTTGTCTGTGCCTGCGCTAGCCAAGTGGCCATCAATCTTGGCAAACACATCACGTGTCTGAGCCACGATGTCACCCTTGACGCTAGAGGTAATGCCTGCCACATACACAGTTTCACCATGCACCACCACGCGGCTCAGACGCTCGTTAGAATCAATGCGAGTAATTGCACCCATCGTTATTCTCCTGATTGAATAAAAAATAAAGCAAACTAAAAACCAAAACTCAGTGTAGCTGTAATATTTACGCAAATATAAAAACTGAGACAACTATGCGCCCCAACGACCCTGCCCGTATCGCGAAACTCCTCAATCCACAATCTGTCGCAGTCATTGGCGCGTCTGACGATCCGACGCGGATTGGCGGTCGGCCCATTGCCTACATGCAGAGTCAAGGCTACCAAGGCAAAATTTTTCCCGTCAATCCAAACCGTACGACGGTGCAAGGCTTGACCGCTTATCCCACTGTCGCAGCACTTCCCGAAACACCCGATGTCGCCATTGTGATCGTGCCCGCCTCGGCCGCCCTCGAGTCGGTCACAGCACTTGCCGAGCGTGGTTGCGCAGCAGCGATTTTATTTACCGCAGGTTTTGCAGAAGTCGGACCTGAAGGTGCGGCTGCACAACAAAAGCTAGTCGATGCGGCACACAAATATGGCATGCGCTTGATTGGTCCCAACTCTCTCGGTTTGATTAATCCCTGCACCCATTTCTACGGAACGTTTGCGACCGGCTGTGAGTTAGGTTTTCCAAAAGCAGGCAATGTGGCGATCATCAGTCAGTCTGGTGCGTATGGCGCACACTTGATGGCCGCATCCACTGCGAACGATATCGGTCTCTCTGCCGTGATCCTGACAGGCAACGAAGCCGATCTGACCGTCGGTGACATGTTGCAAATGGTCGTCCAGGATCCTGCAACCAAAGTCATCATGCTTTACTCCGAGGGAATCAGAGAGTCTGCGGGCTTGCTCGCAGGCCTCGACGCCGCCCGTCGCGCCCGCAAACCGGTCCTGATGATGAAAGTCGGTCGCAGCGCCGTGGGCAGTGCCGCCGCCCAATCTCATACCGCCTCGATCGCGGGAGACGATCGTGTCACTGATGCCGTGTTGAAAGAGTTTGGTGTTGTTCGGGTACAAACGACCGAACAAATGCTCGACATCGCCCGTCTTGCGACGCGCGGCATTTACCCCGTCAACAATACGCTTGGTGTCATCACCGTCAGCGGCGGCGCAGGCGTGATCATTTCAGATGCGGCGGATGCCATCGGCCTACCCATGCCTGAAATGCCCCCAGAATCACAAGAGCGCTTACTAAAGCTTCTTCCTTTTGCTGCGCCCCGCAACCCCGTGGATGTCACCGCGCAATATCTCAATGAAATGTCCTTGATCAGCACCTTTACGGATGCGCTGATCGCCGAAGGCAAGTACACCTCCATACTGGGGTTCTTTACCTACACGGGCGGCGTCGCAAGCGTTGCACCGCGTCTGCGCGAACAACTCAAGATTGCGCGCAGCAAACATCCTGACTGTATTTTTGTGTTGTCGCTGATGGCCTCACGCGAACAAATTCGCGAATACGAAAGCGACGGCTTTATTGTGTTTGAGGATCCGTCACGCGCCGTTGTGGCAATCGAAGCGATGGGACAATTTGGTCGCGCCTTTGCTAAACCACCTTATCTACCTGCACCCAAACTTGCACCTATCACTTTGCCTGATCACAATCCCTCAGAAGCGCAAGCCAAACAGCTGCTTGCACAAGCTGGCATCGCTTCCGCCCCCGAAGAGGTCTGCACTGAGATTGAAACAGCCGTCATCGCCGCAAAAAAGATCGGCTTTCCTGTCGTCATGAAAATCGTCTCACCCGACATCCTGCACAAATCAGAAATCGGTGGTGTCTTACTCGACATCCATGATGAAGCAAGTGTGCGCGAGGGCTTTGCACTGTTGATGCAGCGTGCCAAAACTGCTGTGCCGCACGCACGCCTCGATGGTGTGCTCGTCGCGAAGCAACTCAAAGGCGGCGTCGAGTGCATCTTGGGTATTCATCAGGACCCCGTCTTCGGCCCAGTCGCGATGTTTGGACTAGGTGGGATTTTTGTTGAGATCTTGCAAGACGTCGTGCTGCATCGCTGTCCGTTCGGGCCCGATGTCGCCGAAGAAATGATTCGTTCGATCAAAGGCGTACCCTTGCTACTAGGTGCACGTGGACGACCTGTCGCCGACATCAAAGCCCTCGCTGAAATGCTCTCGCAACTCTCAGCGTTTGCAGTCGCAGCCGGCCCGCGCCTGCAATCGATCGACCTCAACCCTGTCCTCGCGATGCCGCAAGGTCAGGGGGTGTACGCCGTTGATGCTGTGATTGAAGTAAAAGAGTAAGGCTTACTTCGCCTTAGGTACTTTACCCGTCATCGGTGGCATCAAAAAGTCAAAATCGACGCCTTTGTCTGCCTGGGTCACGGTCTCGAGGAACAGCTTGCGATAGCCACGTTGCGCAGTCGGAATCACAACAGGCTTGGCCGAACGACGCTTTGCGAGCTCTTCGTCGCTCACTAGCAACGCCAACTCACGATTTGCAACGCTCAGTCGGATACGGTCGCCATTTTGCACATAGGCCAAGGGTCCACCAATCGCCGACTCCGGCGTGACGTGTAACACGATCGTGCCAAAGGCCGTGCCGCTCATTCGACCATCTGAGATCCGCACGATGTCCTTCACGCCTGCCATAGCAAGTTTTTTAGGGATCGGCATATAACCGGCTTCGGGCATCGTGGCACCCTTGGGACCAATATGCTTGAGGACCAGGATGTCTTCTGCCGTGACATCCAAATCAGGCAAGTCAATCCGGTTGGCCATATCTTCGAGATTTTCAAACACGACAGCACGACCCTCGTGCTCCATCAATTTGGGATGGGCAGCGGATTGTTTGATAATCGCACCTCCTGGTGCGAGGTTGCCCTGCAGCACCGCGATACCACCCTGAGGATAGATAGGATTGCTCGCGGTGCGCACCACGTCTTGTTTAAAACCAGGACCTGCGGCGTCGATTTCCTCGCCGAGCGTGCGGCCGGTCACGGTCATTGCATCAAGGTGTAATAAAGGCTTGAGCTCGCGCAGCAAGGTTGCCATGCCACCCGCATGGTGGAAGTCTTCCATGTAGTGCTGACCTGAGGGTTTGAGATCTAACAACACAGGCGTGTCACGACCCATGCGATCGAGTGCCTTGAGATCCATTTCCAAGCCCATACGACCAGCGATCGCGGTCAAATGAATGATGCCATTGGTTGAACCACCAATCGCAAGCAACACACGCATTGCGTTTTCAAAGGCTTTTTCAGTCAAGACCTTGTCGATCGTCAAACGCTTGCGTGCGATCTCAACGGCCAACGCGCCACTGCGCTCAGCGACGCGAATACGATCGGCTGTAACAGCCGGTGGCGAGGCACCACCCGGCACGGTCATGCCAAGTGCTTCGGCGATACAGGCCATCGTGCTCGCCGTGCCCATCACTGAACAGGTTCCCACGCTTGCGACGAGTTGGCTATTCACATCCGCGATTTCTTCGGCGTCGATTTCCTCGGCGCGGAACTTACCCCAATAGCGACGGCAATCCGTACAGGCACCGACGCGCTCGCTGCGATGCGAACCGGTCAACATTGAACCTGTAATCAACTGCACCGCAGGCAGGCCTGCAGAAGCTGCACCCATCAACTGTGCAGGGACTGTTTTGTCACAGCCTCCAATCAACACCACGGCATCCATCGGCTGAGCACGTAACAACTCTTCGGTGTCCATCGACATCAGATTACGCAAGTACATACTGGTCGGATTAGAAAAACTCTCGTGGATCGAGATCGTCGGGAAATCCATCGGGAGACCACCGGCTAGCATGATGCCGCGCTTGACGGCCTCAATCAGCTGAGGCGCATTGCCGTGACAGGGGTTGTACGCGCTCCCCGTATTGGTGATGCCGATGACGGGGCGCTCAAGTGCGGAGTCGGTAAAACCCGCGCCTTTGATAAACGCCTTGCGCAAGAACAAAGAGAAACCACGGTCGCCATAATTGGCCAAGCCCTTGGACATCCCTTCGCTGCTGGCAGCGGGATTGAGTGAGTGGCCTTTGTTTTCTTTGTTCTTATCGTCTGACATGGATCACACCTGAAATGAAATGGATGAAATAACTATATCGAATTGAATCAAAGTGTACCGGGATAAATACCACCATCCAGCACAAGGTTTTGACCCGTCATAAAGCCTGAGCTCGCGGCACACAAAAATGCGCATGCCTGACCAAACTCAGCCGTTGTGCCAAAGCGTTTAGCAGGAACCGCCGCCATGCGCGCTTTTAAAATGTCTTCGACGGCCTGCCCGCTATCCTTTGCGCGCGCTGCCGCCGTCTGCAAAATACGATCTGTTGCAAAAGGGCCTGGCAATAAATTGTTGATCGTCACATTGTGGGAAATAATTTGGCGCGCCAACCCCGCCACAAAACCTGTCAAGCCGGCACGTGCGCCGTTGGACATCCCAAGGCTCTCAATCGGGTGCTTGACCGAGGCGGAGGTAATGTTGACGATGCGACCGAACTTACGCGCGATCATCTGATCGACCGTCGCACGAATCAGCTCAATCGGTGTCAACATATTGGCATCCACCGCAGCGATCCAGTCCTCACGGCTCCAGTCACGAAAATCGCCTGGCTTGGGCCCACCAGCGTTGGTCACAAGGATGTCGGGGTCCGGACAAATTGCAAGCACCTCGGCACGCCCTTCGGGCGTCGTGATGTCAGTGGCAACGGTCGTCACCTTGACGCCCGTCTCCGAACGAATCGCCTCGGCAGCAGCCTCTAGCGCTTCTTGACCGCGCGCGAGCATCACGAGCTCAACACCCTCGCGCGCGAGCTGTTGCGCACAGCCCAAACCCAAGCCCTTGCTAGATGCGCATACGATTGCACGGCGACCACGAATGCCCAAGTCCATATTTTGTCTCCAAGATTTTTATTTTATTCAAGTGCTATCGCAGCTTAATTCAAAAGAGGTGTGCGAGCTTGGCCATCGCGCTCATGATTGTAATTAAAGCGGCGATTTGTGTGCCCATCATCCAGATAAACTTTCTGTCTACATCACGACGCAAGGATCCGAGGTCGTTGTGTATTAATGACATTGCACTATGCATCTCGGTGCGAAGTCCGCTGATTGAGCTATTGACCTCATTACGTAGTCCCGAGAGGGAATGTTGCATTTCATTACGCAAGTCGGAAGCTGAACGATGCATCTCAGACCGCAAATCAGAAACGGATCTTTCAAGATGATCCATTGATTTACACGTCTGGTTAGCAGTGACTTCTAATGTAGTGATTCGTTTTTCCATGATGTGATGGTAATAGAGTCGCTCTGCACATTCAATCGTAAAACTCTGTATTTGAACGATTCTGTACCCACTTTTTTGTAAGTAATTATTTCATTGGCTGGAGCAACATGAACGGCGCATAAAAACGGCGATACAACCCTGAAGTTGCACCGCCGTATCCCTACTATCTATCACTTTAAAACATGCACTAACAAAACCTTTTAGAAAGGAATGTCGTCATCCATATCCGTCAAATTAGCACCACTCGCGGCTGGGGCTGCCGGACGCTGCGCCTGAGGTGCGCGGGCTGGACGTGGGGCGCTTTCTCTTTCGCCACCACCGCCGCCACCCATTGAGCCGCCGTCGCCACCATCGCGACCGCCGAGCATTTGCATCTGATCGGCGACGACTTCAGTCGTGTACTGATCAACACCTTCTTTGTTTTGCCACTTGCGTGTTTTTAAACGGCCTTCGATGTACAAGGGGCGACCCTTTTTCATGTACTCGCCGACGACTTCAGCCAGGCGGTTGTAAAACACTACGCGATGCCATTCGGTTTCTTCGCGACGCTCGCCAGTCGCCTTGTCTTTCCAGCTGCTGGTGGTTGCAATCGACACGTTACAAATAGCGCCGCCATCTGGGCTGTAACGCACCTCGGGATCGCGCCCAAGATTGCCAACCAAAATTACTTTATTGACCGATGCCATGCCGATCTCCGTTTTAAAAAATGTCGTGATTCATCAATGCCCGGTGGGGCGCGTTCTAATCGTCATCATTGCCTAACTGGCCTTTAATTGCCAGACGCAAAACTACGCATTGCAGACAGTTTACGGCACGTTTTGGTAGGCGTGCCAGTCTGCGGCCGCAAACCATTGACGCAAAAAGTCTAAAAATGTCCGCACCCGGACGGGCATATTTTTACGGCTAGGGAAAACTGCATAAATATCAACGCCCACAGGGCGAAACTGGGGCAAAACACTGACCAAGCGGCCCTCTTGGATGTCTTGCATCACCATATAGGTGGGGTGCATCGAAATCCCATGGCCAAGCATTGCTGCATGACGCAAGGGATCGCCATAATTGGCGCGAATCGACCCGTGTACGCGGACCGTCGTTTTGCCGCTGGCCTCTGAGCCCTGCGCGTCAGCCATGAAGGTCCAGATGTTTGTTGGTGATTTCAACGCATGGACCATGCACTCATGCTCCGCCAAGTCCGCTATCGTCTGGGGAGTCCCACGGCGGCGCAAATAGTCCGGTGAGGCGACGAGCAGTTGCGGCACGACAGCAAGACGCTGCGCCACCTGAGACGTATCCTTGAGCGAGGTGGCGATCCGCACCGACATGTCCAGCCCTTCCGCCACGAGATCCGTGCGTCCATCATCCAGATAGAGCACGACCTGAATATCGGGGTGTGCCGAGGAAAAGGCGGTAATGATGGGCACCAGATGAAACGCACCGAACGAGGGCGGCGCCCCCAGCCTGAGCATCCCCTTGGGCTCTTTGACAGATTGGCGGACCGCCGCATCGATACTATCGACCCTGTCGAGCAACTCCCGGCCGTTTTCGAGCAAAGATAATCCGGACTCCGTCAGACTCACGCTTTTGGTGGTGCGCGTCAGAAGCTGGACGCCCAAGGTCTGTTCGAGCCAGGCGATATGCTTGGTCACATTGCCTTTAGCCATACCAAGTCTCTGGGCTGCGCCCGAAAAGCTCAAGCCCTGCGCGACCTCAATAAAAACCTCGATTGCTTTGAGTTTGTCCATAGTGACAAGGATTGTACGATGATTGTTTCCATTTCGAGAACACTAATTTCACAATTCGACGCTATTCTCATTATCACTAAACCGCTAGACTCACTCATCTTAAAGACATAATAAATGGGGAGCCATCATGCAAGTGACACCTAGCGGACAAGGTCTCGGCGCGCGCGTTGAGGGGTTTGACATCTCAACACCTCTTTCCCACGAGAACTATAAAAAAATCGAAGGCCTGTTGGGTCAATACGGTGTGTTGTGTTTCAAAAAGCAGAACCTGACAGGGCCACAGCTGAAAGATTTCAGCAGCAAGTTTGGCACCCTTGAGGTCAACGTAGCCAATATGTATCAGGAGCCCGGTCACCCCGAGGTCATGATCCTGTCCAACAAAAAAGTGGATGGCAAGCCGATCGGGCTAGGTGATGCAGGGCAAGACTGGCATACGGACATGTCCTATAGCAAGATGATCGCCTTTACCAATGTGTTGTACGGCATTGAAATTCCGCATCGCGATGGGGTACCGCTGGGCAGCACAGAATTTTCCAATATGCGCGCCGCTTATCTCGCCCTGCCAGAAGACCTCAAGAAAAAGCTCGAGGGCATGACGGTACTGCATGATTTCAATAAGTTTTGGGAAAACATGCGCAAACAACCGGGCTGCACCCGTCCTCCGTTGACAGAAGCGCAACTCAAAGCCAAACCACCCGTTTCGCACCCGATCTTTTTGACGCATCCGATTACGGGCGAAAAGATTTTGTACGCGAATCCAGGTTATTCGATTCAGATTAATGAGTTGCCAAAACAAGAGAGCGACGAGATTCTGGAGTTTTTATTCGCGCACCAGTTGCAACCACAGTTTCGATATCAGCACCGCTGGACGGCGGGGGACGTGCTGATGTGGGACAACATGGGCACGATCCACAACGCTGTCGCCGATTACGGTCCTGACGAGTACCGCTTTATCAAGCGTTGCCAAGTCATGGCAGATCGGTATTTTCCCTTGGCAGCGTAGCCTGATGGGTGAGCAGACTGTTAAGCTCATCTCACTATTTTTATAAATGGAAGACAAATGAAAAAAACGATTTTCGCAGCCTGTTTGGCGCTCACTACAGTTCTGCCTCTGACAAGCATGGCACAGAGCGCAACCTACCCCACCCAACCCATCAAAATACTGATCGGTTTTGCTGCGGGGGGTCCAACTGACGTGATTGGTCGCATTCTTGCCCAACATATGACAACGGACTTGGGGCAATCTGTTGTAGTAGAAAACCGCACCGGCGCCAACTCACTCATCGCCACACGTGAAGTCGCAAAAGCTAAGCCCGACGGCTATACCGTGCTGTTCGCTTCGCTTTCACATAACGTCAACAAATTGTTGCTGGGCGACAAAGCTGAATACGACCCGCTCAAAAATTTTGCCCCTGTGTCACTCGTAGCGAACTTGCCATTGGTGATTGTGACCGCATACGACTCCCCATTTAAAAATCTGCAAGACCTGCTCAACAAAGCGAAAAGTGCGCCCGATGCAGTCAGCTACGGCTCCGCAGGTAACGGTGGCTCGGCTCACCTTGCCGCAGCCATGATGGGCACGGTGGCAAACGCTAAGATGGTTCATGT